>NZ_JBOGEG010000017.1:74116-81401 GCF_050701915.1 Glutamicibacter sp. | reverse complement strand
CGCCAAGGCCGCACGGTCTTTGCATTAGTTAGCCGGTGCTGTCGAAGCATCAGCAACGGCGCGAGCTGCCCCCTGGAAATTCATTGCTGCCAAGACCGCATCAATGGTTTGCGGCCCGTCCTGGTTCAGGCAGGCGCCGGCAACGAAGCGGTCCGGGCGGATCAGCAGCATTGGGGTTGGACGGTCGTCGAACCACTTCTTCAAGCGGCCAGTGGCATCCGAGAGGACCAAGGTGTCCTCGTGCATGTCGCGCTTGGCCCATCCGTACTGGGTTTCAGGAACAACTGCGACCAGGCGTGCCCCCAGCTCCGCGAGCTTGGCACGAGTGCGCGCCGGCAGGACATCCGCTGGATCGTTGCCCCAGACCAGCAGGGTCCACCACTTGCCAACAGCCTCGTCGAGCAGCACGGTGCCCAGCTCATCGGTGCGCACCTTGGGCTGGATGAACTGCACGCCCACTGGCGAAACGGTGGTGTTCGCGGTGGTGAATGGAATCAGCTTGCTGGTCAGCTTGCCGTTGGCGCTGCCCGAAGCCTTGGTGCTCGGGTCGGCCAGCACGCCCTTGACGTAGCGCGGCATGGGCTTGAAGCGCATATCCGCGAAGTAGCTCTTGACCGATGGGAAGAGATTGAGCACGCTGGATGCCGTATCACGAGCGATGACACCCAGCGGGTTGGTGATCTTGATGATCTTGCCCATGGTCAGCGACAGGTCCACCATCGCCTTTGCGTGGTCGCGGCGCTCATCGGTGAAGGTGTCGAGCAGCTTATCGGTGGCCTGGCCGGAGAGGATGGTGGCCAGCTTCCAGCCGAGGTTCGTGGCATCGCGCATGCCGGAGTTCCAGCCCTGTCCCATCCATACTGGCATCAGATGCGCGGCGTCGCCGGCGATAATCTGCCGGCCCTTGCGGAATGAGCCAGCCACGCGCGCGTGGTGGGTGAATACGCGGCGCCGGATGTAGTTCAGAGTGCTCGGATCCGGTACGTGGGCGGCCAGCATCTGATTCACGAATTCAGGATCGGTTGCCTGCTCTTCGGTTTCGTCGTCGCGGAGCATGAACTCCCAGCGGCGTACTGCGTGCGGCAAGCCGATAGAAACATAAGGACGCTCCGGGTCGGCGCCCAGGAAAACGTTTGGCGTGCCCAGCGGGTCGTTGTTCACGTCGACCACGAGCCAGCGAGTGGATGGCGATTCGCCTTCGAAGCTCACGCCCAGGCGCTTTCGGGTCGGGGACTTGCCGCCTTCGCAACCAACGAGGTACTGGGCTTCGAAGCGGGTCTCAGTATCGTTGCCTGCTGCGTCGGTAGTCCGGGCAATGGCGGTGACACGGTCTGCGGACTCTTCAACGTCCAGGACTTCGTGGCCGAAGTGAACGTTGACGTTAGCGAATCGGCTCAGGCCATTGAAGAGCTCGCGGTCTACTTCTGGCTGGATGAATCCGTGCTTGCGTTCCCAGCCGAATTCATCGGTCTGCGGGTTATTGATGATGATGCTCTTGCCTCGGCCATTGACCAGGCGCATGATGTGCTGCGGGGTGGTGTGCGGGCGGACCTGTTCAACCAGGCCGATGCTCTGGATGGTGCGCAGCGACTCGTCATCCAGCCCCACGCCTCGCGGATAGTCGATCAGGGTGTCGCGTGCTTCGAGCACAGTCACCGAATGGCCGTAGCCACCAAGGATATTGGCGAGCATGAGGCCGGTTGGACCGGCGCCGACAATCAGGACTTCACTGGTGGTAGGTGTGGACTCAGCCATTGAAAACTCACTTTTGTGTCAATAACGCACACTTTTGAACAGTATGTGCACCGCTTTTGAGTTCCATAACACCACTGTCTGTGACGTGGGTCAACCGGGCGTTCCGCATGGCAGAACGTTTGCTGCCGAAAAGGGGATCAGATGCGGATAAGCCGAGACAGCTCGGCTGCGATGCGTTGCAGGGTCTTGGCCGAATCAGCAGCTTGCTGCTCGCGAACGGTAATCGCATTCAAGCATGCAAAAGGCTGCCCGGCACCAAGCTTCAGGGGCACAGCCAAGCCGTGCATGTTCTCTTCCACTTGCCCGAAGGTCTGTGCATAGCCGCGTTTGCGCACATCGCGGATCTGCTCGGAATCGGTGGCGCGCTCGGGTTCGGCGGCCTGCAGTGCCATGCCCGCGGCTCCCTGCGTAATGGGGTGATGCGAGCCTTCGGAAAAGGCTACGTGATAGGTACCGTGGCGTGGCGAGACCACAGCGAGCGCCACCGCGATATCTGCTTCGCGCACCAGTAGCGAAACGGTGATGCCCAATTCATCGGCCGCTTCGCGCAGCAAGGGCAAAGCCGCGGTGCGAAGATGCTGGTGACCAGCCGCGGCCAAGGGGAGCAAACCGGCCGCGCCGCGGTAGCGGCCATCGGATCCCCGGCGCAGCATCTGCGCATCACACAACGTATTGAGAATCCGGTAGGCCACCGTGCGATGCACGTCGGCTGCGGCGGCTACCTCGGCGGGAGACAAGCCATCGGCAGCTTCCGTGACCAAGCGGAGAATCGCCAGGCCGCGCGCTAGAGTTTGCGACCCTGCGGTGCGAGCAGGTGAGGTAGCGTCTTTATTCACGCTTTGATCATGGCATAGACCGGGCGCACCTTGCTTCTTGAACGGGAAAAACCCGCGTAAACAAGGACACGGCGTTGCGAGGTGCGGCTGCCAGCGATCGGTTCCCGGATTCGGAAGCTGCCGGTATGACGTGCAGCAGCGCAGTGGACTGCAGGTTTCAGGTGGTAGTTGGCTCCCGAAGGGGAAAAGGAGCATGCTGGTAGGTAAATCGACGTCGATTCACATGCACCGGAAAGCGGGAATTCCCTTGAGCGAAAATACTGCTGCTGAACAATCCGAGCTGATTTCGTTTTCAGCGGTGGGCAATGCGGAGCGCAACCCGCTCAAGCCGGGAAAATATGCGGCCAAGCGAATCTTCGCCGGCGAAAAAGCGCAGATCACGGAAATTGCTTTTGACGCGAATGTCGAGCTGAAAGAACATGTAGCTCGCACCCCGATCATCGTTTCGGTGATTGAAGGCGAAATCGAGTTCACCGTAGAAGGGCGCAAATACCCGCTAGCCGTTGGCGGCTGCATATTCGTTGAGGCTAACGTCCTGCATGCGGTTTACGCGCAGATCCCGGCGCGTATCACCGTGACCTTCCTCAGTGCATAGCATCAAGAACGGAAACGGAAGCCGCCCAGTCTGAGACTTTGCGGCTTCCGTTGCACTCGGAGGCGTCCTACTTCTGCGCAGCCAACTGCACCGCCACGTCAACAATCATGTCTTCCTGGCCGCCAACGTATCCGGCCTTGCCGACCTCTTCGAGGATGCGATATGCAGGAACGCCATAGCGATCTGCTGCTCGTTCGGCGTGGATCAGGAATGAGGAGTACACGCCTGCATAGCCCTGCATGATCGAAGCACGGTCCATCACCGGCATGCGGGTGATGAATGGCTTGACTACATCTTCAGCCGCAGCCATGACGCCCTGGATGTCGACACCGGTCTTGATCTCAAGCCGGTCGAAAGCGGCAGCCAGAACTTCGGTAGGGGAATTGCCCGCACCTGCGCCCAGAGCCATCAAGGTGCCATCGATCTGCTTGGCGCCGGCACGCACCGCGTACACCGAGTTGGCAACACCGAAGCTCATGTTCTGGTGGCCGTGGAAGCCTACCTGCGCGTCGCTGCCCAGTTCGGCAACCAGTGCCGAAACGCGGTCAGAGACATCATCCAGGATCAGCGCGCCGGCCGAGTCCACCACATAGACGCACTGGCACCCCGCATCAGCCATGATGCGTGCCTGCTTGGCCAGTTCCTCGGGGGTAATGCGGTGGCTGAGCATCAGGAAGCCGACGGTCTCCATGCCCAGTTTGCGTGCGTGCTGGAAGTGCTGGATCGAAACGTCCGCCTCGGTGCAGTGGGTGGCGATGCGGGCTACCGATGCTCCAACTTCATGGGCCTGGTTCAGGTCGTGGATGGTGCCAAGTCCTGGCAGCATCAGCACAGCGATCTTCGCCTGCTTGGCTTCGTCCACAGCGGCTTTGATCAGATCCAATTCCGGGGTCAGCGAGAAGCCGTAGTTGAAGGAGGAGCCGCCCAGGCCATCGCCGTGGGTTACTTCAATGACCTCAACACGGGAGTCATCCAGCGCACGAACCACCGAGCGAACATGCTCTTCGGTGAATTTGTGGCTCATGGCGTGCGATCCATCGCGCAGGGTAGTGTCGGTCAGACGGATGTCGAAAGCGGTATCCATAGGTGCAGTCATGATTGCGTCCCCTAATCCTTAGTTCACCGACGCGGCGGAACGCGCGGCGTCGATCTTCTCTGAGAGCAGGTCCGCGGTGCGGGTGGCTGCAGCGGTGATGATGTCCAGGTTGCCTGCGTACTCCGGCAGGTAATCGGCGGCGCCAGCTACCTGGACCCAGATGCCGACTCGGCCAAAGCCGCCCCAGTCCTCGCGGGCTTCCTCGAACTGCGGTTCCAGGCGCAACTGGTAGCCCGGGACGTAGTCGCGGATCTGCTCGGCAGCCTTGTCGATGGCGGCGCGGATCGCTTCGCGGGTATCACCGGGTGCAGCGGCTTCTGCCGGAATCATGCAGTAAATGGTGTTGCGCATCATCATCGGCGGTTCCACCGGGTTGATGATGATGATCGCCTTGCCGCGCTTCGCACCGCCAACCACCTCAAGGGCCTTGGCGGTGGTTTCGGTGAATTCGTCCACATTCGCTCGCGTGCCCGGGCCGGCGGACTTCGACGCGATGGAAGCAACGATCTCGGCGTACTCCACCGGGACGATGGAGGAGACCGCGGCAACGATCGGTGTGGTGGCCTGGCCGGCGCAGGTGATCATGTTGACGTTCATGGTGTCGGTCAGCGTATCCAGATTCACCACCGGAGCCAGGTAGGGGCCAACCGCAGCCGGGGTCAGGTCGATGGCGTGGATTCCGGCGGCCTTGTACTTCGGTGCGTTGGCCTCGTGGGCCTTGGCCGAGGTGCATTCGAAGACGAAGTCCGGCAGCTCGTCCTGGGCTAGCAGCCAGTCCACGCCCTCGGCGGATGTGGTGATGCCCAGGCGGGCAGCGCGAGCCAGTCCGTCTGATGCTGGATCTACACCAATCATGTACTTGACCTCGACGTTAGTCGAGCGGCGCATGATCTTGAACATGAGGTCGGAACCGATATTTCCGGAACCGACGATGGCGGCAGTTTTCTTGGCCATGAGAGAGCTTCCTTAGCTACTGGGCAAAAACGAGTTCGTGGGGCAACGGCGGGCGTTGCTAGGAGAAATTGATGGTCAGCGAGCCGAGCGCACCGAAATCAGCGGTGGCACTGGTGTTCTGCTCGACTGGGACGGCACCGGTGAAGGAGCCTGGCAGGATCAGCTGGCCGGCTTCCAGGGCTACACCCTGTTCGCCGAGGACGTTCGCGAGCCATGCCAGTGGGGCTACCGGGTCACCCATGACCGCTTCGCCCTTGCCGCTGGCAACGATCTTGCCGTCGATGAGCAGCGAGCATTCCACGTCGGCCAGGTCCTCGATGGCTACCTCCAAGGGGGTGGTGCCGACGGCAATCGCCCCGCAGGAGGCGTTATCAGCGACGGTGTCCACCAGCTTGATGTTCCAATCGGCAACCCGCGAATCGATGATCTCGATGGCTGCATAGACTTCACCAATCGCTGCAGCTGCCTGCTCGCGGGTGACGCCCGGACCGGAAAGTGTTTCCTTGAGCACGAATCCGAATTCTGGTTCTACCTTTGGCGAAATGAAATTGCCTGCTGGGATGGACGCGTCTTCGTGGTGCACCATGTCAGCGAAGAAGTAGCCGAAATCCGGCGAGTCGACGCCCAGCTGCTGCTGCATGGCCAGCGAAGTCAGCCCGACCTTGCGGCCCGCCAGCACGCGGCCATTGGCTACATGATGCTGCAACTGCGCATCCTGAACCTGGTACGCATCTTCCAGGGTCATCTCCAGTACACGATCACGCAACGGTGGAACCGGGTCCCGGGTCTCGGTCGCGGCCAGCAGTTCGCTGGCCAGTCGCTTGATTAGTTCGCTGCGTGGGGCTTGGGAGGAATGGTTGCTTGCCCAGTCCGCTGCGCCTGCCTGTGGAGCTTGAGTCATTACTTGATCACCGCTGTCGTTACGCCGAAACCGGCAATGTATTCCTTGATTGGCTTGTAGAACTCGTAGGTGACCTCATAATCACCGCAGGCCTTGAGCGCCGAGTATGCGGCAACCCAAGTGCGAACCTCATGCGAGGAATGGCCTGCTACCGCGTCCATCTCGTCTGCGTTCAGTGCATCGAACCCGGTGACATCACCGGACTTGCAGATTTCCAGGAACGCCTGATCCCACTCCGGATTCAGGTCCATGATGTCGGCCTCGCCCTTGGCGAAAGCAACGGCCGTATCGATGGTGCGCTGCTGGCGTGCCGCACGGGCCTCCGGCGTCGGCTTGCGGCCATCGGTGAGGAAAGCACGCTGCTCCTCGGTAGCGGTGGCGATCTGCGGCACAGGGGGATCATGGGAGAGTCCACCCGAACCGATGAACAAGACCTTCTTGTCGGAGTTCTTGAAGAACTCGCCGACAGCCTGGCCGAACTTGCGAACGCGGGAAACCTTGACGAAGGGGCGGGCCACGGAGTTCACGAAGATGGGGATCATCGGCTTGTCCGACAGATTTCCGTACATGATTTCCACGGGCTGCACCGCACCGTGGTCAACTTCCATCTTGCGGCTGATGGCGGTGTCGATGTCCTGGGAGATGACAAATTCTGCCAGGTCCTGGGAGATAGTGGTTGGAACGTTGATCGGTCCATCCCACGAGTTGTAGTCGCCGGTGCCCAGTGCTTCGTAGCCGATGCAGAATGGGGGGCATCAGGTCGTAGAAGAAACCGTTGTAGTGGTCCGGACCGAAGTTGATGATCAGATCTGGATCAAAATCCTTGACGAAGGCGCGAGCCTTCTCGAAGGCTTCTTCAACTGCGGCTTTGACCTCAGCTGGTGGATTGGTGTGTTCCAGCAGCGGACTGTGGGACATGCATAGCAATGCCTGTGGCATGAAGTTCTCCTTGGGATAGAAGCAGACCAATGCGTGTTGCTTATTTATCTAAGTTCTATTCCACTCGCATTGAGCCGCAGTAGCTAGTTCGCGTTCCATCAGTCGGAACACTGAGCGAATACTGTTCAAAGTGACGTGCTTCTCGCCTCAGGAATCGGGCGAATTCCGGGTTAAGCAACAGTGGCGGTGTTTGCCGAGGCCTGCTGACT
>NZ_JBOGEG010000017.1:0-74106 GCF_050701915.1 Glutamicibacter sp. | reverse complement strand
CCCCCCCCCCCCCGCCACTCGGAAACTTTGCCGATTAGGCGTGGCGTGCCAGGTAGGAAGAAATTACCTGGTTGAATTCCTCGGCGCGTTCCACCTGGGACCAGTGGCCGCACTGGCTGAAGATGTGCGCATCGGCGTTCGGAATCAAGTTCAGCAGTTCCCAGGTGCGCGAAACCGGGATGACTACATCCTGGACACCGTGGATCAGCAGTACCGGGATTTCCAGCTTGGCCAGAACATCGAAGTCCAGCGGCAGTTCGGTGCGGTCGCGGTCGCGAGCTGCAACTACGTTCGCCAGACGCTCCGACGCGGTATCGTTCAGCGCCGACTGGTAGCGCAGGGAAACCAATTCGTCGGTGACAAGGGACTTGTCCACTACGAACATTTCCAAGGTCTTGCGGATGCCTTCTTCGGTGAGCACTGGGTTGGAGTGGCCCTTCAAAGCACCGGTGAGCTTGGCCCCGCCGGTGCCCATGGATACCACGCCGAGCAGGCGCTCGGGGAAGTCGATGGCGAACTGGAATGCGAGCCAGCCGCCTAGCGAGTTGCCAACGATCCAGGTCTTCTCGATGCCCAAAGCATCCAAGGTACGTACCGCGTGGCGGACCCATTCCTTGATGCCGTACTGGATGTCTTCTGGGGCGATGGTCTGGCCGTAGCCCACCGAATCGATAGCGATGCAGCGGCCGGATTTGGACAGCTCCGGAAGATTGAGCCACCAGTTAGCTGCGGCAGTGACTCCGGTACCCGAACCGTGAAGGAACAGGATTGGCGTGCCTTCGCCTAGCTCGTGGTAGTGGGTCAGTTCGCCTTCTGCGGTTTGCAGCCACTTGTCTTCCAGGCCGAAGAACTTGTCGGTGGTGTACTGCGGAATTGCGGTCTCAGTCATGGGACGCTCCTTCAAACTTGCTCACGGGTGCCGGGCAACGATGAAAGTTGTGCACGGCGGGAATCCTAATTTCCACGATAGGAACATTGCCTGAGCAATGCGCCCTCTCGTTCCATCTAGCGGAACGAAGCAGGTTACTTGCCTACTTTGCGTTCCTTGATGACATAGGTGAACGTCGAGTGCATTAGCTCTTTGCCTTCGCTGTCAGCGACGGTCACCTCGGTGACCGCAACGGAGCCCCCGCCGCGCAGGATGCGCGCGGTCGCTACGGCATAATCCGCTTTGGAATTGCTCATGTAGTTCTGGTTCGATTGCACGGCCAGCGGGAACTGGCCACTGTCTGCGTAAGCCGCCATGGCCAAGAAAGTTCCGGCGATGTCGGCGGCTCCGAACTGCGCGGCGGCCGAAAACATGCCGTTGGCTTGGGCCAGGGGATCCTTCAATGGCATGCGCAGGCTGATGCTCTTGCCGTCGGCGGCATGCGGCACGAGCCCAAGGGTGGTGACAATGTCATCGAAGCCCAAACGGGAGAGGAACTTGTCAACGAGAGCGCCGAGTTCTTCTACGCTGTTCGGAATTGCCATGGTTGCTCCTAAGGTTCTTGAACTGGGGACGGGCCCGCACACCACTGTAGGGTGCAGGTCGTGGTTGGAGAATTAAGATTTCACTAGACTTCGTTGACTTGCAAAAATCGGATGCGCCGAACGCATCGGTGGGACGGACCCGAGAGTTCAGGCCCGTCCCATCCGCGGTTTGCTTCGATTACTGGCCGAGAACCTTGTCGTCAATGGTTTCCTCGGCGCGCAGCGTGGTACGTGCTGCGCGGCTACGGGTTTCCTTGGACAGGTAGACCGATAGCCCAGCCAGAACGATCAGCAAGATGAAGTACCAAGCGATGTTGCTGGTGCCGCCACCGTTGCCCAGATTGATCAACCAGGTAGCCATCAGGGGAGCAGTACCTGCACCGACCAGCGAACCGAGCTGGAAGGTCAGTGATACACCGGTGTAGCGGTCCCGGGTGTCGAACTTCTCGGCCAGGAAGGCGCCGATTGGACCGTACATCGATGCCTGGATGATTGGGTTGCCAACCATGAATGCCAACGCGATAAGCCAGAAGCTGCCGGAGTTGAACAACGCGAACATAGGGAAGACCAGGGCGATGGAGATGCCGGCGCCAACCAGCATCACCGGACGTCGCCCGAACCGGTCCGAAAGGCCCGCAAAGAATGGAATTGCGAAGATATGAACGAATGAGGAAGCGGTGAGCATCATCAGCGCCTGCTGGCGATCAACTGCCCCGGATTCGACAACGTAGGGAACCATGAATATGGCCAGCAAGGACTGCATGAACAGCGGGCCGGCAGCGGCCAGGATTCCGTACAACGAAGACAGCGGGTACTGGGTCAGCACGCGGACAATTGGCACACCCGTATGAATTTTTCCGGACTTCTGGGCTTCTACGAAGTCAGGAGATTCAGTCACTCGGTAACGCATGTAAAGGCCAATGATAACCAGCGCGGCCGAGAGCAGGAACGGAATGCGCCAGCCCCAGGACAGGAACTGCTCCTGCGGCAAACCTGCGAAGAGGCCGAGGATCAAGGTTGCCAGAACGGAACCGGTTGGACCTCCGGTTACCGCGATCGACGCTGCCAGGCCGCGGTTCTTTTCCTGAACATGCTCGGCAGCCATAAGAGTAGCGCCAGCCCATTCGCCGCCAACGGCCAGACCCTGGATTACGCGCAGCAGTACCAGCAACAGCGGGGCCGCGACGCCAATGGCGTCGTAGGTTGGCATCAGGCCGATGCCCACCGAAACCAGGCCCATCATCATCAACGTAATGAAAAGCATGTTCTTGCGTCCGAAGCGGTCACCGAAGTGGCCAAAGAGCACGCCGCCGATTGGTCGGGTGGCATATCCAGCCAGCAAGATCACGAACGAAAGCACCATACCCAATGTCGGGTCCATTTCGTCCGAGAAGAACAGGTGCGGGAAGACCAAGCCTGCGGCCGAGCCGTAGAGCAGGAAGTCGTAGTACTCCACAGTGGATCCGAGGAAGCTGGAAATCAGCGCCCTTCGGGATTCCTTGGTTGTTGTCGGCTTTGCGGCCGAGGTTGATGCTTGATCCATTGCGAGCTCCGAGTGTCGTAAAGGGTGACGATGAACGGCTTGGGGGCGCTGTCCCCGGCGTGCTATTGCGCTTTGAACAGTGTGAGGTGAGTTACGGCGAACTTGCCAAGTACCGTTCCGCACACCGGAACGGTACTGAGACCTTGTTGCCAAGAGTGCGCTTGAATATGAGATGAAATCTGCGTCTCACTTGTGGATTCAGTTGGTCGTCCGATTGCTGCCGGGGCCAGCAGGTGGCGTTGGAGAGTGTTCGAGGACAGTGTCGTGACCGCTTTTCAATACCCTGGGGGCGGCGCCTTGAGGCCGGGGCTGGAAAATTTTGCGCATGGACCGCCGCCAGCATCCCAGTGTGCGCAGGGCGCGGTTTTCGGCAGGCTGTTTTCCCCGGATTTCCGGCACTGAAACGCGAATGCCCGGACGATGGTGACCGCCGCCATGCCGCACCTTGACAGCGGGGGCGTTCTTATGGTTCGGAACACCGGGTGGCGTGATTCACTCCCCGCATGTGTCAATGGATCACGAGCAAGGTCGCCGGAGCTTAGGCGGCACCACACCAGAGCAAGGACGGTATGCAGATGAGCACCGCTGATAATTGTCCATCCGCTGATAGCTGTTCGACACAGCCGGAAGCCAACGCTTCCATCGGTCGGATGAAACGCCCGGAAGAGCTGAATCGCAACATTGATGTCAGCTCCCTTGTCGACTCCGATGGCGGTCTGATTGACCGTGCCATCTACAGCGAACCAGCAATCTATGCCCAAGAGCAGCGACGCATCTTCGCCAGTAGCTGGCTCTTCTTGGCGCACACCAGCCAGTTCAAGAAGCCAGGCGACTTCTTCACCACCTTCATGGGTGAAGATCCCATCATCGTCACCATGGACAAGACCAAGAAGATCCGCGCATACCTGAACTCCTGCCGACACCGCGGCGTTCGACTGTGCCGCGCTGACGCCGGTGCCACCAAGATGTTCACCTGCTCTTACCACGGCTGGTCATTCGACCTGGCCGGTGCGCTGAAGTCCGTGCCTAACGAGAAGGCCTACCCAGAAGATTTCGACAGGAACAAGTGGAGCCTGATCGAGGTTCCCAACGTTCAGGAATACAAGGGTCTGCTCTTCGGCAATTGGGACCATGAAGCTGAGCCGCTGGAGGAAGCCCTGGGCGATATGCGTTACTACATGGATGCCATGTTGGACCGCGACCCGGAAGGCACCGAGGTTATGGGCGGTGTGATGAAGTGGGAACTGGATGGCAACTGGAAGCTCGCTGCCGAGCAGTTCGCCACCGACTGGTACCACGTGAACATGTCCCACGCATCGGCGCTGATGGTCCTCTCGCCAACTGGCAAAGGCCCAAAGCCGGACATCGCTGCCACCCCTGGCCGCCAATTCGTCAGCGAAAACGGACATGGTGCTGGTTTCCCGACCCACCCGAAGTCCCGCTTCGATGCGCGTCCGGTGCATGAGTACTACGACTACGAGATGCTGCGCGAACGCCTCGGCGATGCAGCCGTTGAAGGCCCGATGACTACCGGTCACGCCACAGTCTTCCCGAACTTCTCCTACCTTCCGGTCAACGGTTCGATCCGCGTTTGGCACCCCAAAGGCCCGAACAAGATCGAGGTCTGGGCATGGGTCCTGGTCGATAAATCGATGCCGGACGATGTCAAAGACGCCCAGCGCCTGTACAACCTGCGTACCTTTGGCCCCTCGGGCATCTTCGAGGCAGATGACGGAGAGAACTGGTCTGAAATCCAAGCCATCTCCGGTGGCTTCGTCACCAACCGCGTCCCGCTGAACTTCCAGATGGGCATCGGTTCGGAACGCGAAGACGGTGTCTACCCCGGCACCACCAGCGAACTGTACTCGGACGCCGCAGGCCGCGCTTTCTACAAGCACTGGGCCCAGATCATGAACACCCCGGCATGGCACGAAAGGAACAAGTAACCATGAGCACCCCATTGAGCATCGGCTCCGTTGAGGACATCGAAGAAGGCGAAGCAAAGGTTATTCCGGGCGACGAGAACGGCACCGGCAACGACATTGCGATTTTCCACGCCGAGGATGGAAACTTCTACGCACTGGACGACACGTGCACCCACGAGGATGCTTCGCTGGCTGATGGCTGGATCGAAGGTACGGAGGTCGAATGCCCAGTTCACTCGGCGAAGTTCTGCCTCAAGGCAGGCACCGCACTGTGCATGCCTGCAACCATCGCTGCCCGAACCCATAAGGTCGAGGTCAACGGCGAGGAATTGCTGCTGCACCCGAACGTGGACGCAATTGCCTAAATAGGCGCGCGAAGAACGACTAACGAACAGGAAGATCATGGCACCGGAATCAGTGATCATTGCAGGCGGAGGCATGGCGGGATTCACCGCAGCCCGCCAGCTGCGCGAAAAGGGCTTCACCGGCAAACTGGCAATCGTAGACCCGGAGGGGCTGCCTTATGATCGTCCGCCGCTGAGCAAGGACTACTTGCTGGCCAAGCGCGATGCAACGCAGATCCTGCTCAGTGCCGCCGATTGGTTCACCGAGAACAGCGTCGAGGTCATCACCGCCAAGGTTGTCGAGCTGGATGCTGACGCACCATCGGTGGTGCTCTCCGATGGCCAGAAGCTGCACGCCGACAAGATTGTCCTGGCTACCGGTGGTACCGCCCGCCGGTTGCCAATCCCCGGCGGGCAACTGCCCACGGTACTGGAGCTGCGCACGATGAAGGATGCGGATCACCTGCGTTCGGTGCTTGGCGAAGGTGTTCGGTTGGCTATCGTTGGCGCGGGGCTGATCGGCGCTGAGGTTGCCTCCTCGGCCCTGCGGCTCGGTGCCGATGTGACCCTGATTGATCCAATCGACCCGCCATTGGTTCCAGCCGTGGGCGAAGTGCTGGCTACCCGCCTGCATCAAATGCACGGCGAAAACGGGGTCCTGGTCGTCACCGGAGTCCCCACCGAGATCACCGTCAATGGAGCTGGCGTGCACACCATTGAGCTCAAGGACAATGGCAGGGTCGAAGCCGACGTGGTGCTGGTGGGAATCGGCATTGTTGCCGACACCGCACTGGCTTCGGCCAGCGGCCTGGACACCGACAACGGCATCCTGGTCGATGAGTCCCAGCGCACCAGCCACCCGAACGTCTTTGCCATCGGTGATACCGCGCGCACCCGCTTGCCAGATGGCACTTTGCTGCGCCGTGCAGAGCATTGGGAACACGCCATGAACACCGGCACTACCGTTGCCGCGGCCCTGCTCGGACAAGACCTGCCATCGCACGGCGCTTCCTGGTTCTGGTCGGACCGCCACGGCGTGCACGTCGAAGGAGTGGGCTCCATGCTCGGCGAAGGCACCTTGGTGACCCGTGAACTCGACGGCATTCCCGTCGCCGCGTTCCGCATCGACGACCAAGGCCTGCTCGCTGGTTGCGCAGCGATCGACGGTGGTCTGATGGTGCGCGCTGCCCGCCGGATCATCGACAAGCAGAAGCCAGTGAACGCGCAGCAACTGGCTGACCCATCCATTGATCTGAAGAAGCTGGCCCGCTAGGGCTTGCCGAAAGGAATTGAGGGAAAACCGTGACTGAAAACGCAATTGCAGGTAGCCAGAGCCCGGAATTCGAGCTTGCTGGCGAGCTGGTTGATTCGGAACTGCACTATCGCATCTCCCAGTTCTACTTCCGTGAAGCCGAACTGCTAGATGATGGCCGCTTTGCCGACTGGTTGGAAATCTTTGAAGAAGACTTGTTCTACTTCGCACCGCTGCGCACCAACCGCCTGCGCCGCCAAGCTGCGCTGGCTATCGGCCGCGAAGGGGAAGCAGCGTACTTCGACGAAACCAAGGAGTCGCTCGCGTGGCGTATCCGCCGCTACGACTCAGGCATGGCGTGGGCTGAAGATCCTCCTTCGCGCACCCGCCACCTGATTTCCAATGTCACCGCGCATTGGGTCAGCGAAAACGAACTGTCGGTGCGTTGCGCGTTTTTGGTGTACCGCAATCGCTTGCAGACCGAAACCGATATCTACTGCGGCGGCCGCACCGACATTGTGCGCGTGCGTGAAGATGGAAGCTTCGGCGTTGCACGCCGCGAGCTGCTCTTCGACCAGAACGTTCTGCAGGCGAAGAACCTGAGTACTTTCTTCTAAACCCTTGCCTTGGAAGTGCGGCCTAGCTGGAAACGGCCGGTCGCGCTTCTGCTAAATCTTCAGGAGAACAACTCGTGAGCACTAAAGAGAACGCAGCCGGTTGGCTATCGGGCGACGTCGCCCTGATCACCGGCGGAGGCTCCGGCATAGGACGCGCGGTGGCCGATCGCTTCCTCGCCGAAGGCGCGAAGGTCGCAATCCTCGGGCGCAACCAGGACAAGCTTGAGAAGGTCGTTGCGGAATCGGCGGCCCCGGAGAATATGCTGGCGATCTCCGCGGACGTGCGGGATTCCGGAGCCCTGCATGCCGCCGTGGAGCAGGCCGTTGAGCACTTCGGCAAGTTGAGCATCCTCGTGCCGAACGCCGGGATCTGGGATTACAACCGCCCGGTGACCAAGTTGGACGGAAAACAGCTTTCGGATTCCTTCGACGAGTTGTTCTCCATCAACGTCAAGGGCTACCTGCTCACCGTTGAAGCCGCATGGCGCCATCTGGTGGCCAGTGGCGGTTCCATTGTCATGACGCTATCCAACGCGTCCTTCTACACCGCAGGCGGTGGGCCCGTTTACACGGCCAGCAAGTTTGCTGCCCGCGGCCTGGTGAACCAGTTGGCTTATGAACTCGCCCCGAAGGTGCGCGTCAATGGCGTAGCCGTCGGTGGCATGGATACCGACCTGCGCGGCCCAGAATCCACTGGACTGGCCGATCGCTCGATTAGTGATTCCTTCGCCAAATCGACCATCACCGGCAATAATCCGCTCATTCCACTGCACGACGCGTCGACCGACCCAGTGGATTTCACAGGTTCATACGTATTGCTGGCCTCGAAGAAGAATTCAAGCAATATCACCGGACAGATCATCCAAGCCGATGGGGGCATTGGCATCCGTGGTTTCGGTGACCGTGCAGCAGGAGGAGACAAGCTGTGAAAGACATCGATATCAATGCCGCCAGCGGGGTAGTGCGCCAGGCAAAGTTCTTCCCGGACCAGGAAGCACTGGTCTATGGCGATCGGACCTGGACCTACGCGCAGCTGGTCGAGGAAATCCGCGTTTATGCCAAAGCGCTGGTTGCCAGCGGCGTCAAGGAAAACGACCGAGTTGCCTATCTGGGCCTGAACAGCGCCAACTTCCTAATCATCAATCTCGCTACGTGGTGGGTTGGTGCCGTCTACGAGCCACTGAACTTCCGCTTGGCACCGTTGGAAGTTGAAGATCTAGTGAAGCGTTCCCGGCCCAAAGTGCTCATCGTCGAGAACGGGCACCAAGAGGTCATCGAATTGATCCCCAGCCTCGATCAGCTGCGTGAAACCACCGGACTGATCATGGTCGATAATGACCAGCTGGCACCCATCAAGCACGAGGTGCCGGAGTACTTCCAGATGCTCAGCGTATTCCTTGCTGCCGGTGGCGGCGCCGGGCTGGGCGATCCGGTAGCACGCCACGAATCCGATCTGGGCATCTTGATGTTCACCTCCGGCACTACCGGGGTGCCCAAGGGCGTGCAGCTGACCCACGGCAACGTTTGGTGGAACTCGGTGAACGTTGATTCGCTGGTCGACACCCGGCGTGGAGACAGCAATCTGGCTGTAGCCCCGTTGTTCCACATTGGTGGGCTGAATGCCTTGACCATTCGAAGCATCGTACGCGGTGGCCGCACCATCATTCGGCGTACCTTTGATCCTCGCCAGGCACTGCGCGACATCGAAGAGTACGCGATCAACCAGAGCTTCTTGGTGCCCGCGATGCTTGGTGCAATGCAACAGACCGACGAGTTCGAAAAGTGCGACATCTCCAGCCTGCGCGCGCTGATCTGCGCCGGTGCCCCAGTTCCGCCGGTACTGCTGGAGCAGTACAGGGCCAAAGGCGTGAACGTGCAGCAGGCCTGGGGATTGACAGAGACTGCGCCATTCGCAACCTATCTGCCAGCAGAATTCACCCACCGCAAGCCAGGGTCATGCGGCATCCCAATGCCGTACACCGAGGTGCGCATCGTGGACCCTGCAACCTTGCAGGATGTAGAAACCCCTGGCGAGACAGGTGAAATGTGGGCCAAAGGTCCAAACATCACCGGGGGCTACTGGGAGAACGCGGATGCAACCGAAGCCGCTTTCTGCGATGGATGGTTCCGTTCCGGCGATATCGGCTACCGCGATGAAGACGGTTACCTGTACGTCGTTGACCGCCTGAAGGACATGATCATCTCGGGCGGCGAGAACATCTACCCAGCAGAGGTAGAGCGTGCGTTGGCTGGCTTCCCAGGGCTGACCGATGTCGCTGTTGTCGGCCGCCCGGACGAGCAGTGGGGTGAGAAAGTGGTTGCTGTGATCAGCTGCAAGCCGGGAGTGAAGCCGACCGTCGAGGAAATCCGCGACTACGCGACCTCGCATGTGGCTCGCTACAAGCTGCCCAAGGAGATCATGCTGCTGGAAGATGTTCCGCGTAATGGCGCGGGCAAGCTCGACAAAGCTAAGATCCGTTCCATAGCGTCGATGAGGTGAGCAATAAATGAGTCACGAAGAAAATGAATTGGACCTGATCAAGTGGCCTGATCCTTTGCCTGAAAGCTGGCGATTGGCTGAAGTGCCCGCAGCCAGGGGCTTCGAGCACGGCTTTGAAATATTTGAAGCCGATCAAGCTCGGGGGCGCTGCGATGTGGTGCTTTCGCTGAATAGCGAATTGAAAGATGCCTATCCGGTCTCGGCCCATGACCGGGTGGTGTACCCATCGGAGGATGCAGTAGCTGGCAGTGTGCAGCTGGTGTCTGAGGAAATCATGCGTCGCGACAAAGCCTGCCGCCGGCTGGTGATCGCTACACCTGAAGAGGATATAGAACAGATTGGCCGTGCTGAAAGCGCTGGCTACCGCTACGTGGTGGATGTGGATCTGCATGATCGGGCAGTAAGCCTGATGACTGCAGAGCCATCGTGGGTTCTGGAAGAATCACGCCGCATTGATGAAGTGCCTACGCGCTAGGTACCAGTAGCAGTTCCCCCGCTAAGACCGATGCCCCAATGCATGGGGCATCGGTCTTGCTGCATTGAGCGGGAAATTAGGAGCGTTGGGCCGCGGCTGTAACGGCAGCAGCGGCGCGCGAGGCTTCGTAGGAGACGCGGCGCAGAATTGAGGTCTGGCTTTCCGGACGGAAACGGCCGGTAGGACCTGAAATGGACAGCGCCGCAACCGCCTGGCCGGTGCCGTCAAATACTGGCGCGGCCACGCAATTCAGGCCCATGAGGATTTCTTCGCGATCATAACCCACATTGTCCTTGCGGATGGCCTTGAGCTCTGCCGACAGCCGATAGGACTCGGTGATCGTGTGCTCGGTCCAGGCATACATGTCCTTGGACAATACGACTTCGGCGGCATCAGGGTTGTAGGCCAGGAGCACCTTGCCGACCGCGGTGCAGTAGGAAGGCAAGCGACCGCCGATGCGCGAGGGGCTGCGCACAGCCAACTGCCCATAGAGCTTGTTCAAGTACACGACATCGGTTCCCTGGAGCACTGCGAGATGCACGGTCTGGCGGGTCGTTTCGTACAGGTTCACCATATAGGGGGTCAAGGCATCACGCAGTCGTGCATGAAGATCCGATTCCTGCGTAGTGCCGAGATTCTGGATCATCTTGCCCAAACGGTAGGCGTTGCCTGCGCGGTCGACTGCACCGTTGGACTGCAAAGATGCAAGCAGGCGAAAAGCCGTGGACTTGGACAGCTCGGCACGCCGGGCTAGTTCGCTGACGCCCACGCCGGTGGTGGCTTCTTCTTCGAATGCACGCAGCAGGGCCATGGCCTTGTCGACCGCGGTGCGGTTATCTCGTGATGAGGCTGAAGGTGGCATCTCATGGCTCCGATCGAAGAAGACTCCTTGGCCGGATCATGTCCTCCAAAAGTCAATGGATACCAATTAATGGTGGGGATCGGCAACGCCAAAGTCAAAGATTCATGACAATGCGTCACTTATAAGAGACAATTTGGCCATGGATCACAATGAGACCATTGCGAAGAATATCCGTCGTTTCCGTCGTGAGCGTGGGCTTTCACTTGGCGAACTATCCCGCCGTACCGGTACCTCAAAGCAGACGCTGTCGCGAATCGAATCCGGCGACGGCAACCCGACCATCGGGACCTTGGAGACCATCTGCGAAGGCCTGGGAACAAGCATGCCGGCGCTGCTCAGTACCTATGGCAGCAATATTCAACTGCAACGCGCCACCGACGGGACGTTTCACGAGCATCCGGTAGGCGCGGTGCGCGACCTGGACCGGATTTATGGAACAGGATTCGCCGAGACCAGCATCGTCAGGGTGCAAGTCCGAGACGAAGCGGCATTCCGCGCCCATTCTCGCGGCACCTTGCATCAGGTTTACGTTATTTCTGGACGAGTCTGCATCACCGGCGAGTTCGACCGGGTGGAACTTTCAGCCGGAGACAGCTTCCGCTTCCCGGGAGATATCAAGCATGGCTACCGTGCGCTGGTGAATGAAGCAGTTCTGCATGTCACCACCACCATTCCGCAGGTAGCCCAGTTCAAGCCACTGGACTAGGCGCGTTCCTCTTTGGTGGCGTACTGGCCGGGGACATCAATGACGGCCAGCGTGCAACGCGAGATGCATGCTAGCTTGCCGGCCTCGTTGCGAATATCAATCTGCCATACGTGGGACCGGCGGCCCAACTGGATGGGGGTCGCTTCGCCGTGCACATACTGCCCTGCAATGACCGGGCGCAGGTGGTTTGCGTTGATCTCCTGGCCGACAACATGGAAACGGGAGCTGTCCACGACAAGGTACCCGGCCCACGAAGCCAGCGTTTCGGCGAATGCCACCGACGCTCCGCCATGGAGCACGCCGGCCGGCTGTACCGTGCGTTCATCTACCGGCATCCGGCCCTGCAACGCGGCATTGGTGATGCCGGTGATTTCTATGCCCAAGTTATGATTCAGCGTGCCTTCGGCCTTGATATTAAGCATTTCGACCGATGGGGTCGAATGCCAGATTGGTGCGGTCTGCTCCGGCAAAGATACTCCTGATGGCTTCTGAAGACTTTTGATTACCTTGCCGGACTCTATGCGGTGGCCAAGCCATGTACCAACAGATCATTCCGCCCTGCGGCACAGTCCATGGACAACGCCGGCCAGCTCTCGAAGACTGGGAATAAACCGAGCTTCCTTGAACTAAAAGCTCGCCCCCGAGATTTCCCAGGAGTGTAGTACATGCGCGCAGCCGTAGCCGTTTCGCAGAACGCCAACGACCCGTTGGCCGGACTGGTGCTCAAGGATGTCCCGGAGCCCGTCGTGGAACCAGGATGGGTGAAGGTTCGTGTCAAGGCCTCATCGGTCAACATGCATGATGTGTGGACCCTGCGCTGTGTAGGGCATGATCCGAAGAACATTCCCATCATCTTGGGCTGCGATGTAGCTGGGGTGACCGAAGACGGTCGAGAAGTCATCATTCACCCCGTAATCGCCGATGCTGATGCCGGAGAAGGAGATGAAACCCTCGATCCTAACCGTGCGCTGCTCTCGGAACAGCATGACGGCGGATTCGCCCAGTACATTGTCGTTCCAGAACGCTGTGTACTGGACAAGCCGGCATCACTGAGTTTTGAGGAAGCCGCCTGCCTGCCAGTGGCCTGGTCTACTGCCTATCGAATGCTGTTTACCCAGGGCCAGCTGCGCGAAGGGCATAAGGTCCTGGTTCAGGGCGCCGGAGGTGGCGTTGCCAGCGCGGCTATCACCTTAGCCAACGCTGCCGGAGCAACCGTCTACGCCACCAGCCGTTCAGAAGCGAACCGCGACCTGGCACTCGAACTGGGGGCCGCCGGAGCCTTCAATACCGGTGACCGACTGCCAGAACGTGTGGACCTCGTGATTGAAACCGTTGGTGAAGCTACCTGGGCGCACTCCCTGCGCTGCCTGAAACTGGGCGGAGCCATCGTCATTGCCGGCGCCACCAGCGGCACCAGTCCAGAAGCTGACCTTGGGCGCATCTTCTACCAGCAGCTCCGAGTGATCGGCTCCACGGGGTCGACTCGTGACGAAACTGCAGCCATGGTGGACTTTGTCGAACGGCACCAGCTGCGTCCAGTTATCGACCGCGTGTACCCGCTGGATGAAATCCATCTGGGATTCCAAGCCATGATTGACGGTGGCTTATCCGGCAAGGTTGTCATCGCAATTCCATAGTTCACTTTTGCTTCGGCTGGCGCGCGCCCATGGTCCTTTGCATTGTCCACGTGGGTGAGCCACCTAGAATGGAGCCATGACTGAACTGCGCGATCGCGACCCCGGAGAACTGGTCCAGCCCATCATCCTCCGAATCGACAAGGAAGATCCGTCGACCGAGGACGAGGGGCTTTCAGCCGTTTCGCGGGCCGCAGTCATCGCCTACCTGCAAGATCCGCAGAACCCGGACTGGCAGCAGTGGGCCTCGCAGGCCTTCGCCAAATCGGTACGCCGTGCGAACCCTAAAATGTTCGCCAAGGTCTTGGAAATGTTCCCCGGCCAGATGGTCAGCCAGGTCGGAAAAGCACAAGCTGTTGGACTTCCGCCACTGCCTGCCTCAGACCTGCCGAAGCTCATCGCCAAGCTGCAGGTCTCAGGAACGCAGCTGCCCAAGAGCGAGGAGATCCTGGCCGCGAAGGTCAGCATTGCAGTCAATGCCTCCCTGGAAATGTCTACCGGCAAGGCGGCTGCGCAGTGCGCCCACGCACTGTTCGCATGGCTGACCGAAGCAGAGGGCCAGGGTATTGAAAGCTGGCTCAAGGCTCACGCGCCGGTGGGTATCCGCCATCTACCGCGCAAGGAATTTGAGGCACTGTCGCAACATGCTGCCGGGCCGGTAATCCAGGATGCAGGACGCACCGAAATTGAACCGGGCTCTACGACAGCGTTCGTCTTTATCCATGAGGACTAGGCCAATAGCCAAGCGAGTCTGAGATGCTGGACAACGACTGTAGCTGAACGGTAGTACCGGAACGCGGAATCTGTTCTGCTTAGTCCCATGGGCGAAAAAGCAGCACAACATCAAGCCATCACCGACCGGGGGGCTATTGCATGGACTGGACGAACCGACGGAGACGGGCCAGAGCATCTGCGTTGGCACCAGCACATCGTTACGGCTTCACCGGGTGAACTGCCCGGCGCGGTGGCACTGATCGGTTTTTGCTCTGATGCCGGAGTGCTGCGCAACCAAGGGCGTACCGGCGCCGCAGCTGGGCCGGCAGCCCTGCGCACTGCGTTGAGTCCAATGGCCATCCATGAACATCGCACCTTGGTGGACCTGGGGGATGTGGTGGTTGAATCAGACGAGCTGGAGGATGGCCAAGACCGTCTGGCGCTCGCCGTCGCCCAAACCTTGGAGGCAGGGGCTTTGCCAATCGTCCTTGGCGGTGGGCATGAAACAGCCTACGGCACGGGCAGTGGACTTCTGCAATATGCAGCTGCCAACCCGGCTGCGCGTATCGGTATTCTCAACCTCGATGCGCACTTCGATCTACGCGAAGAGGTGCAGCGTACCAGCGGAACGCCCTTCCTTGATTTGGCGAGGAAAATGCAAGGCCAAGACCGTGAATTCAATTATGCCGTGTTGGGTATCAGCCGCCCGGGAAATACCAAAGCACTGTTCGATAAAGCGGAGGAACTAGGCGTTAGCTATCTGCTGGATACGCAGTGCCAGCTTGCAGAATCCCAGCGGTTTGTCGCTGACTTCCTTGAGCATATTGATCTCCTGTATTTGACCATTGACCTGGACGTTCTGCCTGCCAGTGTTGCGCCCGGGGTTAGCGCGCCGGCAGGATTCGGGGTCGCCTATGAAGTTATTCGCGCGGTGTGCCAGCAAGTTGTGGCCAGCGGAAAACTTGCCGTGGCTGATGTAGTGGAATTGAATCCGCGCTTTGACGTTGACGCTCGGACGGCACGCAGCGCGGCTCGCCTGGTTTATGAACTGAGCATGGGATGACTGTGTCATCGAATTGAATGTTTGACCCCTCGAACATTATCCTGTGTATGAGCGAAGATTCTCGCTTGCGGGTTCCGGCAACGACGCAGGAGCCACGCCGAGACGCTCAGGATTCGAGGGCTACAGGTGATGATGACAATCGGCAAGCACCGGCTAATCCGTAGGCTGGCATTGCTGCTGATGCCGCTGCTGGTGGCAGTTGGCTGCGCCCAGAACGGCACGACTGCAGCCCCGGCGGCCGCTGGCGACCCGCGGCCCGTCGTGCTGACGACCTTCACGGTCCTGCAGGACATTGCCCAGAATGTCGCAGGCGATCACCTGCGCGTTGAATCAATTACCCGCCTTGGTGCAGAGATCCACGGCTACGAACCTACCCCGGATGATCTGCGCCGAGCCTCGCATGCGGACCTGATTCTCGATAACGGGCTGAACCTCGAAGCCTGGTTCCAGCAATTCGTCGAAGACAATGACGCCCCGCATGCCACCGTCAGCCAGGGGATCGAGGCAATCGATATCGTCCAGGAAGAAGGTGCGGGAAAGCCCAATCCGCATGCGTGGATGAGCCCACTGAACGTGAAAATCTACGTGGACCGCATGGCAGATGCATTTAGCGAACTGGATCCGGCCAACGCGCACGACTACCGGGAAAATGCCAAGGCCTACCAAGCCAAACTGCAAGAGGTCCACGACGAGCTCGAAACGGCGCTAGAGGAAATCCCGGAACGGCAACGCGTCTTGGTTACCTGCGAGGGGGCCTTCAGCTACCTTGCCCGGGATACCAGGATGGCCGAAAAGTATCTCTGGGCCGTCAACGCGGAATCACAAGCTACGCCGCGCAAGGTCGCCGCGGCTATTGACTTTGTCAGGGAAAACGACGTTCCTGCGGTCTTCTGCGAATCCACGGTCTCCGATGCGGCCATGCAACGAGTCGTTGAATCCACCGATGCATCCTACGGCGGAACGCTCTATGTGGACTCGCTATCCGAGCCTGGCGGTCCGGTACCCAGCTACTTGGACCTGATCTCGCATGACACCAAAACCATCGCCCGTGCTTTGAAAGGCCAAACACCATGAACGCGAAGCCCAGCAATGCCCTCGCAATTGACGTGTCGGCCGCAACCGTCCACTACGGCCCGGTGCTGGCCCTGGACCATGCCTCCTTGCAGTTGGGCCGCGGACGGGTCTGTGGATTGGTCGGGATGAATGGCTCGGGCAAATCCACGCTTTTCAAAACCATCATGGGGCAGATCAAACCCGACACCGGCAGCGTGCACGTCAACGGCACCGACCCGCTGCAGGCTCGAAAAAGCGGACAGCTTGCCTACGTGCCGCAAAGCGAAGCCGTGGATTGGAACTTCCCGATCTCGGTGCGTGAAGTGGTGATGACCGGACGCTACGGGCAAATGGGATGGACCAGGAGAGCCAGGAAAAGGGACCATGCAGCCGTGGATGAAGCCCTTGAACGGGTGGAACTGACCAGCTTTGCCGACCGGCAAATCGGCCAGCTTTCCGGAGGCCAGAAGAAGCGTGCCTTCGTCGCTCGATGCATTGCCCAGGGCGCCAATATCATGCTGCTGGACGAGCCTTTCGCAGGGGTGGATAAACGCAGCGAAGCAACGATCACCAAGCTATTGCGTGAAGTTGCTGATGAAGGCGGCAGCGTGCTGATCTCCACCCACGACCTGCACGCGCTTCCGGAACTTGCCGATGAAGCGGTGCTCCTGATGCGCAAGGTACTGATGCATGGCCATCCGGATGTCGTGCTGCAAGCGGAAAACCTGGCCCTGGCCTTTGGGCTGGATCCCATGAAGCGAGGCGGGGAATGAACCTCATTGAATTGCTAGCTGAGCCGCTGGGCTACACCTTCATGGTGCGCGCCTTGCTGGTGACGATCATCGCCGCCGTACTGTGCGCGGTCCTGTCCTGCTGGCTGGTCCTCATCGGCTGGTCGCTGATGGGCGATGCAGTTTCGCATGCCGTATTGCCAGGAGTCGTGCTGGCCTACATTGTGGGTGCTCCCTTTGCCCTGGGCGCCCTAGTCTTCGGATTCCTCGCGGTGGCCTTGATCGGGGGAGTCCGCGACACCACGAAGCTTAAAGAAGATGCGGCCATCGGCATCGTCTTCACCACGCTCTTCTCCATCGGGCTGGTGCTGATCTCGGTCACGCCGAGTCATGTGGATTTGAACCACATTATCTTTGGCAATTTGCTGGGTGTCTCGGCCAACGACTTGTGGCAGGTTTTGGTGCTCGGCGCGATTACCTTCGCGATCCTGATTCTCAAACGCAAGGACTTCACGCTGTATGCCTTTGACCAAACGCACGCACATGCCTTGGGAATGAGCCCGCGGATTATCGGTGCAGTGCTCCTGGGGCTATTGGCAATGACCTCAGTTGTGGCCTTGCAGGCAGTTGGCGTCATTTTGGTAGTCGCCATGCTGATTATCCCGGGCGCCACGGCCTACCTGTTGACCGATCGTTTCGGGAAGATGCTCTTGATCTCGCCAATGCTCGCAACCTGTGCCGGAATCTTGGGCGTTTACATGAGCTACTACCTCGATGCCTCGACTGGTGGAATGGTGGTTTTGGCCCAAGCGGCGATCTTCGGAATTGCCTATTTGTTCAGTCCAAAACAAGGACTCATCGCCACCCGGCTCGCCAGCAAGGGGCGGCGCAAGGCGCTGGCCGCAAGAGCGTAGAAGACAGCGGCAAGTTTCCCGCACCAGAAGGGAAAATGAGGCGTAAGATGTGGGCACGACCGGGTGCCCGCACGAGCGCTTGCCGGTGGCAACTGCAGGGGTTCCTTGATCTCGCCTTCGGCGCTCAAGATCGGGGGAAGAAGCGCTGGATCAGGCGGGCCAAAGGCGTATTTTCCATGCAGCTGCAAGCAAACGAGCTAGTGCGCTGCAGGGCAACGGACGCACGCATCATGGAATTGGGGTATTTCCAATGGCTGGCAAAGCACTACGCAAGATACTCGCGCTGTTTACGGCTTCGTTCGGCTTAGCTGGATTGCTCCTGGCAGGAGCCGCGCCGTCAGCAGCTGAGCCCACCCAGGGATCGCCAGACGCGATCGAATATGTGAATCTCGGGGATTCGTACTCGGCCGGCTTTGGATCCGGGGCAATTACCGCTGGCCCGCTGCCGGGCTGTTTCCAAACCGACGGGGTCTCGCATGTGGATGCGATTGCTGGCCTTCCCGGTGTGCACTTGGCCATTGATGCCGCATGCGCCGGTTTCACCTCCGGCCAGGTTGCCCAAGCCGCAGCCTACGTCTCCGATTATTTAGCTGCTGCAGACCTGGTTACCTTGAGCGTAGGCGGCAACGATATTGCCTGGAGCAGCACCCTGATGGCCTGCAGCAATTTCGGAAACCCATCCCTGTGCGAATCGATGGTTGCCGATGCCACGGAAGAGTTGGCAGGGGTGACTGGCCAAGTGCAGCGAACCCTGGCCCAACTCGATCGGCAAACTGCAGGCAACATCCTGGTGCTGGGCTATCCGCGCCTGCTGACGAATTCCGTTGGCGACCAGGCGTTGATCACCGCGGCCAACGCACGCAAGCTCAATAAGGTCGCCGATTCATTGAATAGAGCCATCCGCGATGCAACGCAGGGAACCAGCGCCAAATTCATTCCCGTGCTGGGCCCGTTCAACAACAATGCGGTGGGTTCACGCGATTCATGGCTGTATCTGGATCCGGGCAACCCTGCCGATAGCTTCAATTTCCACCCAACCACTACCGGCTATCTGGAAGGGTATTTCCATGCGCTGCGCCCGCATCTGCAGCTGAACCAGCTGGCTCGCTAAGGGCCTGCAATCACCTTAGGCGCGCCAGCGCAGTTTGCCTTTGCCATTGGTCTTGCAGGTGTAGTACTTGCCGGCCTTGGATTTGCCGCGCTTTCCCTTGTCTGTCGACTTGCAGTAGGCACCTGGAAGCACGGTGCCGTTGACCACGGCAGGAGCCTTCTTCGCGTCCTTCTTCGGCGATGCCTTGGGCTTTGAACCGGCAGGCTTGATCGTGGTGACTTTCGCAGCCTTCTAGTTGCGGCAGCTCTTCAGCACCTGGGCCATGGCCCGCTTTTCGGATTTGGTGACCGACAGCGCGTACTTCTTCTTGACGCTGATCTGGGTTGCTACGTACTGGCACCGGAAGGACTTGTTCTTGGGGAGCCATTCGGCCGTGTTCTTATCGCCCTTCTGGCGATTGGCTGAGGCGCTAGCCGCCATCAAATTCAATGGGTCATTGGCGAGCGCCTGGCGCTGGGCCTGCGAGAGCTTCTGGCCACCGGAGATCCACGCGTTCTTCAAGGAAACCACGTGGTCAATGTCGACGCTGCCGGACTTGACCTTCCAATTGATCCGCTTGCCGGTGTAGCTGTCATGCAACGTGCCCGAAGCGACGGTGCACTTCTTGCGGTCCTTGAACTTCACCTTGGACATGTCCCGGGACAAGGTGTCCTGGCGTTCATCGCATTTGTCCTTGTCGAAGTCCTTCCACCCGTTGCCAAACTTCTTGTTCCGGTTGTATCCAGTGGCGGCCGCCTTGCCCTTTACCGGCAGGGTCTTGAGCACTGCGGTGGCTTTGGGGCCATTGAGCTTCGCCCCGGGAGTGACCTTCTTGCTGCTGGTGGCAGCCCGTTCAACTTGCAATGGCTGATGCGTTGCCAGCTGGTTTTCAGCCGGTGCGGGCTCCATATCTGGAAGTGCCGTAGGCGCCTCCGGTGCGCTGCATCCAGCGAGCACCAAGACTGCCGCGCAGAGCGCAGCGATGAGTTTTCTTGGCAAGGCGATGTCTTTCAAGAGAGCGAGAGCGAGGGAGATGGCCAAGAATGCTGCAATGGACCCCCATGTAAAACTTGTACATTGCAGTATCCCTGGTTGACCATCACTCTAAGCCATGGGCTGGACAATCAGTCCCAAGGTGCATGGAAGTGCCGATTCCGCTTGCCGGTAACCAGGGGCCGAAAAGGAAATTTAGGGGGCGGGGGAGACCCATACCGCCGCAGCCGCGCGCGATCCCAAGCGCAGGGTTTCACCAGTTGAGCAGACCTGGACATTCACTGTCTCGGAGAATTGCTCGCCGGCGGTTATGCGCAGCTGCGCGCCGACAACGATCCGGTGGTCGGAGAAATGCTGCAAGAGCTGCGAATCATCATCGGCAATGCGTTCAACAACTACGTGGGCGTCGTCGCTGGCTTCGCCCAAATTGAAAGCCTGCGGGATGGAAATGCGGCCTTCGGCAGTCGGGATGGGGTCACCATGCGGGTCGCGGGTGGGATGCTCCAGGAGACTGTCGATGCGCTCGATCATGAAGTCGGACACCGCATGCTCCAGGCTCTCGGCTTCGTCATGCACCTGGTCCCAGCGGTAGCCCAGCATCTGCACCAGAAAAGTCTCGATCAGGCGGTGGCGGCGCACCATGGTGACCGCATACTCGCGTCCCAGCTCGGTCAGTGTTACGGCTCCGTAGGGCGCATGGTCGAGTAGGCCTTGCTGGCGCAATTTGCTCAGGGCGCCGGAAACCGTGGAGAGCTTCATGCCTGATTTGCTGGCGATGATGCTGGCGGTTACCGGATCGCTTGACCACTCGTTGAGACCGAAGATGATCTTGAGATAGTTCTGAGCGCTATCTGAAAGCTGGTTGACCGACACAAGCACCATCTTAGCGACCATCAGGCCAGCTGGCCCCGAGGTGACTTTGATTATTGGATGTTTCGTGCGGAATGCTGCAGAAAACCGGAAGTGGCTAGTCACGGGCCCAAAAATTTTAGTCCCTGTACAAGGATTATTTGAAGCTCCGAGGCGGCGTATTGACTTAAATTTCTTTGTGCGGAAAACTGTGTAATCGATTCCATGGAATCGATTACACGTAAGCAAAGGGGCTTATCGCCATGAACGCTGTCACCATCAAAGATGTGGCACTTGCAGCCGGAGTATCTTCCGCGACTGCCTCGCGCGTTCTTTCCGGCCACCCCGCCACTTCGGCCGCTTCCCGTGAAAAGGTAGAAGCTGTTGCCAAGGAATTGGGTTTCGTGCCCAATGCCCAAGCCCGCTCCCTGCGCTCCACCAAAACCGACACCATCGCGCTGCTGATATCCGATGTGCGAAACCCCTACTTCTCCGATCTCGCGCACGCTGTCGAGCAGCAGGCACTTACAGCAGGCATGATGACTTTCATCGGCAATGCCAATGAGGACACCGAACAGCAAGACCAGTTCCTCGCCGCGATGCTTTCGCGCCGCGTTGACGGATTGATTGTCGTACCCCAGGGCCTTGATGAAGACGCCGACCGGCCAAGCCAGATGATGCAGCGCATCATTGCCTCGGGAACTCCGCTGGTCTTCGTGGACCGCACCCTGCCCGAGCTTCGCATTCCATCCATAACCGCCGCCAGCACCGGGGCGCTGGAGGAAGCCATCGCGCAGCTGAAGATCCTGGGCCACGCCAAGATCGCTTTCCTGGGCGGCCCGGACCACGCTTCCACCGCCCGCGAGCGCCACAGCGCCTTTGACGCGGCGATGGCAGCCAACGGCCTGGAAACCGATTCTGCACTGCACTTCGCCGGTGACTTCCGCGCCGCCTCGGGCGCCGAAGGCGCCCGCTGGCTGCTGGAGCATGAACTGCAGCCCACCGCAGTGATCATCGCCGATGCGCCGATGGCCATTGGCGCACTGACCGTGTGGCGCGAAGCCGGCATCCGGATCGGGCAGCAGCTCTCGGTGATCACCTTCGACGAGGTGGACGCGATGCTCATGCACGATCCACCGATCGCCACGATCAGCCACGACCTGACCAGCATGGGCCGCGCCGCGGTCACCGCGCTCCAGGAAGTCATGGCCGGCAAGAGCCCCGAGCCCCAAGAATTCATCAGCCGATTCACCGCGCGTGAGTCGCTGGCCCCAACGCAAGCCGCCACCGGCGCATAGGTGAGGATGGAAGGAACGAGAATGAGTAATGACGCTCTGCTGGTCCTGGACAAGGTCTGCAAGTCCTTCGGCCCGGTACAGGTTATCGACGAGGTCACCGTCGAGGTGCATGCCGGCAAGGTCTGTGTGCTGCTCGGCGAGAACGGCGCAGGCAAATCGACGCTGATCAAGATGATCGCCGGCGTGCACGAGCCGGACGCCGGCCGGATCATGGTGGATGGCAAGGCCGTGAAGATTCCCGACACCAAGGCATCCGAGGCATTGGGCATCGCCACCATCCACCAGGAACTGAACCTGGTGCCATCGATGACCATCGCCGAGAACATCACCCTGGGCCGCGTGCCGCGCAAATTCGGCATCATCAACCGCCGCGCCATGCGCCAGATCGCCCGCGAAGCGATGGACAAGCTCGGACTGAAGCTGGATGTGGATACGCCGGTGGGGCAGCTGGGCCTGGCCCAGCAGCAGCTGGTGGAGATCGCCAAGGCGCTGAGCCTGGACGCCCGCGTGCTGATCCTCGATGAGCCAACCGCGGCATTGACCAAGGCCGAAATTGCGCACCTGTTCTCGGTGGTCGCCACCCTGAAGGAACAGGGCGTAGGCATGGTGTTCATCAGCCACCACCTCGATGAGATTGCCGAAATCGGCGACTTCGTGAACGTGCTGCGCGATGGCAAGTTCATCGCCACCGTGCCGGCGGACACCGACGAGAACGAGCTGGTCCGGCTCATGGTCGGCCGCGACATCGACGCGCAGTTCCCGCGCGTGGCCACCGAGCCAGGCGAGAAGCCGCTGCTGAGCGTGGAAAACCTGTGCGACGGCATGCTCAAAGACATCTCGCTGGAAGTCCGCCCCGGCGAAGTGGTTGCCCTGGCCGGCCTGATGGGGGCCGGGCGCACCGAGCTGATCCGCGCGATCGCCGGAGCCGACAAGTACGCCAGCGGCATCGTGGCGGTCAACGGCAAGAAGCTGGCCAGCTTCGACGTGGCCGCAGCCACCCGCGCCGGGATCGGCCATGTGCCCGAGGACCGCAAGACCCAGGGCCTGGTCCTGGATGCCTCGGTGGCCGAGAACATCGGCTACGCCACCATGGCCGCCACCGCCAAGAACGGCCTGGTGGACCGCAAGGGCCAGAAGGCCCGCGCGCAGCAGGTCGCCGAACGCCTGCGCATCCGCATGGGCAGCATCGATGCGCCCATCCGCTCGCTCTCGGGCGGAAACCAGCAGAAGGCCGTGTTCGGCCGCTGGTTCACCGCAGGGGCCAAGGTGCTGCTGCTCGACGAGCCGACCCGCGGCGTGGACGTGGGCGCGAAGGTCGAAATCTACGAACTGATCAATGAGATCACCGCCTCCGGAGGCTGCGTCCTGATGGCCTCCAGCGAACTGCCCGAAGTGCTGGGCATGTCCGACCGCGTCCTGGTCATGAGCCAGGGACGCATCGCCGGGGAACTGGCCACCAGCCAAGCCACCCAGGACGCCATCATGTCCCTGGCCGTCAGCAATGTGCACCGCGAAGAAGAAATGGGAACCAAGTAATGAGCAGCGTAGCTACTGCCCCGAAGAAGGGCTTTGACTTCAAGGCATTCCTTGCCAACAACGGAGCCCTGGTTGGCCTGGTCATTCTATGCCTGGCCCTGTTCATCGCCACCCCGCGCTTCTTGACCGGGCCGAACCTGATGAACATCGGCATCCAGGTCTCCACCATCGCGGTGATGGCCTTCGGCATGACCTTCGTGATCGTCGCCGCCGGCATCGACCTCTCGGTCGGCTCGGTCGCGGCGCTCTCGGCCATGGGCTCCTCCTACGCCATCACCACCGCCGGCCTGCCCGATGGCCTGTCCATCCCGATCGGCCTGGCCGTCGGTGCACTGTGCGGCGCGGTTACCGGCGCGATGAGCGCCTACGGCAAGCTGCCCACCTTCATCGCCTCGCTGGCGATGCTCACGGTGGTGCGCGGGTTGACCCTGGTGATCTCCGATGGCCGGCCGATCTCCACCAGCTCCTCGGTGTCCTGGCTGGGCGATGACCTGGGCCCGATCCCGATGCCGATCCTGATCCTGGTTGTCTCCGGCCTGCTCGCCGCCTTCGTGCTCAACCGCACCGTCATCGGCAAGAACGCCTTCGCCGTGGGCGGCAACACCGAAGCCGCGCGCCTCTCGGGCATCCCGGTCAAACGCGTGCTGGTCACCGTCTTCGTGATCTCCGGCGTCTTCGCGGCCCTGTCCGGCATGATCCTGGCCGGCCGCCTGGACTCGGCCCAGCCGACCCTGGCTTCGGGCTACGAACTGGATGCCATCGCGGCCGTGGTCATCGGCGGCGCATCGCTCTCCGGCGGCGTGGGACGCATTTCCGGCACCCTGATCGGCGCCCTGGTGCTGGCCGTGATCCGCAACGGGCTGAACCTGCTTTCGGTTTCCGCCTTCTGGCAGCAGGTAGTCATCGGCGCCGTGATTGCGATTGCCGTGGGCTTCGACGTGCTGCGCCGCAAGAACGTCAAGCACTAGATTTTTCACCCGTACCCGACAATTCAACATAAGTTCAAAGGAGAACCCCATGAAGAACATCATGCGCAAGACCGCAGCCGTAACCGTTGGCCTGGCCCTGGTGGCCGGCTTGGCTGCCTGCAACCGCGGCACCGAGGCAGAGGCCGGCTCGGCCACCCTGGCAGTGTCCACCCTGAACAACCCGTTCTTCGTCGACCTGCGTGATGGTGCCCAGGCCGAGGCAGAGGCGCAGGGCATCGACCTGTCCGTCGTCGACGCGCAGAACGACTCCGCAACCCAGGCCAACCAGTTGGCCACCGCTGCAACCAACGGCTCTGCGGGGCTGATCATCAATGCCGTGGATACCGAAACCGCTGAAGCCGGCCTGGCCCCGGTGGCCGAGGCCGGCCTGCCGATCGTTGCCGTTGACCGCGCCGTGGGCGAGACCAAGATCGCTTCCTTCGTGGCTTCGGATAACGTGGCCGGCGGCGAGCAGGCTGCCAAGGCACTGGGAGAGGCACTGGGCGGCAAGGGCAAGATCATCGTGCTGGAAGGCGTGCCAGGAGCCTCGGCAACCAACGAGCGCGGCGAAGGCTTCGACAAGGGCCTGGCCGGGTACAAGGACATCGAGGTTGTCTCCTCGCAGACCGCCAACTTCGACCGTGCAGAAGCACTGGACGTTGTCACCAACCTGATGCAGGCCAACCCGGATGCCGTGGGCGTGCTGGCCATGAACGACGAAATGGCCCTGGGCGCAATCCAGGCGCTGGGCGACAAGGCCGGCAAGGACGTCAAGGTGGTCGGATTCGACGGCACCGATGACGGCTTCAAGGCCGTCGAGGCCGGCACCCTGGTTGCCACCATCGCCCAGAACCCAGCCGAGCTGGGCAAGCAGTCGGTGCAGATCCTGGCCAAGGCCATCAAGGGCGAGGAAGTCGAAGCCAACGTGCAGGTAGCCGTTGACACGGTTGACGAGAAGAACGTCGCCGAGTACGCAGGCGAGTAATCTGCCCTTAGCGGCAACCAAGCAGTGCACCGGCGCCCATCGGCCGCCGGGTGGAGAGAACCAGAGGAATTAGCATGCAGCAGGACATCCAGGTCACCATTGTGGGCTCTAGCAACGTGGACATCACCGCGCTGATGGCCCGCCTTCCCGGCCCGGGCGAGACCGTGCTGGCAGATTCCTACCAGCTCTCGCCCGGCGGCAAGGGCGCCAACCAGGCGCTGGCCGCCGCGCTGGCCGGTGCCGCCACAGAATTCATCGGCGCCGTCGGCAACGACTCGCACGCCGGAATCGCCCTGGGCCAGCTCGAAGAGGCCGGGGTGAAGCTGGATCGCGTGGCCCGCGCCAGCGAGCCAACCGGCGTGGCCATCATCCAGGTGGATGCGGCCGCGGAGAATTCCATCGCCGTGGTTTCCGGAGCCAACTCGACGGTCACCGGTGAAGCCGTGAAGGTGGCCGGGAGGATCGAGGGCATCGTGGTGCTGCAGGGAGAAATCCCCGCCTCCGGCATCAAGGCCGCCATGGATGCTGCCACCGAGCGCATCGTGCTCAATCTGGCGCCAGTGATCGAATTGGACCGCGAGTACCTGCTCAAGGCCAACCCGCTGGTGGTCAACGAGCATGAAGCCGAAGCCGTGCTCCAGCAGCTGAATCCGCACCCTGCCCGCCGGTTCGACGGCAAGTACGAGCGCCTCGCCGGAATGCTGGTAGAGGAAGGCATCGCCAGCGTGGTCATCACCCTCGGCGCCAACGGCTGCCTGGTTGCCGACCGCTTCCCAGAAGAAAACGGCGGAGTCCAGGTTCGCTCGCTGCCCGCGGTGAAGGTCAAGGCCGTGGACACCACCGGTGCCGGCGACGCGTTCACCGGTGCGGTGGCTGCCCGCTTGGCCAATGGGGATGATCTGGCACAAGCCGCAGAATTTGCCGGCAAGTTCGCCGCGCTGACTGTGCAGGCACACGGAGCGCAGGCTTCCTATCCGCGTTCCCTGCAGAACCTCTAAGTTCCCTTTTTTCGAGCAAGACCTAAGGAAGCCGCCGTGCTGAAATCCGAAATTCTCAACGCCCCGATGCTGGCCGCCTTGGCCAAATGCGGGCATACCGACACCGTGGTGATAGCGGATTGCGGCCTGCCGCTGCCGGAAGGCCCAACGGTCATCGACCTGGCCCTGGTGCAGGGGCTGCCCAGCTTCGAGCAGGTGCTCGAGGTCTTGGCCCGGAACATGGTTATCGAGAACAGCACCCTGGCTGCCGAAGCCGAAAGCGGCCCGGTGCAGGAACTGTGCCTGGACAAGGGACTGGATCCTGACTTCATCTCCCACGAAGAGCTGAAAGCAGAACTGCCCCAGGCCAAGGTCATCGTGCGCACGGGTGAAGCTACCCCATATGCCAACGTGATCCTGCACTGCGGTGTAGCATTCTAGGCAACCAGCTTTGAGCCGGTGCCCGCCATTATTGCGGGCACCGGATTTCACGGCTCTATTGCGGCAGCGGCCTATCCTGGGAGTCATGCAGTGAAGAAGATATTCTATTCAGCTTTTGCCCTCATGGTGCTGGGGGCCGCCGTCCTGATTCTCACCGTGCCAGCGTTGTTCAGCGACCCGAGCCTGATGCTCAAGAGCATTGCGGTGATCGCGGGAACCTTGTTCATGGCCGCAAGCTGGGTCGTTGTCCTGCTGAAGAACGGTGCGACGCAAGGATCCTGAGCTGATATTTTCCGAAAGCTCTAGTCCAGTTCCGCCGATACCATCTTCTTGAAGATGGCAGTAGATGAACGACAACCGATCGATGGGGAACGCATCAGCTAGTTAATGGCAGAATTTACCGTCCCGCGCGATTACAGGGAGGTATGGCTGATCAGTTCGCGACAATACTCCAAAGCGGCACTGAGCCGCCGTGACAGAGGGGCACCAGGCATCGTGCACAGAACAATTTCGCGCACTTGTCCGCCTTCAGACAATGGCCTGTAGGCGATGGGCAGACCGTCGAAGCTCAAGTCATGGGGTGGACGGACTCCGGTCACGGTGAATCCCAAACCACGGGCTACCGCGGAACGGATTGTCTCGATTGATCGGCTGGTCAGCAAGGGCTCAGATTGGATTCCGTGGCTACGCAACAAGTTAGTTACCAGGGTGCCGATAGGTTCTTGGTCCAAAAGCACGTATGGGTAAGCAGCCAGGTCATCCAGATTAATGGATTCCTCTCCGGCGAGATCATGATCGACTGGCAACGCCACATACAGTGGATGGCTGCCGAGCGAATGCGAAATCAGATCGCTGGATACGTGCTGCTTGTAAATGAGGATTCCTTCGCAGCGGCCCGCGCGCAAGTCTGCTTCGATGGCTCGTGGATGCCCCTCTAGAAACCGAAGCGTGACAGCTGGATATTCCCTGGTGAAGTATCCGGCAAGCTGGGGAAGCAGCGTTGGAGATAGGCTTTCGAAACAGCCAAGCCGCAGGGTTCCACTGACCGAGCGCCCGAACGTTGCAGCTCCATCTTCAAGATCCTGAAGCTGTTGAAGTACCGACTGAACCGAAACGCTGAAGGCACGGCCAGCCGGCGTCAGCGTGAGATTCCGGGATTTTTGCCGAGCGAACAGCTGGACATTCAGGGCCGATTCCAATTGCAGAATCCCAGATGAAAGACCAGCCTGGCTCACATGGCACAGCTTTGCGGCTGCTGTAGCGCTGCCGGTCTCCATCACAGCTTGGAAATATTCAAGCTGCCGAATTGTCATGCGGATCATCTTCATATTCTAGTCATGCATCTTCCAAGGCCAAGTTGCGCATTTCGCCTGCCGAGGTTCCCCAGAAGCTATTCGACCACCGAATTCTTCGCTTTCGCGTGTACGCAGATGACGCCCAAATCCTCGGCGATAACAAGTGATCCATCGAATTCTTCTGCCGCGGTTTGCCAGCTTTCGGAAGGGGCATTGGCCGGAACCAGATGGTGGAGCACAAGTGTTCCGACTCCTGCTTTTTGTGCGATCCGGCCAGCATCCTTCGCAGTTGTGTGCGCTCGGCTGTGATGCGACATCACCGAAGCGCGGACTTGTTCATTTGGATACGTGGTTATCGCTTGTTGAGCGACAACGTCCAAATTGATGGCCTCGTGGAGCAAGATGTCGCAGCCCCGAGAAATATTGATGGTGTTTTGGCAATATCCGGTATCGCCTGAAATGACAACCGATCCGTACTTGGAGTCGAACCGGAAAGCGTAAGCCGGGGCCGTTGGATGATGATCGACGAGGATGGCCTTGACGGAAACACGCTCATCCTCGAATACGACGAATGGTTCCATATCCGGTGCAACGTTTTCGTTGGGATCAAATGGAACCGCGCCGGGCAACCTGATATCTCTGACGTCGAACTTTGTTGCTGGGGATGGGGCACCGTAATCAAAAATTCGATCATTGATGTCGGTCGAATAGCTGCGCATGAGTCGATCGAAGGTCTCGGTAATGCCCGGCACAGGCGATTCGGGATTGACTGGTTTGGGCACTTCCTTGGCTAGCGGAGTCAATGGCGGCAGCTTGCCACGGTCGCCTGGGCCGAAAATCCTGACTTTCCGTTGCCCTATTTCATTTCGGGCAAAGAGGAAGAGGCTGGAAAGGTCCACTGTGTGATCTGAGTGCATGTGCGTAATGAACAGGGCTTCAACCGAACCGAAGGTGTAGCCGGCACTGCGTAATTGGCGGCCTGCCCCGTAGCCGAAGTCGACGAGGTAAACGCGGCCATCCACAACGACTGCGGTGCAGATGCCAGCATCGATTTCGTCGTGTCCCCACCAGACAGGACCTCCTGCAGTTCCCAGGGTGATTGCGTGCATGCCTTCGCCAGCCGTTTGCATATTCAAGTCAATGTCCAATTCGTCAGAGGGTGCTATACGAAAATCTCAACTTATTCAGTCAACTGAAGCAAACAGTTTTTAGTTATGTACCACATCGAAACTTAGTGTTATCGCTTAATCGTGGACCGTGAAACCATGAATTCAAATCAGTGGCGCTAGTCACACCCAAGCGCAGTTCTAGCGAACTTGCCCGGAAGGAACGAACGACATGATGAAAACCAGGAAACTAGGTGTCCTTGCGGCATCCGCAGCAATCGTAGCCCTCGGGATAACGTCCTGCTCCTCGAATACCTCTTCCGAAGCGGGAGAAGCCCAGGGGCCACTGACCGTCAGCGTGGACGGAACGACCTCGGGTGCTGCGATTACCTTGGGAATGGAACAAGGGTTCTTCGAAGACGAAGGCCTTGAACTGGAGATTACGACGAACGGAAATCCTCCAGCAGCCTCGGCCGCGTTGCAGAGCAATAAGGTCGACATCGGCTCAATCCCGCTGATACCAGGCATAAATGCCCAGAAAAAGGGCATCCAAGTAACTTCCATCGCGCCTGTCGTCGGATACCCAGAAGACGTGAAAGAAGAATCAGAATTCGATACCTACGGTGTCTACGTCAACTCCGACAGCGGCATTTCATCGCCAAAGGATCTCGAAGGCAAGAAGGTAGGCGTCAATGCACGAAAGGCGATCTTCGAAGCTTTTGTCACTGACGAAGTCGCCAAAGACGGTGGCAATCCGGAAAACGTCGAGTGGATTGCTTTGGATTTCGGATCTCAGATTGAGTCGCTGAAGTCCGGACGTGTAGATGCCATTACCCTTCCAATGCCGTTTACTTTGGAGGCCGAAGCCAACGGCGCTGAAAAGTTGTGGAGTCCGGGCGTTGCATTCTACGAAGGTGGAATGACCAGTACCTGGATGGTTGGGCCGGAAATGTCCAAAGACAATGAAACCATCGCGAAGTTCCAACGAGCAGTAATGAAATCCAATGCCTACGCAAATGAGCATCGGGATGAAGCCATTGCCACCGCAGCCGAGCTTACGGGAATCGAAGAGAAGCTTATTGTCGACAGCGGAAAGTTCACCTACTTCCCAACCGTCATGGACTCCAGCGACATCAGCCGTATTAGCGAGAAGCTGGTAGGCATCGGATTCTTGGATTCTCCTCTGCAGGTTACCGATAAGATCGCAGTCCCGCTGCCATAACCAACTGCTGGATATCAACTAGGAGCCAGAATCGTGAGCACTGCTACTACTAGAAAAACCGTTCTCGGCATTGCGGGCCTCGTCTTGGCAGTGCTGGCATGGCATGTGGCAGCGGCCGGGCCGATGAAAGGCTCGCCGCTGCCTACCCCCGGAGAAGTACTCGCTGCCACAAGCGATCTGGTGCAGAGCCTGGAATTCTGGGCATCATTGGCCGTGACCATGGCCATGGCCGCCAAGGGGTTTGCATTAGCTCTGGTAGCAGGCGTGATACTGGGCATGGCTGTCGGCTGGTTCGGCATGGTTGGCAAGGCCTTGAGCTTTGTCATTGAATTCTTGAAGCCGATTCCGCCCATTGTCATCATGCCATTGGCGATCTTGGTATTTGGGCCCACCCAGCAAATGGGGGAGTTCCTCGTTTTCTACGGTTGCTTGCTGCCGATCTTGTACCAAACCGCAGCTGGAGTGCGTGAAACTGACCCAGTTGCTATACAAACGAGCCGATCCTACGGGGTTGGGACGGGCGAGATTCTCGGTCGAGTGGTGCTTCCATCGGCTTCGGCCTTTATCGCGACGGCAGTTCGCACGGCAATACCGATCGCATTGATCGTTTCAGTGGTAACCGGACTGCTCGGCGGTGGTCCTGGATTGGGCTACGAAATCCAGAGAGCGCTAAGCGCCAATGAAACCGCTGAGCTTTATGGATTGGTCCTGGTACTTGGAGCGGTGGGACTGCTCTTGCAGTTGCTCAGCGGCGGTATCGAAGTCAGTGTCTTGAAGTGGCATCCGTCCTATCGAAAGGTGGTGCATTAAACATGTCTAAGCTCGTGGACAAGACGGTCCAGAAACATCGCCAATTCGGCCTTGCCCTGCAAATCGGGGTTCCGTTGGCCTTGCTCGGTATTTGGTGGGCCTGGTCCAGCAAGAGCACCAACCCCTTTTTCCCTCCCCTTTCTGAGATTTTCGTGAGATTCAGGGAACTGTGGCTTTTTGACAAGTTCGTGAGCGACATCGTTCCCAGCTTGGGAAATCTTGCCGCTGGCTTCGGTATCGCAGTCGTCCTCGGAGTTGTTCTGGGTTTGCTCTTTGCACTGGTGCCCATGCTTTCAGAACTGCTGTCGCCGCTGATCCACTTCTACCGTGCAGTTCCGTCGATCGCCATTATTCCTGTATTCATCAGCTTGTTGGGCTTTGGGAATGAAGTGCGTCTGCTGGTCATTGTCCTGGCGGCGTTTCCTCCAACGTGGATCGCGACCATGGACGGAATCAAAGCAGTCGAGCCGCAACTTCACGAGGTAGCAAAGGTCTATCGCATTACCAACGCCGAACGTGTTCTCGGAATGCTCCTGCCTTCTGCACTTCCGCAAATCTTCACGGGCTTGCAGGCTAGCTTGCAGTTTTCCTTCGTGGTCATGATTGCCACCGAAATGCTCGGATCTTCCGTTGGAATTGGTGCTCTGACGATTCTCGCTCAGCAAAATTTCGCGAGCGTGGACATGTGGGCCGGGATCGTGCTTCTAGGAGTTATCGGATTCTTCTCGAACTATCTGCTCGCCAGGCTCCGCGCACGCGTGCTGCGCTGGTACGACAAATCCAAAGCCCTGCAACTGGCATCTTAAAGGAGTCCGAAGAACATGCATGTTGAATCGCTAGATCCCCAAGCAACGACTAAATTCGAGGATAATCCAGTGCAAGCAGTTTTAAGCCTGAAAAACGTCAGCAAGCGCTACGGGTCCGGACCAGAGATTATCGCGGACCTTAATATGGACGTGAAGAATGCGGAGATCGTCTGCCTCGTCGGCCCGTCGGGAGTGGGCAAAACGACGCTGTTGAAATCGCTGGCCGGGCTCCATGACATTACGACCGGAAGTATTGAAGTCAACGGGCGCGTAATGTCGGGTCCACCGGAAGAGATGGCGTTGGTCTTCCAAGATTACAATCGCTCGTTGATGCCGTGGCTGACGGTCGAGGGCAACCTGAAGTTCCCGCTGCGGCATTTGCGACTTGGGCGTGAAGAAGTCTCGCGTCGTATCAGCGCGGCTCTGAAAGAAGTCGGGCTGGAACGAGCAGGTTCCAAATACCCATGGCAACTTTCGGGCGGCATGCAACAGCGTGTAGCGATTGCTCGTGCTTTGGCCTACAAGCCTGAAATCCTGATCATGGACGAGCCGTTTGCTTCCGTTGATGCGCAGACTCGCTTTGAACTCGAAGACCTGACCCGGCGTATTCGGGATGACCTCGGCATGACGATCTTGTTGGTTACCCACGATATTGACGAAGCCGTCTACTTGTCTGATCGGGTAGTTGTCTTAGGAGGACAGCCCGCGACGGTCCTCGAAGTCGTGGATGTGCCCCTTGGAACAGAACGTGATCAAGTAGAAACTCGAGCGACTCCTGCATACGCAGAACTTCGAAGCGATGTTATGCGAATGATCCAAACCGCGTCTGCAGCCTTGCGTTCTTGATAATTTCGACGGCACAATAATCCGGGAATGAAGGTCGCGACAGGGGGTTCGGTGCCGGTGGATTGCCTCGGAGAGGCACCGGCACCAAACGACAAATCTCCCATTGCCTAGTTGCTGCCCACCCTGATCCCTAGAATTAGTCTCATGGGGCGACAGAAGATTACAGGACAAAACGGTGAGCTGTTCTCCCGCATCGCGCCCGAAGCCGGGCTCCTGCTCGGCGCGGGCCGAGCCATCTTGCTTCAACTGGCTCACCCGCAGATTGGCCGGGCCATTGCCGAGCACTCTGATTTCGCCGCCAACCCGCTCAGCCGTCTGATTCATACCCTCGGCTATATCTATGCGTTGAGCAATGGCACAGCACAACAGCAGCGCAAGATCATCGCTCATGTTGACGCGGCGCACCGTCCCATTCGCGCAACGCGGGACAACCGCGGGCCCGCATATTCTGCGCTGGATCCCAGGCTGCAGTTGTGGGTGGCAGCCACGCTCTATGATTCGGCCCGTGTCATTGCCGGACAGATCATGGATGAAAACAAGGCCGACCTGGAAGCGCTCTACTTGCAGTACGCGCGGCTCGGTGATGCCTTGCAGATGCCAAGCAGCTACTGGCCACGGGACCTCAACGACTTCGAACAGTACTTTGCGCAGAATCAAGCCGCGCTGGAAGTCACCAACCAGACCCGGGCGCTGGCCCGTGAGCTATTCGAAGCGCGCCATGCCCCGTGGTGGATCCGGATCGGCATGCCGCTGATGCGCGACGTGACCATCGCCCAGCTGCCGGCCTCGGTGCGCGAGGGCTTCGGCTATCGCCTCACCGGAAAAGCCGCGAAGCGCAATGCCCGCGTGATCGCCGCCGCCAAGGCAGCCACGCGGCTGCTTCCGCGATTCATCAGGCATGCCCCGATGCGGTTGATATTGCGCCGCGTCGACAAGATGGCCTAGCCGGCCGGAAGCTCACGACCCCGAGCCGTTCTCGGAGCCAACCGGGATCAAGATCCGTGGCAGCGCCAGCAGCAGGAACAAGGTCACCAGGATCAGCGGCCCGCCGACCCAGGCACCGATTTGCCAGCCGAAGAGCACCTGCAACACAAACCAGACGCATCCCGAGACCAGCAGGCCCACGCCGATGCCCACGATCTTGACGATGGCGTGCCCCAAGCTGACCGTCTGCTCCTTCAGCCGCTGTCCGAAGAAATAGCGGTGCACGGCCACGGGAGTGATCAACAGCAGAATCAGCAACGTGGCCGCAACCAGCAGGATGATGTAGACGACTTCGTCGGTCCGGCTGAGCATCTCGAACCTCGCCTGGAACGGCAAGACCACCAGGAAGGCAGCCAGGATCTGCACACCAGTTTGCATCACGCGCATTTCCTGCAGCAGCTCATTCCACTGCCGGTGCGGTGCGCCGTCGCTGGTATCGGGATGGGAACGCTTGATCATCACTGTTCTCCTCGGCCGGAATCCGTCGGTTGGTTGAACCCCGCCGGCTCAAACGACTATGCCAAGCAATGCCGGTGCAGGCAAGAGCCTGCTGATCCACCGGGCCAAACTGTGGGTCGCGGGCAGTACATTGGGGACCCAGCCTGAACCGAACGATGGAGGACCAGTTGGAACTCGATAGCGCCGCCGAGAACAGCATTGATGTGTGGTCGATGCCAAGCCGGGGCCTGGCCTGGTGCGATTGCGGCAAAGGCCATGAGCTCACGGAGGATATCGTGTTCCAGGCTATTGCGGAAGCCGGATTCGAACCCAGCCGGCCGCTGACGCATGGACAACTGGTCGAGCTGATTGCCGATGTTTGGCACTACTCAGAGGTCTGCCGGTTCTTCCACCTGGCCGTGGAGCAGGCGGCGGCGCGTATCCACGGGAAGGTGGATGCAATCTACCCGTTGGATCACAGTCTCGATATCGTTGGATACTTCTCGAAAACCTGGCAAGGATGTCCCGACGCGGCGTGCCAATCCGAAGGGTGAGCTTGCGACTTGCGAATTGAGTCCGCGCCGTGCAGGCGCATAGTGTGGGAAAGATGAAGAGCTTTGCATCCTCCCGGGCACCTGCCAACCATGACGGATTCATCCACGTGCGGGGTGCCAACGAGAACAACCTGGACAATGTCGAAGTGCGCATTCCGCGGGATTCCATTGTCGCCTTCACCGGGGTCTCCGGTTCGGGGAAATCTTCCCTGGCTTTCGGAACCATCTTCGCTGAATCCCAGCGCCGATTCCTGGAATCGGTGGCTCCGTACGCGCGCCGCCTGATCGCCCAGGGGCACACGCCCAAGGTGGAATTCATCTCGGGGCTTCCACCGGCCGTGGCCCTGCAGCAGCGGGGTGGTGCTGCCAGTTCCCGTTCCACGGTCGGGACCCTGACCACGCTGTCCAATTCGGTGCGCATGCTGTTCTCCCGTGCAGGAATCTACCCCCAGGGTGCGGCGAGGCTGGATTCGGATGCCTTCTCCACCAACACCGCGGTCGGCGCCTGCGCGCAATGCCACGGTGCGGGAACGGTGCATTCGGTCAGCGAGGAATCGCTGGTTCCAGATTCTTCCCTGAGCATCAGGGATGGCGCGATTGCGGCCTGGCCCGGTGCCTGGCAGGGCAAGAACCTGCGAGACATCACCACGCACCTGGGATACGACATAGATATCCCGTTCCAGCAGCTGCCCGCGGAAACACGGAAGTGGCTGCTGTTCACCGAGGACCAGCCGGTCGTGGAAGTGACTCCGGAACGGGATCGCGTGGCCAAACCCTACAAGGGCCGGTTCTGGAGTGCCGAGCGCTATGTCCGGCACACGGTCGCGACCTCGAAGAGCGAGAACCTGCGGTCCAAGGCGCTGGCTTTCATGCATTCGCAGGATTGCCCGGCGTGCTCGGGGACGGGGTTCCGCCCCGATGCCCTTCAGATCACCTTTGACGGGCTGGATATCGCGGAATTCAACGGCAAGCCGCTAAGCTCCCTGGCCGAGATCTTGCGCCCCTTCGCGGCTGATGCCGGGGGAGAAGCGCAGACCGAAGTGGTGAGCACCATCAGCGCCGACCTGCTGGGCAGGATCGAGGTGCTGGTGGAGCTCGGGCTGGGCTACCTGAGCCTGGACCGTGCCACCCCGACGCTGTCGCCGGGGGAGATGCAGCGCTTGCGCATTGCCACCCAGCTGCGCGCAGGTTTGTTCGGTGTCATCTATGTGCTCGATGAGCCTTCGGCGGGGCTGCACCCGGCCGATGTGCAGCCGCTGATCGAGGTGCTCGACGCGCTCAAGGCCGAGGGCAACTCGGTGTTCGTGGTGGAGCACAACATGGATGTGGTCAGCCGTGCGCAGTGGATTGTCGACGTCGGGCCGGGTGCGGGCAGCAACGGCGGGCAGGTGCTCTACAGCGGAGAAGTCGCCGGCCTGTCCGAAATCGAAGCATCCGTGACCCGGCGCTTCCTGGATCCGGGGCCGGCGCCGCGGCGCGAGCCGCGCGAATCCGGCGGATGGGTGCGCCTGCGAGGAGTGGAGCTGCACAACCTTGCGGGAGTGGATGCGGCGTTCCCGCTGGGAGTCTTCTGTTCGGTCACCGGTGTATCCGGCTCCGGGAAGTCCAGCCTGGTCTGCGGGGCCCTGGCCCAGGCTGCCGGCGGCCCGGTGCTACCCGAAGCGGCGGAACTTGAGCTGGCCGCCGAGCGCGCGGTGATCGCCGAGGTGACCGGGGCACAGCAGCTCAGCCGGGTGGTGCTGATGGACCAGAAGCCCATCGGACGCACCCCGAGGTCCAATGTCGCCACCTACACTGGTCTGTTCGATGCGGTCCGCAAGGCGTTCTCCGAGCTGCCGTTGTCAAAAGAACGCGGCTACGACGCCGGACGGTTCTCCTTCAATGTCGCCGGCGGGCGCTGCGAAACCTGCCAGGGCGAAGGCTATCTGGAAATCGAGCTGCTCTTCCTGCCTGGGACCAATGGGCCATGCCCCGAATGCCACGGAGCCCGCTACAACGAGCAGACCCTTGAGGTCGAATACTGGGGCAAGAACATTGCGCAGGTTCTGGAGCTGGATGTGAGCGAAGCCGAGGAATTCCTCTCCGGGATTCCTGCAGCTGCGCGGGCGCTGGCCACCCTGCGCGAGGTGGGGCTCGGCTACCTGCAGCTGGGCCAGCCAGCCACCGAGATGTCCGGCGGCGAAGCCCAGCGCATCAAGCTGGCCACCGAGCTGCAGCGGCAGCGCCGCGGGCACACGCTATACCTGCTCGATGAACCGACCACCGGACTGCACCCTGCCGACGTGCAGCTGCTGGTATCGCAGCTGCAGCAGCTGGTCGACCAAGGCAACACCGTTATCGTGGTGGAGCACCAGATGGATGTGGTGGCCGCCAGCGACTGGGTGATTGACATGGGGCCGGCCGGCGGCGACGGCGGCGGGCAGATTGTCGCCGAGGGGACCCCGACGCAGGTGGCATGCAACGAGGCCAGCCGAACCGCGCAGTATCTTGCGCGTCGGCTGGCCTTGTGAAGCTGGGTTACTTGCTGTTCAGCAGTACGTGCGGCGGGGTCTGCACCCCGTCGGCCACTGCCTCGGCGGGGTCATCGCCCAGGTGGATGATCCGGTTATCGGCATCGACATGCACCACGCTGGGCACGTAGCTGCGCGCCTCGGCATCTTCCATCTGCGCGTAGCTGATCAGGATGACCAAGTCGCCGGGGTGCACCAGATGCGCTGCCGCACCGTTGATGCCGATAACCCCGCTTCCCGGCTCGCCCGCAATGGTGTAGGTTTCCAGGCGTGCGCCGTTGGTGATGTCGACGATGCTGACCAGTTCGCCGGGCAGGATATCCGAGGCTTCGAGCAGCTCGGAGTCGACGGTGACCGAGCCTACGTAGTGCAGGTCTGCCTGGGTGACAGTTGCCCGGTGGATCTTGGACTTGAACATGGTGCGTTGCATTGGATGATTCTTTCACGCGAGGTAAGTGGATTCCCGGTATCCAAGTTTACGCCTCTTGCCCGCAGATGCCCCAGCAATGTCCGTCACCCCACACAGTTGCCCGTGGACGGCTACTTAGCCAGATGGGTTTCCAGCACGCGATGCACTTCGCCGGTGGCCAGCAACTCGCACGCCGCTTCCAGCTCGGCAGAGAGGAAACGGTCCTCGCCCGGACCTGCGACCTTGGTGCGCAGCAGCTCCAGCACGGCGCCTGTGGCCGGGCCTGGCTGCAAAGGCTTGCGCAGGTCCAGCGCACGGCCGGCAATCAGCATTTCAATGGCGAGGATCCGGCGCAGGTTGCCCACCGCGGTGCGCAATTTGCGGGCCGCATGCCAGCCCAGGGAAACATGGTCCTCCTGCATTGCCGATGACGGAATGGAATCCACGCTCGCCGGTACTGCCAATCGCTTATTCTCGGCAACCAATCCTGCCTGCGTGTACTGGGCGATCATCATGCCCGAGTCCACGCCCGGGTCGTCGGCAAGGAAAGCCGGCAGGTCGCGGGACCGGGCAGGGTCGAGCATGCGGTCGGTGCGGCGTTCGGCAATGGAGCCCAGATCGGCAACCGCGATGGCCAGGAAATCCAGGACGTAGGCGACCGGAGCGCCGTGGAAGTTGCCGTTGGAGGTGACCTCGCCCGATGGCAGAACTACCGGGTTGTCGATGGCTGCCGCCAGTTCCCGGGTGGCGACCAGGCGTGCGTGGGCGATGGTGTCGCGCACCGCGCCGGTAACCTGCGGGGAGCAGCGCAGCGAGTAGGCGTCCTGCACCCGGCCGTCGCCTTCGCGGTGCGAGGCGACAATGGGGGAGCCGGATAGGAAGTTGTACATGTTCGCCGCACTGCGGCCCTGCCCCGGGTGCGGGCGCAGCGGCTCGTGCAGTTCGGCGCGGAAGACCTGGTCGGTGCCCATCTGGGCTTCGACGCTCATGGCCGCGGTGGCATCGGCAATGTCTGCGAGCTCTTCGAGATCTGCCAGTGCCATCAGCAGCTGGCCGAGCATGCCGTCGGTGCCGTTGACCAGCGCCAGGCCTTCCTTCTCCGCCAGTTCCACAGGCTTCAGTCCTGCCTCTGCGAGGAGCTCCGGCACGGGGCGCTGCACGCCCTCGCGGTCAGTGGCTTCGCCTTCGCCCATCAGGACCAGTGCGCAGTGGGAGAGCGGAGCAAGATCACCCGAGCAGCCCAGTGAACCGTATTCACGCACTACTGGGGTGATGCCGGCGTTGAGCAGTCCAACCATGGTCTCTAGCACGACCGGGCGTACGCCGGTGCGGCCGGAGGCCAGGGTCTTGGCGCGCAGGAACATCAGCGCACGCACCACTTCTCGCTCCACAGGTTCTCCCATGCCGGCTGCGTGCGAGCGGATCAGCGAACGCTGCAGCTTTGCCCGGTCCTCGGGCGCGATATGGCGCGTAGCCAAGGCACCGAAACCGGTTGAAATGCCATAGACCGGGGTATCGGCTGAGGCGAGGGCATCGATGTGGGCACGAACAGTTGCCAGGTCTTCGAGGACCTGTGGCGCGATGCTGATCTGTGCGTTGTGCCGGGCTACGGCAATCACGTCTTCGGCGGTGGCACCAGCCAGGTCCAAGGTGATGAGTGGGGAAGTGGGCATGATTAACAATCCGTTCTCTGCGCTGTCATGAGGTCTCTAATCTCCATTGTTCGGCAGAACGCGATGGTACGGCATCGATAATCGGGTCATCTGTCCGAAATGCCAGACAGTGCCTTGTGGGCAGAAAAGAACGGACCGCCATTGGCCATGCCAATGGCGGTCCGTTCAGCAATCCAGGTACTAGAACGTGATGCCTTCGAAGGCGTCCTCGCCGAACTTGTTGGAGGAACCGTTGTCGGTAACCTTGGCGTTCCCATTAAGGGATGCGGCAGAATTGCCGATGCCGCTAAAGGTTACCTGCTTGATGTTCTTGACCGCTGCGATATTCCCGCTGCCAGCCAGTTCAAGATTCGTGATGTGCGGAGCGACGATCATGTTTCCGGATCCAGAAACTGTCACGTTTTCGCAATCCCCGACGAGCTTGAGCATTTGCCCCATTTCGGCGATATCAATGCTCCCGGTGCACCTGACTTCAGTCGCTTGCGCATCGAGGAAATCATAGACGGACTGGAATGTGCTGTCCGCAGGAGCTTTCGGAACATTAGGAGTGCTGGTAGACGCGTCTTCCGAAGCCTTGGTGCTCGGAGTGACGCTACCTTCGATGGGACCAGCGTTCTCCGGAGCCGTGGTTTTTTCCGCTGGAGCGCTTGAGTCTTCACTGGAGGATTGAATGCTTACGCAACCTGACAGCGAGACGGCAAGAAATACAACCGCCAGCGGACCAGCAAAGCGTTTGGCTATTTTCGGGAACATTTCCATCCTGTCAGTTGAACGGGTTTCTTTAGTTTCGCATCGATTTTGGCTTTGCCTGCATGCTGCAGCGTGCAGGGGTGGGCCAGACGACGAGGACTTCCAATGTCACGTCGTAGTCTAGCCGGGCACCGAGCAAGCGCTCGAGGGGCGGATGGATCTGGGTGTGCATTCCCCGCGCGGCTTCCTCCTTGTCCGAGACCTGCAGGCCATGTAGCGTGTACTGCATCGTGAGGGCCGCATTGTCGATGAAGAATGCGTCTTTTTCGTCAGTTTTGGCTGTTCCCGGGTACATGTCGGCGATGCGGCGCATTGCCAGGCCTGGCAGGTAGGCCACGGTGATGTCCAGCGGCTGGGCTACCGCGACGGCCAGTGCGCCGATGGTGGCTAGCTGGTCCACAACGACCAAGACAGTGCCTTGGGTGCTGAGTTCCTGGTAATCCCTGGTGAGCTTAGCCTCGTCGTTCGGCAGGTGTCTGTTCCAGATCTTGCTGACGTCGAGGCCGAGGAAGATCTGGATGTTGTCGGTTTTCGTGAGGCTGGTTCCTTCGCGCATGGTCTCTCACCGGTTCGGCCAACCTGCTGGAGCAAAACCTTACATCCACGTTATGACTGAGGTCTGTGCACTGGTGGTGCTTGGCGTCGTGCTCTTAATTAGCCATCACCTCACTGTGCCTTCCCAGCCTCGATGGCAACACCCCCTGTGATCATTGAAGACAGGGGCAACACATCATGCCGGGACTGGTTGGTCGATAGCCTCCATGGTCCTGTCGGCGGCTATCAAAAAGAGATAACGGGTGCGCTCCAAGAGCATCGGGAACCAAGGCAGATGTTCCTCTCATTTTGGGCAGCCTGAGTACCAGCGGAGTTCACTGCTCCAGTCCCCTCCTACGAACATAGTATTTACAGTATTTAACTTTGCGACTAGGCTGAAACAAATACATTATCAAATCGTTAGGTGGTAAACGAGCATGTCAATGACGAGAATTATTGCACCCACCTCACTTGTTTTTGCTAGCACTGCTTTAGCCCTGGCTTCAGGATTCGGTGCCAACGCTGCAACGCCTTCTTCTCAGCTGAACCCTGGCAATATAGCTGAACCAGCGAAAATCTGCGGTTATCCAGACAACCCCGATCACTCCTGCGAATGGTGGGCTAACACTGATACCTGCTATCAAATCGCGCAGTCGAATGCTCCTCAGTGGCAGAAGCTTGCATGCTTCTACGCAGGGTTCAGCCGTAAGTAGGCTAGGAAGAAAATTCAATAGTCCTGTAAGAATAGTGTAAGCGTAGGTCGGAACGAGGACTCGTATGGATATTGCATCGATATTAATCGTCTGTGCCATTGTCGTATTGTGCGCATTGCCGTTCATTATCGGAGCGTTCCGGGGATTGGACAGGCGTGCTGACGATTTTGAAGGTTCCAATCCTGAAATTTCTCAAGCGCTTCGAGATGCCAGAAAGAATATCGACCGGGGAAAAGGATATTACGATCCAAGGTTGTAGGTCCATTTTTCTCTGAACAGGTAGGGGCTGGAACTTCTTAAAAGAATTTCCAAACCACTTTCTAACCCCGGCAAACAAACAACAACGCTTCTAGAAGTGTGTTCGCATTCACGAACGATCGTGCGCTATCAGGTCATGCGGCGCTGCTTCGAACGCTGAACTATGAAGGCCGGCGTAGTGCCCCAGGAACTGGGGTCTGGCACATGCCGAGCCAGTTAAGGCACCTAAGTTGTTAGCCTGCTCCGTCGCGCAGCGTCTGGTTACCGGGATAGGGCTGGAAGCCCATTGAGCCGCACCGGGTTTAATAGAGGCAAGGAAATTGGAAAAGGAACACTTCTCTCTTGCCGATCAGATACACCGACGAACTCAAGACCCATGCCGTGGACCTCGTGATCCACGCGCAGGCCGATTCCAGCACAGCGAACGGCGCGATCCGACGCGTCGCCAAAGAGCTAGCTCTGAGCAGCGAAACGCTGTGCACCTGGGTCCGCAACTATAAGAGCAGCGGCGCGATGACACCAGCGCAGTCCATTGACCTGGAAGCCGAGAATAAACGCCTGCGCGCCGAACTGGCCGAAACCAATCGGGCCAATGAGATCCTGAAGAAAGCAGTGACTTTTCCAGAATCATGCCCGGTGGATCTGGTGGATCGCCAGTTCACCGCGGCATCCCCCAATCTTCTTTTGGCTGGCTGATATAACGTACGTTTCAACCCAGGTCGGGTGGGTCTACGCGATGTTCATTTTGGATTTGTTCACCCGCGAAATCGTGGGCTGGCAAGTACTCCTCACATGCGGGAGTCACTGGTCAGGGATGCTTTGATGATGGCCCTGGCAAGGAAGTATCAAGATGGCGAGGACGCGACCGGTCTCGTCCACTACAGATCGCGGCGTGCAATTCCGGTTCATTGGATACGGGCTAGCCTTGGCCGAGTCCAAGGTCGTTGCTTCGGTAGGTTCCATGGGCGATTCCACGATAATGCCATGGCCGAGGCGCTGTACTCGGTCTAGAAGGCAGAATGGATCGACCGGAAGCAATGGTCTGGGCAGGTTGCAGTCATGGCCGAGACCTCCGGGTGGGTTGGCTGGTACAGCTCCCAGCGGTTGCATTCGGCGCTCGGATACAGGTCGCCGGCACGGGTGCATCAACTGTGGACAGAACAGACGCTGACGAACGATGTGGCTGCTTAGGAAACGAGTCAAAGAGCTATATAAAACTTGGAGCTTGACACTTCAATGCAAGTTTGTGCTACAAGCAGGCATGGGTCCCAGCCAATGACTTTAACCTGGGAAACGGTTAGCCGGACTTCCTTTGCAGGTGCCGGCGAAACTCATTCGGCGTGAGGAGAAAGCTGAATGTTGTCCGAAAGAATCGTCCATCTGTTCGGAATCCAGACGGCAAGTCGATAGTGTCCACAGTGGGACACCGAGAAAGGTCTTGCCCCAAGCGTCCATGACAACGTAAGGAGAAGCATTGGCTAATTCGAAGAAGACTCCAGCAAAGAAAACTGATCGCGAGAACGCCGAGAACGGATTCGTGGCCCCGGAAGTGCTGCGCGATTCCTTGCAGACCGTGCTGATCCAGCTGCTGGACCTGCAATTGGTAGGCAAGCAGATCCACTGGAATGTTGTCGGTCCCAATTTCCGCGACCTGCACCAGAACCTTGACGAAATCGTCGATATTGCACGCCGCGGTTCCGACGAAATCGCCGAGCGGATGCGCGCGTTGCATGCCACCCCCGACGGGCTGGCAGCAACTGTCACGAAGTACACGAAGCTGGAACAGCCCGTGAACACCGAAATCCTGACCACTAATGCAGTGGACATGGTCGTCGAGGCGCTGCAGACAACTGTGGGCCTCATGCGCGAGGTCCATGACCCGGTGGACGAAGCGGATCCAACCACCGCCGACATCCTGCACCAATACATTGCGGATCTGGAGCAGCAGGCCTGGTTTATCAGTGCCGAAACCCGCAAGCCGTAGATCCGGCAGCGGTGACCTGCAATTAGATGGCATTAGCTTGAGGCGCCGCGTTGGTGGCGCCTCAAGCTTATTTAAAGGGTGCTACTTATCCTGTGCTGCCATCGGAATGCGCACGCCGCGCTCGGCGGCGACCTCGGTGGCGCGTTCATATCCTGCATCCACGTGGCGGATGACGCCCATGCCCGGATCATTGGTGAGCAGGGATTCGAGCTTCGCGGCAGCCAGTTCGCTGCCGTCAGCCAGGGAAACCTGGCCGGCGTGGATGGAACGGCCCATGCCGACGCCGCCGCCATGATGGATGGATACCCACGAGGCCCCGGAGCTGGTTGCGGTCAGCGCGTTCAGCAGCGGCCAGTCAGCCACGGCGTCGCTGCCGTCCTTCATGGCCTCGGTCTCGCGGTAAGGCGAAGCGACCGAACCCGAATCCAGATGGTCGCGGCCGATCACGATAGGTGCAGAAACTTTGCCTTCGGCGACCAGCTGGTTGAACAGCAAGCCAGCCTTGTGGCGCTCGCCGTAGCCCAGCCAGCAGATGCGCGCCGGCAGGCCCTCGAACTCCACGTGCTTCTCGGCGGCATCCAGCCAGCGGTGCAGGTGCTCGTTTTCCGGGAACAGTTCCTTCAGTGCCTGGTCGGTGACCTTGATGTCCTCCGGATCCCCGGACAACGCTACCCAGCGGAATGGGCCCAGGCCCTCGCAGAACAGTGGGCGGATGTAGGCCGGGACGAAGCCCGGGAACTCGAAGGCGCGGGTGAAACCGCCCTTGCGCGCCTCATCGCGGATCGAGTTGCCGTAGTCGAAGACCTCCGCGCCGGCGTCCTGGAACCCCACCATCGCCTCGACCTGCGCAGCCATGGCAGCCTGGGCCTTCTTGGTGAAGCCTGCCGGATCGGCTTCGGCTTCGGCATGCCACCGGTCCACGGTGTATTCCACCGGCAGGTAGCTCAGCGGATCGTGGGCGCTGGTCTGGTCGGTGACGATGTCGAAGGTGAATTCCCCAGCTTCGTGGCGCTTGAGCAGCGCCGGGAACACCTCGGCGGCGTTGCCGGCGTAGCCTACCGACAGCGGGCGGCCCTCGGCTTTCGCTGCCAGGACTTTCTCAAGCGCCTTGTCCAGATCCAGCTCGACCTCATCGAGGTAGCGCTTGGAGGCACGGCGGCGCAGACGCGTTTCATCCACGTCAACGATCAGCACGGCACCGCCATTGAGGGTCACGGCCAGCGGCTGGGCGCCACCCATGCCCCCGCAACCACCGGTCAGGGTCAGGGTTCCGGCCAGCGAGCCGTTGAAGCGCTTCTCGGCGATTGCGGCGAAAGTTTCATAGGTGCCCTGCAAGATGCCCTGGGTGCCGATGTAGATCCACGACCCGGCGGTCATCTGGCCGTACATCATCAGGCCTTCGGCTTCCAGCTTGCGGAAGTGCTCCCAGTTGGCCCAGTCGCCAACGAGATTGGAGTTGGCAATCAGCACCCGCGGTGCCCACTTGTTGGTCTTGAACACGCCTACCGGCTTGCCGGACTGCACCAGCAGCGTCTCGTTCTCTTCCAGGTCCTTGAGCGTTTGGACAATCGCATCGAAGGCTTCCCATGAGCGGGCTGCCTTGCCGGTGCCGCCGTAGACCACGAGATCCTCGGGGCGTTCGGCAACTTCCGGATCCAAGTTGTTCATCAGCATGCGCAATGGGGCTTCGGTGGCCCATGACTTGGCGGTCAGTTCGGTACCGCGCGGGGCGCGGACAACACGTGGTTCGTGGCTCATGGCAATTCCTTACGATGTAACGTAGCTAACTGATTCCATCATTGGCTATCGGCCATGGCTTGGATACCGGAGAATAGGCAGAGCTGTCCGGTATTTCAGAATCAGGGGAATTTCCGGTCGCGTTCAGCTCCTAGCTGGCGGGGATTAGCGCCAGCGCGCTTCGTTCGATTGCCTCCGGGCTCAGGGCCTGGCTGATGGCGATCATGCTGGCTCCGCGCAGGGCGCCAACTTCCCAGCTGCGCGAGGTGCGAATCTGCAGATGCTGGGTGGATAGCGGGGCCCCGCGCTGGTAGACCACCTCGCGGATGCCTGCCAGCAGGTGCTCTCCTGCGGCGGAGATCCGTCCGCCGACCACGATCAGCGACGGGTTCAGCAAGCTCACGCTTGCAGCCAGTACTTCGCCCAAGTCGCGGCCGGCTTGGCGCACTGCGTGGATCGCCTGGATGTTCCCTGCATTCACCAGGGCGACCACATCGGTGTTGCTGTGGGCTTCGATGCCCTGCGCCCGTAATGCGGTGGCAATTTTGGGTCCGGCGGCCACGGCTTCCAGGCAGCCTTCATTGCCGCAATGGCAGTAGATGCCATCCCCGCGGCGGATACGCACGTGCCCGATATCGCCGGCCGTGCCCTGCGCTCCGCGTTGCAGCAGTCCTCCGGAAATGATGCCCGAGCCGATACCGGTAGCTAGCTTGACGAAAATGAAGTCCTCGCTGCCGGTCTCCAGCTGGTCCTTCTCGCCAATGGCCATCAGGTTCACGTCATTGTCCACGACAACCAAGGCGTCCAAGTGCTGCTGGAACCATGCCGGGATGTCGAAATCGTCCCATCCGGGCATGATTGGCGGATTCGCTGGACGGCCGGTCTCGAAATTCACCGGTCCTGGCACTCCCATGCCTATGGCAATGACATCCTCACGGGTGCGCCCCAGCGAATCGAGCAATCCATCGGCCAGGTCCATCGCGGTCTGCAAGATCGCTTCGGGTCCGTCAGCGAAGGAAATGGGCGCCTGGGATTGCACCAAGGGTGCGGGGGTCAAGTTGGTCAGCGCAATGCGCAGGTGGCTTGCTCCCAAATCGATGGCCAGCACCAGGCGGGCGTCGGGGAGCAGCGCGAGCCGCTGGGGAGGGCGGCCACCGGTGGACGCGCCATCTGCGATGGTGCCAATCAGGCCAAGCTGGATGAGCACGTCGAGGCGCTCTTGCAAGGTGGAGCGAGCCATGCCGGTCAGGGCGGCAAGGTCGGTGCGGCTGTGCGCGGCACCGTCCATGAACAGTTGCAAGACGTCGCCTGCACCACTGGCGCCGCGGGCGAACTGCAGGCTTTGGGGGCTCGAAGGATTGGCCATGAACCCAGTAAAACACAGCAATAGACGAGAAGCCGAAACACTTTAAAAGAATGTCGACATACTTCTATTGACTATCGACAAAAGTAAAACTAGTCTCAATGTGTGATGCAAGTCATGAGCATCTGGATCGCACCCACCACTTCTTTCAGGAGACGCCTTTGCCTGCCCACGACCTATCAATCCAGCTGTACACGCTGCGCGAACACATCGCAGAGGACCTGGCCGCGACACTTGAGCGAGTAGCTGGCATCGGCTACACGCAAGTCGAGCCCTACAACTTCGTGGCCCGCGCTGACGAGTATGCCCAGGCGCTGGCCAAGAACGAACTCAGCGCGCCAACGGCGCACGCACCGCTGCTCTCCTCGGACTACGACGAGGTCTTCGCCGCCGCCGGCAAGCTCGGCATCACCACCGTCATCGATCCGTTCATCCCGGCGGAGCAGTGGCAGGATGCCGAATCCATTCACGCCATCGCGGAAAAACTCAACGCCGCCTCCCGGCGCGGAGCCGAATACGGCATCAAGGTCGGCTACCACAACCACGACTGGGAAATCTCCAGCAAGATCAATTCCAAGACGGCCCTGGAATACCTGGCTAGCCTGCTGGACCCTGAAGTCGTCCTGGAAGTGGACACCTACTGGGTTGCCGTGGGTGGCGCCGATGTACTCCAGCTGCTTGAAGCGTTGGCTCCCCGCGTCGTGGCCCTGCATATCAAGGACGGGCCGAAGTCCAAGAACCACAAGGAACAGGTTCCGGTGGGCAGCGGCTCCATGCCGATCGACCAGATCATCGACGCCACCAGCGGCATGTTGCATGTGGTGGAGCTCGATGACTTCGCAGGCGACATCTTCCAGGCCGTGTCCCAAAGCCGCGCCTACCTCGTAGCAGAAAAGAACTAGGGCATATGGAATTTCAGAATCAGCCTATGGGCGTGGGCATTGTCGGAGCCGGCACCATCAGCGACCAATACCTTGAGAACCTCACCGCATTCCCAGACCTCGCCGTGCGGTTCATCGCCGACCTGGATGCCGAACGCGCAGCAAGCCAAGCGCGGAAATGGTCCGTCGAAGCCTCGGGAACCTACGAAGAATTGCTGGCCCGCAACGACATCCAGATCGTCGTGAACCTGACCATCCCGGCAGTTCATGTCGAGGTTGCCCTGCAGGCGGTGGCCGCCGGCAAGCACGTATGGGGCGAGAAGCCCTACGCGCTGGACCGCGAATCCGGCCGGCAGCTGGTAGAAGCCGCCAAGGCGGCCGGGGTCCGGGTCGCCGTAGCACCGGATACCATCTTGGGCGCAGGCATCCAGAGCGGACTGCGGCAGATTGAAAGCGGCGCCATCGGCACCCCGCTGTCCGGCCTGGCCATCTTCCAGGGCCCTGGCCCGGAATCCTGGCACCACAGCCCGGAATTCCTCTTCGCCAACGGCGCCGGACCGCTCTTCGACCTCGGGCCCTACTACCTGACCACTCTGGTGCGTGTCTTCGGCCCGGTAGCCAAGGTAGCCGCCCTGGGATCGCAGGCTCGCGCGCAGCGGGTGATCGGCGCAGGCCCCAAGGCCGGAACCAGCTTCCCGGTCGAGGTTCCAACCCACGTCGGAGCGCTGCTCTCCTTTGAATCCGGGGCCAGCGCGCAGTGCATCTTCAGCTTCGACTCGAAGCTCAAGCGTGCAGGGTTCGTGGAGATCTCGGGAACGGAAGGCACCGCGCAGCTCTCGGATCCGAACGAATTCACCGGCGACACCATCCTCCACCTGGCGGACCAGGAGCCGAGCGTTGTCGTTGCCCAAGGATCCAGTTACGGGCGCGGTACCGGCGTAGCCGAACTGGCCCAGGCCATCCGGGAGGGACGCAAGGAACGTGTGCCAGGGGAACTGGCGTTCCACGTCCTGGACATCATGGTCTGCGCCGCGGAAGCAATCGAATCGGGAACATTCGTCGAGGTGACCTCGACGGTAGAGCCTATCGCGCTGCTGGACCCGGCCTGGGATCCTTCGGCTCCCGGCATCCTCGCCTGAAGCACCACCCCTTTACAGCACCACCCGCACCTGAAAAGGAACCAACATGTCTGCACCACATTTCAAGAGCAAGCTGGGGCGCTTCACCGCGATCACCTCCATTGCAGCGCTGTCGCTCAGCGGCCTGGCCGCCTGCTCCGGCTCGGCTTCCGGCTCCGGCTCGGAAGAAGCCGGCGGAACCATCACCTACTGGGCTTCGAACCAGGGCAGCTCCGTCACCCAGGACGAAGAGATCCTGGGCGAATCCATCAAGCGGTTCACCGAGGAAACCGGCATCGAGGTCGAGCTGGAAGTCGTCCCCTGGGCTGACCTGTACAACCGCATCCTCACCGCCGTCTCCAGCGGCGAAGGTCCGGACGTGCTGAACATCGGCAACACCTGGGCCACCACCTTGCAGGCCAGCGGCGCCTTCGTCCCCTTTGAAGGAGAGGCGCTGGAAGCCGTGGGCGGAGCGGAAAAGTTCGTGCCGGCAGCCCTTGCCACCGGCGGCGCCGAAGGACAAGCCCCAACCTCGCTGCCGTTGTACTCCATGGCCTACGGGCTGTACTACAACACCAAGATGTTCGACGAAGCCGGCATCAAGCAAGCGCCGAAAACCTGGGATGAATTCTTGGCCACCGCCAAGAAGCTGACCAAGGACACCGACGATGACGGCAAGGTCGACCAGTACGGTTTCGCCTTGGCCGGACAGCGTACCGCCAACAATGCCCACTCCGCATTCATCCTGGGCATGCAAAACGGCGGCGAGCTGTACACCAAGGACGGCAAGCCGGACTTCACCAATGATGGCGTCGTCAGCGGCGTCAACGACTGGATCCAGCTGATGGGCGAAGAAGGCGTGGTCTCCAAGTCCAACGCCGAGATCAACGATGGCTCGGTCCTGCCAGGGGAAATCATGGACGGCAACGCCGCCATGTTCTTCGACCAGGCCCCGGGTAAGTCCTTCAACGCCGCCGACTTCAAGGACTACGCCATGGCGCCGATCCCGCTGAAGAACGCCGATGCCACCGGGCTGGAAGCCACCCAGTCGCTGGTTGCAGGCATCAACGTGAGCGTCTTCGAGAACTCGGATAACAAGAATGCCGCCCTTGAATTCGTGAACCACCTGGTCAGCGTCGATGAGCAGAAGAAGCTGAACGCCAAATACACCTCGCTGCCATCGGTCACCGAAGCCTTCGACGACCCGGCCTTCGACACCGCCGAGCAGCAGGCCAAGAAGGGGATCCTGGCCAATAACGCAGCCCCGATGCCGCTGTTCCCCACCGAAGGGCAGATGGAATCCCTCGTAGGCGAGGCCATCGCCAAGCAATTCGCCAGGATTGCCCAGGGCGAGGAAATCACCGAGGCCGATGTCCGCAAGGCATTGGAAGACGCGCAGAAGCAGATGCCGGCTAGCTAGCGGCCCGACACGTTGCACTGGCTGCGGGAGCGGACCTCCTTGCGCCCCCGCAGCCAGTTGCAGCACACAAATTCGTTTTCAAGAAAGGAGACCGAATGTCGGCGCCAGCCCAGACACCGCCTCGAATCAGCGAACCGCTCAAGCCGCGCACCGCTTCAAAGGCGATCAAGCGCAGTTCAATCAAGCGCGACCGGTTCTTCCCCTATGCGCTCTCAGCTCCCGCAGCATTCCTGGAACTGCTGATCCATATCATCCCGATGCTGCTGGGCGTATGGATTGCCTTCCTCTCGCTGACCCAGTTCTCCATTGCCAACTGGGTCAAGGCCCCGTTCGTGGGACTGCAGAACTTCACCACCGCGCTGGACCCCAACGGCCCGATCGGTTCCCAATTCTTCGACGCCCTCGGGCGGACGTTCTTGTTCACCTTCTTGGTAGTGGCAATCGCCTGGAGCCTTGGCATCTTCGCCGCGGTACTGCTGGCATCCAAATTCCGCAGCAACGGATTTTTCCGCACCCTGTTCCTGGTGCCCTACGCACTGCCAAGCTACGTCACCACCATCGCCTGGGCGTTCATGTTCAACCAGCGCGATGGCATGGTCAACCGCTTCCTGGTCGAAGACCTCGGGATCCTGGAGGAAGGGCCGTTCTGGCTATTGGGCGGGAATTCCTTCTTTGTCATGGTGGTTGTCGCCGTCTGGCAATTCTGGCCTTTCGCTTTCCTGATGCTGCTGGCCGCCCTGCAATCCATCCCGAACGAAGTCTATGAAGCCGCTTCCCTGGATGGAGCCAGCCTGTGGAAGCAGTTCACCAGGATCACCCTGCCAATGATCAAGCACGCCAACGTGGTGCTGCTTTTGATGCTGGGACTGTGGGTGTTCAACCAGTTCGACATCCCCTACCTGCTCTTCGGCCCGGTGTCCCCGGAAGAAGCAACCCTGATTTCCCCGTTGATCTACCAGCAGTCCTTCAACAACTGGAACTTCGGCGTGGGTGGCGCCTTGAGCGTCGTCCTGCTGATTGCCCTGCTGATCGTCTCAGCGTTCTACATCCGACTTGTCATGCCGAAGGGAAAGAGCATCGATGATTGAGACCCGCGGCTTCCGCATCCTGCGAGTTTTCGGACTAGCGTTCATCACCCTGATCATCGTGCTGCCGCTCTACGTGGTGCTCACGACCTCCATCAAGCCCCTCAAGGATGTGCGCGGCGCCTTCGAGTGGATTCCCTCGGAAATCACGCTGGCCCCGTACCTGGATATCTGGACCACGGTGCCGCTGGGCAAGTACTTCGCCAACTCGTTGATCGTCACCATCAGCGCCACCATCCTCTCGGTTTCCATCGCGATCCTGGCCGCCTATGCGCTCTCGCGCTTCGACTTCCGCGGCGCACGGTCCTTCCGGCTGATCGTGCTCTCCACCCAAATGTTCCCCGGCATCCTGTTCCTGCTGCCGCTCTTCCTGATCTTCACCCAGCTGGAGCGTGCCGTGGGACTGCAGCTGAACGGAACCTACCTGGGACTGATCGTCACGTACATGACATTCTCCCTGCCATTCTCCATCTGGATGCTCACCGGGTTCTTTGCCGCCATGCCCAAGGAACTGGAAGAGGCGGCCATGGTTGATGGACTTGGCCGGCTCGGCGCACTGGTCAAAGTGGTCCTGCCGGTGGCACGCCCCGGCATCATCGCGGTGTCGGTTTATTGCTTCATCACGTCCTGGAGCGAAGTGCTCTTTGCCAGTGTGCTCACCAATTCAGATACCAGGACGCTGTCCATCGGCTTGCAGGCCTACGCTTCGCAGACCGATGTGTACTGGAACCAGATGATGGCCGCTTCGGTGGTTGTTTCGATTCCGGTGCTTGTCGGCTTCCTCTTTGCACAACGACATCTGGTCGCAGGCTTGTCCTCCGGCGCGGTCAAGTAAGAAAAGACAAGGAATTACATGTCCCAGTTGAACAGCCAGCAGGCTGCACCGGCCATGCAGGAACTGAAGGTCGGCGTCATCGGCGGCGGTTTCATGGCCCGGACCCACGCCGATGCGATCCGCCGGGCGGGAGCCCAGCTGATCGGGGTGCGATCCAACGGGGAGCAGTCCACCGGGCAAGCTTCGGCCGCCCTGGGCGTGCCCGGTTTCGACAGCGTGGAAGCGCTGCTCGAGCAGTGCGACGCCGTCCATGTCACCTCGCCCAATGCGTTGCACGCCGAGCAGGCAACCGCTGCACTGGCAGCTGGCCTGTCCGTTGTTTGCGAGAAGCCGCTGGCGACCAGCGCCCAAGGAGCCAGCGAGCTGGCATTGCTGGCATCCCGGTCCCAGGCCGTGGCTTCGGTGCCGTTCGTCTACCGCTACCACCCGATGGTGCGGCAGGCCCGGGCCCACGTGCAGGAGGGGAAACTTGGCCGGCTGCTCACCGTGCGTGGCCAGTACCTGCAAGATTGGATGCATACGGTCAGCGACAATAACTGGCGGGTGGAACCAGCCAAAGGCGGCCCCTCACGGGCCTTCGCGGATATCGGTTCGCATCTGGTGGATCTGCTGGAATTCATTGCGGGGGAGCGGATCGTCCGGCTGAACGCGACCACCTCCATTGCCCACAAACAGCGGGGCGCAGTGGATGTCGATACCGAGGATGCAGCTGCCCTGATTGTGCAGATGGCTTCGGGAGCCATCGGCACGCTGATGGTTTCGCAGGTCAACGCCGGCCGGAAGAACGCCCTGACCATCGAGCTGTCCGGAGACCGGTCAGCGCTGGAATTCAAGCAGGAAAAGCCGGAAGAACTGTGGATCGGCAAACCCGACATGTCTTCAATCCTGTCCCGCCAGGCCGCGGACCTCAGCCCCGATGCTGCACGCTTGTCCGTGGTGCCTGCCGGGCACCCGATGGGCTACCTTGATGCTTTTGCCGCTTTCGTGGCCGACACCTATGCGGCGATCCGCGGCGTTGCACCCGGAGGGCTTCCAACTTTTGCCGATGGCGCCCGCGCCTGCCGTTTGACCGATGCCGTTTTGGAATCAGCTGATTCCGGAGACTGGATCGCCACCGATGACTAGAGGAGAAACCACCATGAACGCTACGCATCCAGTTACGCTTTTCACCGGGCAGTGGGCTGATATGCCTTTCGAGGAGGTCGCCCGCCTGGCTTCTGAATGGGGTTATGACGGTTTGGAAATCGCCGCCAGCGGTGATCACCTGGACCTCAAGCGTGCCGACGAGGACCCGGCCTACCTTCAGTCGCGGCTGGATATCCTGGACAAGTACGGGCTGAAAGCTTGGGCGATCTCCAATCACCTGGACGGCCAGGCTGTCTGCGATGACCCCATCGACTTCCGCCACCAGGCCATCCTTCGCGACTATGTCTGGGGCGATGGAGACGGGGAAGGGGTACGCCAACGGGCAGCGGAGGACATGAAGCGCTCGGCACGCGTCGCCCGCAGGCTCGGTGCCGATGTAGTGGTTGGTTTTACCGGCTCGAAGATCTGGCAGTACGTCGCGATGTTCCCGCCGGTGCCGGGCGAGGTCATCGATGCAGGTTATGAGGACTTCGCGAATCGCTGGAATCCGATCATGGACGAATTCGATGAGCAGGGCGTGAAGTTCGCGCTGGAAGTGCACCCATCCGAAATCGCCTACGATCACTGGACAACCGTGCGCACCATGGAAGCAATCGGCCACCGCGAGGCCTTCGGATTGAACTGGGATCCAAGCCATATGTTCTGGCAGGGCATTGACCCGGTCGCATTCATCACCGATTTCGCCGAGCGCATCTACCACGTGGACTGCAAGGACACCCGGATGCATCATCCCAATGGGCGCAACGGCATCCTGGGCTCCCACCTGCCGTGGGGCGACCCCCGCCGGCGTTGGGACTTTGTCTCCACCGGCCACGGAGACATCAACTGGGAAGATGCCTTCCGCGCACTGGACTTCCACGGGTACAAGGGCCCAATCTCCATTGAGTGGGAAGACGCGGGAATGGACCGCTTGCATGGGGCGAAGGAAGCTGTGGGCTACATCCGCAGCCTCCTGTTCAAGCGCCCCGAAGCGTCCTTCGACGCGGCATTCTCAAACCAGTAGCAGCTGGCTAGGAGGGACGCTTGCCCTGCACCCGGGAGGTAATCACCGAAGCGGTGGCGCGGATCTGCAGCAGGAGATTCTCCCACTGCTCTTCGGGGACACGATCAGCCAGGAAGGTGACAGCAACGGCTGCCACCGGCCAATCGTTGGAATCCCGGATTTCTACCGCGAGCGAGTGGAAATCCGGGGTGACATCCCCGCGCTCTACGGCATAACCGCGCTGCGTGCTCTGGTCCAGCTCGCGGCGCAACTGCGAGTAGCTGGAGATCGATGATTCAGCCACGCGCTCCGAGAAGCTGGCGGCTCCGGGGTAGAGCGCACGCACCTGGGATTTGGGCAGCGCGGCGAGGATGGCCCTGCCAGAGGCGGTCAGATGCGAAGGCAGGCGAACACCCACATCGGTAACCAAAGATGGCCGGCCCTTGGCACGTTCCTCGACTATATAAAGAACATCGGAACCATGCAGCACGGCCAGATGCGCGCTTTCCCCGAGCTTGTCGACCAGCTGGGCAATCAGCGGGGCACCCAATCGGGCCAGCGGTTCCTGGCGGGTGTAGGCGCTGGAAAGCTCGAAAGCTGAGACCCCCAAACCGTAGGATTTGTCCTCTGGATAGTGGGTGATGAATCCATGCTCCAGCATCACGTTCAGCAGCTGGTAGACACTTGATCGAGGAAGCTCCAGCAGCGTAGCGATCATTGCTGCCGGAGTCGGGGTCTTCCGGCTGGCCAGCAACCTGAGGATCCGCAAGGTGTTGTCGGCGGCTGGAACCTTGCTGCCCATGGGGGCCTCCTCAAAGAATCGTGCATAGTGCTCTGCAAGGAACTCTAGCAACCTGATCTGCTGTTTCCTTCGATAATCCAAGCCGCTGCGGTGAACGCGGGCGGATAATACGTGGCACCCACAACGAATGAAATAAATAGCCGCTGGGACCAGCGCCATTCCCGGCGGAGATCCCAGCGACTATCGGCCGGATATGAAAGTCCTAGCGCGTCGTGGCGCTGAGGAAATGATTCAGTTCATCGAGCGTTGGAGGGTTTGCCCCGGCGCGCGACACGGTGATTCCCGCGCACACCGAAGCGATCTGCATGACCTTCTCCAGCTCGACGCTGTCCAGCTCCGTGCCATCGCGCAGGGACTTGGCCAGCGAGCTGTCCAAGATGGCGTGGAGCAGCCCAGCCATGAACGCATCCCCGGCGCCGACCGTATCTACGGTGCGCACCGAAATCGAGGGAACCATGACCTCGCTTTGCCTGGTCCGGGCCTCGGCGCCACGTGCGCCGAAGGTAATGATCGCTAGCGATGCCCCGCGGTCCAAGAAGTGCTCCAGGATGCGGTTGGTGTCCCATCCCGGATAGAGCCATAGGGCGTCTTCGTCACTGAGCTTGACGACATCCGCCAGCCCGGCCAGCTTCTCGATTTGCTTGACCGATTCTGCCCGGTCCGCAACCAACTCCGGACGCAGGTTCGGATCGAAGCTCAGGATCTGGCCGGGAGGGGATGCCTCGAAAGCCTCATGGATTCGAGCGGCACTTGGACCCTGGAACGCGGCAACGGAACCTGAATGGAACAAGGTGGCTTGGGTTGAAGCCATGCTCTGCAATTTGCAGTTCAGCTGGAACTCGTAGTTGGCATCTCCGGACTCGTCCAGCACCACGGTGGCGCTGGAAGTCTGCGCATCGGTGTGTGATCCGGCTGCGAGCTGCACGCCTGAGGCCGCCACATGTTCGGCGATCAGCCGTCCATGCTCGTCATCGCCGATATCTGTCTGGAGCAGGACTTCGTGGCCCAAGCGGCCTAGTCCAACAGCAACATTCATCGGGGAACCGCCGGGATGCGCCACACCATCAACGATGTCGACTAGAGCTTCACCGGCAACCTGAATAGTAACCATGACATTGATCCTACGTAACCCGGAGGGAAAAAGCCCATTAGGGCGATCACACATTCAGCCTGTACCCACGTTTGATGACCGTGGCGATGATTTCCGGCTGGGGCAAAGCCTTGCGCAGTCGGCTCAAGGTCATATCCAAGGCATGCTTGGAACTGGCTTCCGGGAGTGCTGCCCCCAGCTCGTCGCGGGACAGGACGCTGCCGCCAGCCTCGATCAGCGCGCGAACCAATTCGGCCTGCCCGGGAGTCAACTCGCAGTCCTCGTCCTGGACCGAGAGGGTGCGTCCGCGCAGCTGCACCTGGCCGTGGACCGTCTGCGCCTGCAAGGTGCCCAGCGAGCCCAGATGCTCCACGAGCTGGCCGATCATGGCGCCCATGCGATGGCGCTCGGGAACCAGCGGGCAGATGCCCGCTTCGATCAACGGGGCGGCGGTCACCGGTCCAACGGTGGCCACCGCGACGCGCTCGGCCAGGGAGCGCAGCAGGGCGGGCAGGCGATTGCGGGCCTTGGCAGCCGCGAACAGCGCGTGCACGCTTGGCGCGCTGGTGAAGGTCACCGCGTCGAAGTGGGCGGCGCAGAGGCCCTCTACCAGTGCAGAAATCCCGCTATCGCTGCTGGTGTCCTGCCAGCGGTAGGGCTCCACCCGCAGTACCCGGCGAGCGCCCAGCTCGCGCAGGCTCTGGGGCATTCCATGATCGGAATCGGCATGAAGCTGCAAGGCTACGGTGGCGCCTTGGAGTTTGCCCTCCAGTAGCTGAAGCATGGAGGCGCTGCGTCCGTCCTTGGCCACTGCGGCCGGTTCGAGGCCCAGCGCCTTGACGGCGCCGTGGGCTTTGGCCCCGCGGACGTACAGCTGCGCCTGCCCGAGCGCGGCTAGCAGCTCGTCGCCGATTCCGGCGGCCTCGGAGGTATCAACCCAACGGCGCAGCCCGTAGGCGGTGGTAATGACGACTACCTGCGGACGGACCTCAATCAGCTTTTGCGTCTGCGCGATCAGTTGCTGCTCGTCGTCCAGCGGTGCAAGCTGAAGCAGCGGGGTATGGGTCACTTCGGCGCCGCGGCGTTCGAAGGCCTCGATGAGTTCTGCTGAACGGCGGTCGCTGGTGACGGCTAGCCGGAAGCCGGACAAGGGTTTGGGGCTGCTCATCAGGCCACTTCCAATTGCGGTTCCAGCGGGACTGGCTCTTCTTGCGTTGCAGTGTTCAGCAGGCTGGCCGGCAGTCCGGCGACTTCCCCGATGACAATGACCGCAGGGTTGGAATGGCTGCGGGCTGTTTCGGCGAGCTTGGCCAGCTGGGTGCAGCTGGTGCGCTGGATATCGGTAGTGCCGGATTCGATGATGGCGCATGGCATTTGCGGGTCCATGCCAACCCGGTGCAATCCGGCGACGGTCTGCTCGAGGGTGCCCATGCCCATGAGGATCACGATGCTTCCGCCCAGCTTGGCCAGGTGGTCAAGCTGCGCATCGCTGAGTGGATCGTGGGCAGAGACTACGGTGAACATGGTATTGACCCCACGGGCGGTGACGGGGATGCCGGCTGCTGCTGGAACGGTGATGCAAGAGCTCAGCCCCGGGATGACGCTGATCGGGATGCCCGCAGCGGTCGCGGCCGCGATTTCTTCGAAGCCGCGGCCGAAGACAAAGGGATCTCCGCCCTTGAGCCGGACTACGGAAGCTCCGCCGCGGGCGGCTTCGATCATCAGGGATTCGATTTCCCGTTGGGTGAGCTTGTGGTGACCGGGGAGTTTTCCGACATCTACGATTTTCGCTTGCGGTGCGAGAGCCGGCAGGTGCGCTGCGGGCCCGAGCCTGTCGGCGAAGACGACTTCTGCCTCGGCAAGCGCCCGCACTCCGCGCAGGGTCAGCAGGTCCAGTGCGCCGGGGCCTCCGCCTAGCAGGGTGATGGATCCGGCCTGGGGCGTTGGTACCAGGTGCATTACCGGGATGCGCGATGCCTGCACCACCGAGGCGAAGCGCAGCGGTTCGGCATCGCGAATCACCAGCAGGCCGGCTTGTTCCAGCAGCTGTATTGCCTGGAAGGGCTCGTCGGCGGTGAGCACCGTGGCGCCCTCTGCTTCGAAGCGAATCGCAGTATTTTTGCTCTCGGATTTACTTCCAGCAATCAGCACAGTGCATCCGCGCAGTTCGAGGTCGATGCCAATCATGGTTTCCTTGATTCTGCTCGAATTTCTAGGGGTGACATGGGATTCTCCTTGAACTAGTGGATGCATTCAGCTTAGGGGTTCAGGTTTTCCCGGAGGTATCGCAAATGTTTCAAGCGCAATAAATCGAGTAAAGGTTAACCTTTTCGAAATCTTCGCGAGGGTAAGACGAAACACAAAGTCACTAATGTAAATATTGTTGCGAGGCACCGGCCTGGCTGATCCTGCAAAGTTCAGTGAGCGAATACGCGGGAGACTTGCCGAGCTCTGCCTGCAACGGGCACGCTGGGAACATGGAATCGCTTTTCGACGACAGCGCACTGCCCCGAATCGGGGGTGCACTGCGCCCAGGAGCCTGGCACTTGCCGGGGTGGCTGGACGCGACTGCGCAGCAGTGGATCGTCCGGCGCTTCTTTGAATGGGGCAGCGGGCCTGTTCCGCCGCACCGTACAACCGTCAACGGCCATCCGATGAGCGTGCAAAGCTTGTGCCTGGGGTGGCATTGGAGCCCGAGCCGCTACTCCAAGACCGCTGACGACCTGGACGGACAATCCGTGGCGCCCATGGAAGACTGGTTGATCCGCTTGGGCAAGCAGGCGGTCGCTGAAGCTACTGGGGACCGGCAGCGCGCGCAGGACTACCAGCCCGATGCGGCAATCGTGAACTTCTACGACGCGCAGGCCGCCATGGGCATGCACCAGGATGCGGAAGAGCGCATCAACGCCCCGGTGGTTTCGCTGTCCATCGGCGATTCGGCAACATTCCGCCTGGGCAATACCGAGAACCGCAACCGGCCATGGCAAGAGATCCGGCTGGCCTCGGGGGACCTGTTCGTTTTCGACGGCCCGTCACGCTTTGCCTATCACGGGGTTACGAAGATCCATGCGGGGACCGCGCCTGCAGGCTTGGGCCTTGGCGGCGGACGCATCAACATCACGCTGCGCCAGACCGGGCTGTAAGGGGACTAGTTCCCCAGGTCGATCGTGGCAAAGAGCGCGTAATGATCGGATTCAGCGATTTCCAGCCGCTCCAAACCGGCTGATTCGACTCCGCGCAGCATCACATGGTCAATGCCGAGCATCGGGAACAGGGACCGCGGCCAGGTCAGGGCCAGGCCCCAGTCGCTGTAGTGGGCTTCCTCCAGCTGGTTAGCGACAGGTGCGAAGTGGCGGTCCGAGCTGGTGGCATTGAAATCTCCGGCGGCAACGATCTTTGAAGAATCATCATCGGCGAGGTAGCCGGCCAAGGAGGCAAGCATCATGTCCCGCTCATGGTGCCCGGTGGGCCGGGCCGAAGCGGCATGCACAGCGTACAGGCGCACATCTCCCTTCTCGCTGGCCACGTCCACCCGCAACGCGCGGTCCCATCCCAGACCCAGGTCCAGGGGTTCGGGATTCTCCAGCGGATAGGCGCTCCACACGCCTACGGTGCTGACCATGTAGCTGTAGGGATGGGATTGGGCGAGCTCTGCGGTGATCTCCGGCTCTTGGCCTTCTCCGATTTCCTGCAAGGTGATGACCTGCGCGCCGTTGGCGGCCAATTCCCGGGCGGCCTGCACGCCCGCAGACTCGTGGACGTTTTGCGTGGCAACGCGCAGGGACGCTTCCGGGACGCGTTGGTCCGAAGGCAGGAAAGCTGGCCCGAAGAGGACCGCCCAGGCAACTACGGGTACGAGCAGGCCGATGAAGCTGATGCGTCCGCGCACCACCAAGGCCATGAGCAAGAGCACCGGAATGCCGATGCCCATCCACGGGGCCAGGTTATCGACGATCAATCCGAGCCCCAGGACATCGGGGATCTGCTGGTGGAACACCATCAGCCCGGCCAGCGCGAGACAGAGCATGACAAAGAAGAACCTCGCGATTATTCGCGAGGCCGACAGGCGATGATGCGATGAATGAGGCATAGGACTTAATACAGTGGCACAAAATACTGTGGGATTCGTAATTTTCGGCTTGGGGATTGCCAATCTCGCGCGATGCAGTCACTACGATGGATAAGAGCGCCGAGGGAGCCGCTTCCCAAGACCCTGCCATGAATTGAGAAATTGAATGACTGCCTACCTATCTGGCGGAAAACTACTGCTGGCAATCGTTGCCTTGGCCATGGGCGGCGTCGGCATCGGCGTCACGGAATTCGCCATGATGGGCTTGCTCCAGGAAGGCGCCGCTGACCTTGAAGTGGGCTATGCGCAGATGGGCCTGATGATCAGTGCCTACGCGATTGGCGTGGTGGTGGGCGCCCCGGTGCTCACTGCGCTGGCTGCCAAGATCCCGCGCAAGCGTGCGGTGCAGCTGTTGATTCTCTTCTTCACGCTCGCCAACCTTTCCTCATTCTTCGCCCCGGACTACAACACCATGCTGGTGACCCGTTTCCTTGCTGGCCTGCCCCACGGTGCCTACTTCGGTTTGGCCGGTGTGCTTGCCGGCAGCCTAGTTCCGGCCACGATGCGCGGGCGCGCCATTGCTTGGGTGATGCTCGGGCTTTCGGTGGCCAACGTTGCCGGTGTCCCATTGGTCACCCGCCTCGGCCAGGAATTCGGCTGGCGTTCGATGTTCCTGGTCGTCACCGCGATCGGCGTGTTGACCGCTGTGCTGATCAGCCTGTTCGTCCCATGGCGCAAGACCGATGCAGGGGCGAGCATCCGCCGCGAGCTGACCGCCTTGAAGAGTGCCCAAGTATGGCTGGCAATGCTCACCGGCATTGTCGGCTTCGGTGGATTCTTCGCGGTGTATTCGTACATCTCGCCAACGCTGACCGAAGAAGCCGGGCTGCCAATTGAGCTGGTTCCGCTGGCTTTGGCGCTTTATGGCTTGGGCATGGTCGTCGGTTCGCTGGCCGGTGGCCGGCTTGCCGACTGGTCGATCTTCGGCGCGATCAAGCTCTCTTCCGTCTTCATGATCGCCACCATGCTGATTTTCGCGGCCGTGACCAGTTGGGTGGTTCCGACGATGATAATGGTATTCGTGATGGGCGCGGTGGGTTCCCTGCTGATCCCTGCATTGCAGACGCTGCTGATGGATTCGGCCCCGCATGCGCAATCGCTGGCTGCCTCGTTGAACCACTCGGCATTGAACGTTGCCAACGCCTTGGGCGCCGCCCTGGGTGCTGCGGTGATCGCTGCCGGCTACGGCTTCCGCGCCCCCTCGGTGGTCGGCGCTGGCCTGGCCGCCTTGGGCTTGCTGATCGCTTGGATTACCCAGATCCGCGCGAAGAAGGTGGGCCTGCTCGTAGGCCGCGAAGCTATGGAAGCCCGCGAACAGGCGCGCACCCACTAGCGCTTGGGCTAGCTTGCCACCGCGGTGATGTTGAACATCCAGACCACGCCGAACTTGTCGCGCAGCTCGCCAAAGGAGTCACCCCACGGGGCCGGCTCCAATGGCACGTTGATCTGGCCGCCTTCGGCCAACCCTTCCCACCACTTGGTCAGGGTTTCTGCGTCGGCCTCAGCGACGCCGTCGCTGCTTAGCGCGATCACGCCATTGCCTCGGACGTCCATTTCAGGCGGGGTATCCGAGGCCATGAAGTGCAGGCCGCGTTCGACGAATAGCGAGGCGTGCATGATCTGGTCGGCAAGGGCCGGATTATTGTCATTCATGCCCTCCTGGAAAGTCATCATGGAAAGCTCGCCACCTAGTACCTGGTGGTAGAACTCCATTGCTTCCTTGGCGTCTCCGGCGAAACGCAGGTATGGGTTCAGTCCGATGGTCATGGGATTGCGCCTTTCGAAGGAATGGGATGGGGCCGGCAGGTCCCGCCCCATATTCTTCCACTTAGGGAGCACCATGTGAATAGCAGAGTGTGACCAGCGTCTCGAATGGCCGATTTGGCGTTTTCAACAATGCTCCGGTAGAGTTTTATCTTGGTTCAGCGGTTGTTCAAACCGCGGAAAACCACCTCGTTTGGGGGTATGGCGCAGTTGGTAGCGCGTCTGCATGGCATGCAGAAGGTCAGGGGTTCGAATCCCCTTACCTCCACCAAATGGAAACAAGCCGAGAAACGTCAGAAATGATGTTTCCCGGCTTTTTCGCATTCTCCTAAGGTGCTGCTCGCCCATGCTGTAGGGTTGGCTCAATTTCACAGAAAATCCCGACTTCGAGCCAAGGGAGAATCATGCGAGAACTGACCTACTTCGTTGCAGTGAGCCTGGACGGGTACATTGCCGGTCCGAACGGCGAATTCGATGCTTTCGCAGTGGCTGGTGCCCATGCGGAGCCCATCTGGGACCGCTACCGCGGCACCGCGCCGACCCAACTGGCGCAGGCGGCCGGACTGCCCATGGAGGGAGGCCCTTTCGATACGGTGATGATGGGATGGAATACCTACGCGATCGGCTTGCCTGCACTGCCCAGCCCGTACTCGCACCTGAGGCAGATTGTCTTCACGCGCGAGCACCCTTCGCCTCCAGGAAGCCAAGAGGTGCAGTTCACCGATGCGGATCCGCGAGAGGTAATCCGGGAACTGAAAGCCGAACCGGGTGGCGGCATCTGGCTGTGCGGCGGAGGGCAGCTTGCCGCCAGGCTCCGTCCGGACATCGACAAGTTGGCCTTGAAGGTCCAGCCGGTGATGTTCGGGTCGGGTATCAGGCTCTTCGGGGACACCGGGTATGCCCCGGATCGCTGGAAGCTGGAGAGCATGCGGTCTTTTGCATCCGGAGTCTGCCTTGCCGAATACTCGCGCGGCTAGCACCCGGTTTGCGGTTACAACCCTTCATCTCCGATGTGGCCGGCGGCCGTCGAATCGAGCACGCGCTCAACGAACGCAGCGTACTCGCCCATGTAGTGGGCCAAGAACTTCTCGGTGTCCGGGTTGCTGATGCTCCCGTCCGCGCCGAAGTCATCGGGACGGTACTGCAAATAGACCTCGGGGGAGTTCAGCTGCGGGGCATCCAGGAAGCTGAGCACGCTGCGCATGCTGGACTGCATGACCGCGGTGCCGATGGCTCCGACCGAAGCACCGAGCAGGCCGGTGGGCTTGCGCGCGAAGGAATTGGTGCCCCAGGGCCGAGAGCCCCAGTCGATGGCGTTCTTCAGCGCACCAGGAATCGAGCGGTTGTACTCCGGGCTGATGAACAGCAACCCGTCCGAGGCCTCAATGGCGGATTTGAGCGCGGTCCCGGCCTCCGGATAGTTCGCATCGTAGTCGGCGCTATACAAGGGCAGATCGCTGATCGGGATTTCCGTGAAACTGAGGTTTTCAGGTGCCAGGGCAATCAGGGCCTTGGACAGGACGCGGTTGATGGAGTTCGTGGCGAGCGAACCAACGAAATAGCCGATGTTGTAATCCATGGCACCACTTCAGCACCGGGACCAGGGTCGGCAAAAGGTACTTGGGCAAACTCCCAGCTAAGCCAGGCCGCCTGGATGACCGCGCTGCGCAATCTGGTGCGAACCGAAGTCCGAGAAGTCGGCGACACCCGGCGGGCCCCAAACAGTGAGCACGCGCAGGTCCGTGCCGCCGGGATTGCACAGGTCGTGGTCCACTCCGGCATCGGCCAATACGCTGTCACCGGGACCGAGCTCGTATACGCGCTCGCCGACCCGCATCCGCGCCCGGCCCTCGATCACCTGGTAGAACTCCTGCAAAGCTCCCTGGCCCTCGTGGCGATGGAAGCCCTCGAAGCCGCCTGGTTCTATCACCCAGGTCTGGATGGCTACCGGCATCCCGGTGTGCCCGGCGAAGTGGTGGCTGACCTTCATGGCTGAGCCTTCGTGCATCCGGTAGTCGAAGGCATGGGCATCGCGCGCTTCAAACGGATCCATGGCTATCCCTCCGCCTGGTATCCCAGCCTGGTGCTGATTCGCCTTGCTGCGGCACGGGTGCTGGAGCAAAGCTGCTCCAGCTCATCGGCGCCGATGCGGTAGAACGGAGCGGCGGTCATGGCGCAGGCGACGAGTTCACCGCGGTGATCGAGAATTCCTGCGGCCACTCCGACCTCCTCGGCGGAGGTCTCGCCGTAGTTGACCGCGTAGCCCCGCTCGCGTACAAGATCCAGGCGTGCCTGGTATTCGGCGGGGGCCGTGCCGGCAAGATCGATCTCTCCGTTGGAGATCAGCTCCGCGCGGCGTGCTGGATCCTCATTGGCGAGGAATACCTGGACGGTAGCGCTCAGCCCCGAACGGTACCGCGACCCCATGACCGAGGTGTGCTTGACCAGATGGGTTGAAGGCAGCTGTTCTACCGAAATCGACTCGCTGCCGTCCCAGATGTTCAGTACAGCGGTCTCGCCGGTAGCTTCACGCAGATCTTCCAGAATGGGGTAAGCCACCTGCCGCACGTCCAGGTTGGCAAGCAATGGTCCGGCAATGGCAATCAGGCCGACACCCAAGCGGTACTTGCGGGTTTCCGCGTCGCGATCCACAACGCGTTCCTGCTCAAGGGTGGCCAGAATGCGCGAGACGCTCGATTTGTGGAGGCCGACCTGCTCCGCGATTTCGGTGACGCCCACTACCGGGCGCTCAACGGTGAAGCAACGGAGCACATCGAGCACGTTGACGATCACCGAGGTACCTCGGGTTTCACTGCGAATTTCAGTCATTTCCCCTCCTGAGTTGCTACTATCCTACGGCTCAAACCAGTGGTTTGCGGCTGGTTTCGACCGAGCAGGCCACCGCCACCAGCGAAATCACCGCTGCGCCCATCAAGTACCAGCCGGGGGCAAGGACGTTGCCGCTGGTGGCAATGAGCAATGTGGCCACGAATGGCGCCGTTCCGCCAAACAATGCATTTGAGAGGTTGAACGACACTGCGAAGCCGGAATAGCGGACCTTGGTGGGGAACATTTCCGCGAGGTAGCTCGGAAGGGTGCCGTCGTTGAGCGTGAGCATCGCGCCGAGCAGGATTTGAACCAGGACGATAACCAAGAAGTTTCCCGATTCCAAAGCCATGAAGGCAGGAACGGTGAACAGGATGAACAGAATCGATGCGCTGATCAAGACACGCTTGCGGCCGAAGCGATCCGAAAGCATGCCGGTGACAAAGATGAATCCAACGTAGGTCAGCAGCGCAACGGTCGTTGCCAGATAGGAACGGGTGGCGTCCAGTCCGAGCTCTTCGGAGAGATAGGTCGGCATGTAGGAAAGGATGACGTAGAACCCGACGGCATTGAGCAGCACTGCGCCCGCAGCCTGAACCAGCTGGCGCCAGTGGTTCTTCAGCAACGACCCGACTGGGGATCCCTCGGGTGCGGAAGACTCGGACGCTTCAAGGAAAGCAGGCGAGTCCTCCAGCTTGGTACGGATGTAGCGGCCGATCAGCCCCATGGGCGCAGCTAGCAAGAACGGTATGCGCCATCCCCAGGACTCCAATTCCCCGGATGACAGCAACCCGGTCAGCCCGGCGGCCATCAGCGAGCCGAAGAGCAGGCCGGTGGCGGTGCTGGCCGGAACCACTGCCGCGTACAGGCCGCGCCGGTTGGCTGGGGCGTACTCGACCAGGAAGGCGGAGGCCCCAGCATACTCGCCGGCGGCAGAGAAGCCCTGGACCAGGCGCAGGGCCAGGAGCAGCAGGGGTGCGCCAAAACCGATGGACGCGTAGCCGGGGAGCAGCGCGATGCAGAAGGTGGCACCGGTCATCATCAGAATCGACCAGGACAGGGCTTCGCGCCGCCCGATCTTGTCGCCCAAATGCCCCCAAATGAACCCTCCGACAGGACGGACCAGGAAGGAGATGGCAAATACGCCGAAGGTCATCAGCAAACCAGCCTGCGGATCATCGCTGGGGAAGAACACGGCGGCGATGGTGACGGCCAGGTAGCCGTAGGCCGCGTAGTCGAACCATTCCACGAAGTTGCCGATAAAGCTGGCAGCGATCACCTTGCGGCGGGTCTTCGCGTCAATGGTGCGGGACGGGGCCACGCCGGTGGCCGGTGCAGCCGTGGTTCCGGTGGGGGCTTGCGATGGGGAGTTGCTGGAATGGTTCATGGGGTGAAACCGCCTCTGGAGGGCAACGGCTTTGGCCAGTGCTGGCTTCTTTGCCGCTGGAATGATGAAGTGTTCCGGCTGACCGGTGGGTGGTCGTCGGTTCTAGGCGCAGCCCCCGTGCTTGCTGCGCATCAGATGGTTAAAACAGCCGTGGGGCGGGGTTGGGGCCCCGCCCCACGGTTATCGCTTGCCCCTAGGCATCGATGATGTTGTTCCGCGGGCCGAAGCCGAACTTGGTGATGTTCTCGACGCCACCGTCCTCGCCGATGACCAGGATGTCGTGCTCGCGGTAGCCTCCGGCACCTGGCTCGCCATCAGCGACGGTGATCATTGGCTCCATCGAAACGACCATGCCCGGCTCCAGGACAGTCTCGATGTCCTCGCGCAGTTCCAGGCCAGCTTCGCGGCCGTAGTAGTGCGAGAGCACGCCGAAGGAATGGCCGTAGCCGAAGGTGCGGTTGGGCAGCAGGCCGTGGGAGATGTAGATCTCGTTCAGCTCCGCGGCGATGTCCTTGCAGACCGCGCCGGGCTTGATGAGCTCCAGTCCGCGCTTGTGCACCTCGACGTTGACGTTCCACAGTTCCAGGCTGCGGGCATCCGGTTCTCCGAGGAACAAGGTGCGCTCCAGCGCGGTGTAGTAGCCGGAGGTCATCGGGAAGCAATTCAGCGAGAGGATGTCCCCGCGCTCAAGCTTGCGGGTGGTGGCCCAGTTGTGGGCGCCGTCGGTGTTAATGCCCGACTGGAACCAGACCCAGGTATCGCGCACTTCGCGGTGGGGGAAGGTCTTGGCGATCTCGTGCACCATCGCTTCGGTGCCGATCAAGGCTACTTCGTATTCGCTGATGCCTTCGCGGATGGCGGCCTTGATGGCTTCGCCGCCCAGATCGCCGATGCGCGCACCGTGCTTGATGACTTCGATTTCCTCTGCGGACTTGATCATGCGCTGGCGCATGGCGTCCTGCGAAACATCTACCAGGGCCGCACCGTCGAAGGTGTCGGCGATCTGCTGGCGGGTGCGGCCCGGCAGGAAGTCGTCTTCCACGCCGATCCGGCTTGCCTTCACTCCATCGCGCTTGAGCGCTTCCTGAAGGCCGTAGAAGAAGTTGTCGCGCTTCCAGTCGGTGTACACGATGTTGTCGCCGTAGCTGGTGCGCCATGGCATTCCGGCATCGATGTTCGCGGTGACGGTGGTCGAATTGCTGGCGGTGACCACCAGGGCGTAGTTGCGGCCGAAGGTGGTGTACAGGAAATCCGAGTAGTACTTGATGCCGTGGTAGCTGGTCAGGATGACCGCGTCCAGGGACTTGGCGGCCATGATCTGGCGCAGGCCGGTCAGGCGGCGCTCGAACTCTGCATCCGAGAAAGTCAGTGGCTGCTTGGTGCCGTTGTGCAGGGTCTTCAGGCGTGCCAGTTCGGAAACGTTGGTGGCGATGTTGGCGGTAGTCATGGTTTTGGCTCCTTGTGGGAAATCAACTGTCAAGGGAGGCCGGCCCAATCAGATGGATTGCGAGGATTCATGGGAATCGCCGGAGAAGAATTACGTGTTGCGCTCACTGCAACGCCGTTGCAACTAGATTATGTGTGCTCTGCATCACTGTCAAGGGTGGTTGTGAAATCTTTTTCTTCAGTGCGGTAAATTTGGATTGACCTGCATGAATATGAAAACCATTCGGTAGAGAAGAAGGCCGCGAAGCGCAATATGACGAGCTTCGCGGCCTTCATTCCAATGCAGGATTTTCCGTTCAGTTTTGCTGATCCCGTCCCGGTTCTGCCTTGAGGATCGCTCCGTCGCCGTCGGGGTCGGCAACGAAGACAAGGTTCGGGTCAGGGTTATTGATGTCCTTTTCCAGCTGCTTGATCGCCTTGTCCCGTTTGAGCAGCCTGCGGATCAGATTGATAATCATCAAAATGATCACGAACGAGAATGGGAAGGCTCCGATGATTGTGCCGGTTTGGACCGTATCCACCACCGCGGTTCCGCCCATGGTCAGCAGCACTGTGGTCACCGTTGCGACAGACAGCACGAGAACCACGCGGAAGACTGGACCGGATTTACCCGGGGCGGAGACGAACTCACTGAGCGCGTAAATGCCTGAGTCCAAGGAGGTCACGTAGTAGGTGGCCACCAGGACGGTGGAAACAACTAGCAGGACCGTGCCAACTACCGGCAGGGAATCAAGCATGGCGAACAAGCCGGAGGAGGTGTCCTCGGCAACTGCGCTGCTGATGCCACGATCAGTCTGGTCATCGTAGTACAGGGCGGCGGAGCCGATCACTGCAACCCAAACCATCACGATCAATGACGGAATGATGGTCACGCCGAGGACGAATTCGCGGATGGTGCGGCCACGCGAAATGCGCGCAATGAAGCCGGCGACGAACGGCGAGAAGGCAATAACCCAGCACCATATGAAGACCGTCCACCAGCCGTTCCAGCTGTCTTGCCATGAATCCAGTGTGTTGGCGGCCAGGCCTGAATCGGTCCACAGGCTCATATTCGCGAAGTTCGTGAAGAAGCTGCCGAAAGTCTGGGACATATTCGAGATGATGTACAGCGACGGGCCGAAGACCAGCACCGCTGCGATCAGCGTGATACTGAGGATCGAGTTCAATCCGCTGATTCGAGCCATGCCCTTGTTGATGCCGACGATGGCCGAAATTGAGGTGATGCCAGCGAAGATCAAAATGACCATGAACCACATCATTGGGCTGGCGGCCAATCCGGTGAAGGAAGTCAGGCCCGAGGAGAACTGCATGGCCGCGAATCCGAAAGATGTAGCCAGGCCAAGTACGGTCGCGATAATTGCCAGGAGCTCAACGATGACTCCGGCTCCGCGACGCGACCAGCGGGGCAAGATGTCGACTGTAGCTTCGCGGAAAGTCAAGGTCTTGCCGAGGTTGTGATGCGAGTAAGCCAAGCACACTGCCACGGCGCAATACATGGCCCAGGCGGTCAAGCCCCAGTGGAAGTAGGTCCAGACGATGGCGCCTTCTTCGCCGCCGCCGTTCGGTCCTGCCGGGATGACGGGGTTTTCATCGCGCAGCATAATTGGTTCAGCAACTGACCAGAAGATCAGGCCGATGCCTTGGCCGCAAGCGAACAGCATGGAATACCAGGCGAACTTGCTGTGCTGCGGTTTGGCATTTGGGCCGCCAAGGCGGATCTTGCCAACTCGGCTCATGGAGAGCCAAATGCACACCACCACGGTGAAAACTGAATACAAGATGAAGAGCCAGGTGAATTTTCCGGTGACGAAAGTGCGCATTTCGGAAATCGTGGCTGAGGCGGCTTCTGGATTGGAAAGCACCCAAATCATCACGGCAATAATCAATACTGGCGGGATTACGCGAATGAGCAGCCGGTCCATGGGAGGTATGTGCCTCCCCATGAAACGCGGCACCTCAATTTGCTTCTTGTTGTCCTCGGATGCCCGGGGTGATTTTGCGGACTTTTTCCGGTCTCGGGATGTTGAGCTATCCACCGACATGCTATTTCACCTCGATGCTGATGTCGCCCAGTAGCAGCTCGCCTTTGAGCGCATCTGCAACGTGGTCAGTGATGGTATCGAAAAGTAGCTGACCGCGATCTGCCGTGGCGCCCTTCGCGGAAGAGAGGCAACCGCTGTCCGGCGTGCGTGATGGATCCTCCGGGAAGATGTCATAGGGCGTGAGCTTTGCCGGCGGGTGGTCGACGACCCGGTCCATATTCACCAGCTGCGGGTGGAGCAACAGCATCAAGGAGGTTTCGAGGATGCCTCCGTGCTCGATGTCCCAGCCGAGGAAACCGTCGGGGAAGACCTTGGCCAAGGTTTCCTCATCGACAAAGTCCCAGTAGGACAGCAGGATGGCACGCGAGGTGGCCCCGGCGGCTCGGCACTTGGCTACAGCGTTGTCCAATCCCTCGTAGATGAACTGGTAGTTCTCGAAGTGCCCGTTGAGCACGACAACATTATCGAAGCCCTGGGAAATGAAGGATGCGACCACGTCCTCAACCATCAGACTAAGCGAAGAGCCGCCGAGGCTGGTGGTGCCTTGGCGGTGGTTGCCGCCCCCGGAGCGCGGCTGGGACTTGTAGCCGTAGCTGAATGCCGGCGCGACCAAAGCACCTGTGCGCTGCGCAACCGCTTCAGCGATGGAACGCGAGAGCATGGCATCTACGCCCAGCGGCATATGCGGTCCGTGCTGTTCGGTGGCTCCGGCCGGGATGATGATGGTGGATCCGGTACGCGCTACGTTCTCGGCGTAGGTCTGGGCATCAAGTTCGTCAATGAATACTGAGTGCATGGAATTCTCCTGAATCCGTGGGGCAAGTATTGCCGCAGGCGGGAAATATTCTGTATCGGAGTCTGGTTGCAAGATACGCAACGCTGTTGCACTGAATCATTTCAGTGGCTCACATCACAGTCAAGCCTCCTGGTGAAAAATTTCCCTGGTTGTCCTCGCAGGACCGGCATCTGATCGACGAGCGGGATGAAGGAGGTGCCAAGCCAATGCGGTATCCAGAAGCCCGCCTGCCGGGTTCACGAAATTCGAATTGTTGCGCAGGGGACGCAGGCCAGGCGGGTCGGCCTGCGCGGTTTAGCGCGCCGCGCAGGGTGGCGCTGTAGGTGATGCGTGGTTGCGTAGTAGCGGCGGGCGGCGTTGATGAGCGGTTTCGGCTCGCCGCTCACGGCTCCGGAGGCTCGGGTGGATTCTTCAGGCGTTCCTTGAGTTTCTGCAGCCAGGTGCCGTCGCGCATCAGCTGCGGGAACGGCCTGTGCGCGTACCCCGTGGCCGGTGGCGCGGTGGATTCGTAGGACATCGCCGAGCCGGGGCAAATGGTGATGCTGTGCCCGTTGCCGTAGGCCGTGTATTCGTACCATCCGGCGGCTTGCTTGGCCTTGTTGCAGGCCGCGCAGCGGCCATCGCCGTTGAAGACCGTGGTCTTGCCGCCACGGGCGTACTGCTTCACGTGGTCTATTTCCTCCACGATGCCGTCGCAGAACGGGGTGCGGCAGTGCCGGTCGCGCACGGCGATGAACTTCTTGAGCTTCTCCGGGAAGATCCGTGCCTTGGAGTCCATGGAGATCAGTTCCTGGTCGCCCGGCGCGGTGTAGAAGCGGGCGAGTTCGGTGCGCACTTCGATTTGCTCGATGTTTTCGCGGGTGAGTTTCGCTTCCATCTGCTCGAAAGTCAGATCGTTGGGGATCTGGTGCCCGCCGATCCATTCACGCACGCTCTGGGCAGGGATGTAGCCGTAGCCTTCCAATAGCGCTGGTTCGCGTTCGCCGGCGAACAGGGCCCGGTCGGTCATGATCACTCCGATGTTCAGGGCGACGGGCATTTTGGAGGGCTCGCCGATCATCATGTAGCTGAAGAGCAAATCGGCGCGGATCTGGGTGCGGGTGCGCGGGTCGCCTTTCTTGCGCAGGGTCTTGGATTCCTCGTCCAGATAGCGCTTGAGGCACATGCCCGGGAGCAGGGGGTATTCGCCGCGGATCTTGATGCAGCCGTGCTTCTGGTCGATTTCCAGGGTGAGGTTGCGTTGTTCCTCGATGGTTTTCTGCTTGATGGATTCCGGGTCGGAGGTGTAGGCGAGGACGAACTTGCGGACGGTGTCCTTGATCTGGGTGGTGCCCATGGAGTCGAACATGTCCGGGTTTTGGGCGTAGAGCTGGTCGAATTCGGTGCGGCGCTGGGCTCTAAGGTCCTGGAGCGGGGTCAAGATGGCCTGGGTTTGGGCTTCGGTGAATTCTCCGCGGGAGCAGGCGGCGGCCAGGTGCGGGGTGTCTTCGAAGAGGATGCGGCAGTTGACCAGGTAGTTGCGCATGCCGTGCGGGGATTGCTTGCGGGCCAAGGCGACGCAGGCGGCGGCGCCGCGGGTTTGGTCATCCATGTGGACGCCGCGTTCCTCATGGTCGCGCACGAAGCTCTTCTCGATCTGGTGGGAGAGGCAGGCTTGCTGGTAGCGGATGTAGGAGGCTAGTGCTTCGAGGCCTTCGATGGCGTGGGCGCATTCGGCTTTGGTGCCGTGTTCTTCGAGCTGGACGAGGTCTTCTTGCAGGTTGTGCAGGTGCAGGTCGAAGGGGTCTGGCGGTGCTGGTGGGGTGAGGCTGTTTCCGTGCGCCTTTGCTTCGGACATGTTCTAATTATACTTCGCTTATTCGAACATGTCTTCGATTTCTTGCAATGGGGATAACTATTCTTGCGCCAGCGAAAGCAGCGTATCCCAGCGCGCAGCCGCGGCAAGGCCGGCCTGTCGAGGGCGGCAGGCTAGAGGACGGATCGCACCGATTTCTCGAAATGCACAATATGCTCCAGGGCCAAATCATGCGCCAACTGCGCATGCCCGTCGAGGATGGCCTGGAGCAGCGAGACATGCTCCGCGATGTGCTCGTCGATGCTCGGCAGGCGATCCAGGGCCATGCACCAAATGCGGGTGGCCAGATTGTCCAGACGGATCAGCGTCTGTTCCAAGTGATGGTTGTTCGCCGCCTGGTAGATCAGCCGGTGGACCTCCAGGTCGTTTTCCATGAGCGTGCGGCGAAGGTTCTCGCCCGAGAGCCGGCTTACCGCTTCAAGCGTCGCCTCGATGCCGGAGCGCGCACTGCCTCCGCTCAGGGTTGCCGCTCGTGCCGCGGCCAGGGGTTCAAGCGCCTGGCGGACCTCGGTGATATCGGCCAGCTCCGTGATGTCCACCCGGGTGGCGAAGGTGCCGCGGCGCGGGTAGGAGTGCACCAGGTGGTCGACCTCAAGGCGCTTGAGCGCTTCGCGCAACGGCGTGCGCCCCACGCCAAGTTCGTTGACCAGCTGGGCTTCGTTGATCGGGTCGCCGGGGGCGATGTCCATCATGATGAGCCGGTCCCGCAGAATCTGGTAGGCCCGTTCGGCCATGGACTCTGCGCCCATGGGAAGCTGCGTGGTGGTTGTCATCCTGCCTCCGATTTCTCTGCTTTATTCTGCATGATTGCTACGCGCCGAAATAATTTCGGATTACCCATTGACCGGGCTGCGACTTCCATCATACAGTGAAACGCAGATTGATATATCAGTTGTCGGCAATTCATACATTTAGGAATGGGCAATGGCACAAGCTTCAACTCTCGCGGCAGAATCCCTGACCGCAGACCTCGCACATCTCGACCCTGAAGTAGCGCAGCGTATTGACGCTGAGTTGGCCCGCCAGCAGCGCGGCTTGGAAATGATCGCTTCGGAGAACCACACTGCGCAGGCAATTATGCAGGCGCAGGGTTCGGTGCTGACCAACAAGTATGCCGAGGGCTATCCGGGCCGCCGCTACTACGGCGGTTGCGAAGAGGTCGATGTCATCGAGACGTTGGCTATCGAGCGCCTCAAGGAGCTGTTCGGGGCGAAGTTCGCCAATGTCCAGCCGCACTCCGGTGCGCAGGCCAATGCGTCGGTGTACCACGCACTGGTTCGCCCAGGCGATACCGTGCTCGGCCTGAATCTGAACCACGGCGGCCACCTGACCCACGGCATGAAGCTGAACTTCTCGGGCCGCCTGTTCAACATCGTTCCTTACGGTGTAGACGAGCAGACCTACGAAGTGGACATGGATGAGGTGGAGCGCCTTGCCATCGAGCACCAGCCGAAGATGATCGTTGCAGGCTGGTCGGCGTACCCTCGCCAGCTGGACTTCAAGCGCTTCCGCGAAATCGCTGACAAGGTTGGCGCGTACCTGTTCGTGGACATGGCGCACTTTGCTG
>NZ_JBOGEG010000016.1:0-83212 GCF_050701915.1 Glutamicibacter sp. | reverse complement strand
CTTTCGAAGGATCCGGGCCATCGGCCGTTTAACTGGGGGCAAGCGTTGTACTACAGCCAGCTCTGCAACAGATCCAGCTCGGTGCTCAGATTATTTCGAGCGCTCTGCTCCCAGCGCTGATATCCGGCTGGGGTACCGTAGATCAGTTCTTTCTCTAGCAACCCCGTAAGGATCTTGCTGCGCCCGGAAGCAAGCACATGGCGAGGGAGATGCCCATACTCTTTGTAGACCGCCTCTGCATAGCGCTGATAGGCCGGAGCGGGGCGGGCTAGGACCTCCAGATCGGCATCGCAGAGTACATGGCCCAGGCGATCGGTTTCGGCCGGGGCGTGCTTGGCGGTGAGCATGACCAGTTCGCTGACCTTCGAGACCGCACCGGGGGAAAGGACTCCCCAAAGCCGTTCACGGGCCAAGATGGCCGACTTGAATTCGTCTTCGCTGGTTCCCTCGTAAACGGCATCGTGGAACCACGCAGCTAGTTGAAGCAGCATGAGCTCTTCGGGATCGGCATGGTCTTCAGCCAGCCAGTCGACGGCTTCAAGCACCGAGAGCAGATGCACCCGGTCATGGTAGTGGCGATGGCTCTCGGACCAATACCCCAACAGCTCGGTTCCGAGCTGAGGCTCGGTAGGCAAGGTACGGGACCAACGGCGGGAGAGGATCGCTCCCAGCTTCTCCGGACGGTATTTGGCTGGTATCCGAATCCCGGACTTAACCAGCGCGCGGACCAGCTCGGATCCGGAGACTTCAAGGGCGCCAGCTGCAACTAGCCGATCGTAGCGTTCGAGAGGCACATCGTAGTGGTCCCGGTCGAAAGCGCGGCGAGAGATTTCTTGTTGCCCGGCGAACTGATGCAGTTCGGCCAATGAAGTATCCGACACCAAGTGGGCAAAGAGCGTGCCGTGGGCAGGCCAGCGCGGCGGGTCGATCAGAATGCTCATAAGGCTAAGCCTACTGATCAACCGGCCGTTGCGCTTGTGCTTTTCAGTATCGGAACAGCGAGGTGTTGACCTGTTCGACCTCTTCGTACTGCATGGAGGCGTGGTTCAGTGCCGTGGCAATGCTGCTCAGTGCCTCTTCGATCTGCACATGGGTTGACCGCCATTCGGCCACGATCGATTGGAAGGAGGCCGCCGCGGAACCCTGCCAGGTGCTTTGCAGCTGGTCCAGGTTCATCTGCATGGTCGAGACTTCATTGCGCAGCCGGTCAATGGTGTTCATGACGGCCTGGGATTTAACCTGCATTTCGCCGGTGTTGGTGGAGAACGTACTCACTGAAATCATCCTTTCTAAAATGAGCGGTTTGATCACTGATGCACTCACCTTAGAAACACCACACCCCGTGCTGGGCAAAGCCGGCACGGGGTGTGGAGAAGATCAACGAAGCTAGTCTTCTGTATCGTCGACTTCCGGTGCTTTCGGTTCGCGAAGCGGTACGTAGGGCATCGAGATGGACATCGTTGCGCCGCCGCCAGGGGTATCTGCCAACGCCACCGAACCACCATGCTGCTGGACGATGGCCGCAACAATGGCCAAGCCCAGACCGGAACCGCCGGTCTCGCGTTGGCGCGAGCTATCGGAGCGGTAAAAGCGTTCAAAGATGCGCTTGGAATCCTCGGCCGGGATACCCGGGCCGTGGTCACGAATTTCAACGACAGCGTCCAACGTTCCAGCCACCAATGAACGCACACCGACGGCAATTTCCAGTGGGGAACCTTCCGGGGTGTAGCGCAGCGCGTTGGTGAGCAGGTTGGCAATGATCTGCCGGATACGGGCATCATCACCGACGGTGCTCGCTGGGCTTGGGCGTTCGGACACGAGCCCCACAAGTTTTACGGTACGGTCCGGCGCGCGGACCTTGGTGTCTTCCACCGCGTCCTGGCCGAGGACCAGCAAATCCACTGGCTGTTTTTCCATGGGGCGTTGCTCATCCAGGCGGGCGAGCATCAAGAGGTCTTCAACCAGGCGGGCCATGCGCTTGGATTCGCTTTCGATACGGCCCATCGCCGAGTCCATGGCCTCGGGATCCGCAAGCCCGCCGTAGCGGTAGAACTCCGAGTAGCCCTGGATGGTTACCAACGGGGTACGCAGCTCATGCGAGGCGTCCTGGATGAAGCGGCGCATCTTCTGCTCGGAAGCTTCACGGTCGTTGAACGCTTTTTCAATTTGGGCCAGCATGGCGTTGAGCGAGCGCGAGAGCCTGCCCACTTCGGTCTCTGCAGGATAGTCCTTCACGCGCTGGGACAGATCGCCATCGGCGATCATCGAGGCAGTGCGCTCCACATTGATCAGCGGCTTGAGCGAACGCCCGGTGAGCCCGTAGGCGATCATCGACATCAGCAGGGCCGCAAGCGTGCCGGTGGAGAGCACCAGCACCGCAGTTTGGCGTACGGTACGGTTCACATTGTCCAGCGGCATGGACAAGAACAGGTTCAGCTCGCTGCTCTTCAACGGGATCATGACCGTACGCCAACCAGCGGAAGTGGGGAAAGCGCCGGGGACCGTGGCAGGGGAGTTCGGGTGGGCTGCCAGCTGCTGGATCTGCTCCATATTAAGCAGCGGCAGGTCCGTGCCGTTGGAAGGACCGACCCGCGAACGCGGCATCACGTAAACGATCTCGCCGTCCTGGTCGCGAATGTCAGCGTAGGCGCTGCTGAGCCCGAGCAGCGTGGCATCGACATCCAAGGCATCATGGCTGCCGTTGTCCTCGTTCAGGGAGTAGAGGTAGGCCTTGTTGAGCCCATAAGCCATCGTCGACTTGGACACGTTCAGCTGCTTGTCGATCTGGCTGGTCATCGCGATCCTCAGCGTGTGCGCCGAGCCGATGGCGGTAGCGAAGATCGCGACGATCATCAGTCCAAACATGACCGTGACCAGTTTGGTCCGCAACGAGGTGCGACGCCACTGGGCTCGAAATGACTTCATATGCTGACTTTACAAGGCCTTCAATTATTGGCGCGGACCGTTACGTGTGCCGTTAGCGGCGGTCTGGGGTGCGCATCAGGTAGCCGACACCGCGCTTGGTCTGGATCAGTGCAGGCCATTCTGGGCGGTCGACCTTGCGACGCAGGTAGGAAATGTAAGACTCCACGATCGAGGCATCGCCGTTGAAGTCGTATTCCCAGACATGATCCAAGATCTGCGACTTGGACAGTACGCGGTTCGGGTTCATCATCAGGTAACGCAGCAGCTTGAACTCGGTGGGGGAAAGGTCTATGATCTCCCCGGCGCGGCGCACCTCATGGGCGTCGTCATCCAGCTCAAGGTCGGCAACGATAATGGTCGCGTTCTCGTCCTCGCCATTGGCGGTACGACGCAGGACAGCTCGGATGCGGGCTACCACTTCATCCAGGCTGAAGGGCTTGGTGACATAGTCATCGCCGCCGACGGTCAGGCCGGTGACCTTGTCGCTGGTGTCGTCGCGCGCGGTCAGGAACAGCACCGGGAAGTGGCGGCCAGCGGCGCGCAGCTTCCGGGTGATGGTGAAACCATCCATGTCCGGAAGCATCACGTCCAGGACAGCCAGGTCCGGTTCCTCGGCTTCAACGGCGGCGAGTGCTTCGCGTCCGTTGGCAGCAGCGACAACTTCGAAGCCTGCAAAGCGCAGGGAAGTGGAGAGCAATTCGCGGATATTTGGCTCGTCATCAACAACGAGAAGTTTTGCCTCAGCAGTTTTTGGACTCATGAACCCCAGTGTGCCGAAGAAGTCTGGGAGTCCGCTGAGTGAACGCTGGGGTAGGTGCCTAGTTTTTTCGGCGTTTGGCGACGTTTCCGAAGACCACGATAGCGGCCAGGATGAATGCCGCTGGCAAGCCCAAGCGCGCAAAGAGCATCAGCAGTGGCGGGATGGCGAGATCCTGGAAGTAGAAGACGAGGGTTCCTACCAGCGCCAAGGCGGAAAGGACGGCGATGATAATCGCCATTCGAGAAAGTACGGTCATGGTTTTGGATGAATCGCTCACGCTACCAAGTTTAGCCTCGGAGCCTTGGGTAACAGGCGGAATGCGAAGAATGGCGGGCAATGATGAATTCACTGGACGAGAGATGACATAATCTTAGATAAAGGACTTGAAGCGATCCAGCAGATTGAGCACCCGGCAAGAAGCACAGATGAATTCCGGCAGTGGCTCCGCTGGATCGCACATATGAATATGCATGGCGCTGAGCAGGCCTCGGCCATGCAGCTTAGTTAAAGAACGAACGAGGTAAGTGATCATGCCTAGCGGCAAGGTTAAGTGGTACGAAAAGGCCAAGGGCTTCGGTTTTATCACCGCCGAAGATGGCAAAGAGATCTACGTCAATGCCGCGGCATTGCCCGAAGGCGTGCATGACCTGCGCCCCGGAACGCGCCTGGAATTCGGCGTTGCCGAAGGCCGTCGCGGCCCACAGGCACTGAGCTTGCGTCTGCTGGAAGCGGCCCCTTCGGTCGCTCGTGCCAAGCGCAAGAAGCCGGAAGCTGAGGCTGTGCTGATCGAAGATCTAATTAAGCTGCTCGACAACGTTTCCAATAGCTTGCGCAATGGGCGTTATCCTGAACAGGCATATGGCAAGAAGGTTGCTACCGTACTTCGTGCGGTAGCCGACGATCTGGACGCATAAATAATGGCCCGTAAACCCAAGTTGGACACCATCCTCGCCGAGGCAGTGGATACTGCTCGCGGCGCGCTCGCAGAAATTGCCGGTGCGTCAGAAGTCGGCGAACACCTAGGCGTCACGGCGGAAGGTGAGCGACTTGTCACCCATCGTTTTGTCTCCCATAAGACGGGATATCAAGGATGGACCTGGTTCGCCACCCTTGCGCGGGTGTCACGGGCAAAATCCAAGGACCTGACCGTTTGCGAAGTAGGCATCATTGCAGGGGAGCAGTCACTGCTCGCTCCGGCATGGGTGCCATGGGCGGACCGCCTGGCCAAGGAAGAGATTGAAGCAGCCAATGCTGCCGATGCCGCAGCAGACGTGGCCGGGACCGACGGGGAATCCGAAGGTTCTGAAGCCGCGGAGCCAACCAGGGAGCCGGATTCATCGGATCCAGTCACTGAGGCGCAGGACCTGGATTCCGAAGCCGAAGCGGACGGCACCGAAAATGACGATGATGCCGTGCAGCCCCATAAGTCGCCGGCACGTCGACAGGTACGCCGCCGTCGCACGGCGCAGCGCACCGCAGCCCGTCGCCGGGCAGCGCAGCGCAACCGCACGCGCAAGGAAAACTAGGCAATAGCGACAAAGACCTTCGCACAACGATGATGAATCGCCGTGCGAAGGTCTTTGGCTTTAATCGACGGGTTCTTAGAGCTGCTCGATAACGTAGTCGATGCACTTGAGCAGTGCCTCGACGTCGCTTGGCTCGATCGCAACGAACGTGGCGATACGCAGCTGGTTGCGGCCCAGCTTGCGGTATGGCTCCACATCGACAACGCCGTTAGCGCGCAGTGCCTTGGCAATTGCCGAGGCGTCGACCGAGTCGGCGAAGTCAATGGTGGAGATGACATTCGAGCGGTGCGCTGGGTCGGCCACATAAGGGGAAGCGATCTCGGAAGCCTCGGCCCAAGCCCGGATCTTGCCAGCCGACTGTGCCGTGCGCGCTGCCGCCCACTGCAGGCCGCCGTTGGCATTGATCCACTTGATCTGTGCATCCAGGCCAACAAGAGTGGTCAGCGACGGGGTATTGTAGGTCTGGTTCTTCAAGGAGTTATCCAGCGCGGTCGCCAGGTTCAAGAAGTCAGGGATCCAGCGGTCGGTTGCTGCGATTTCCTCGATGCGGGCAATGGCGGCAGGGGAAACGAAAGCCAGCCACAGGCCGCCGTCGGAAGCGAAGTTCTTCTGCGGAGCGAAATAGTACACATCGGTCTCGGCCAAATCGACGTCCAGGCCGCCGGCGGCGCTGGTGGCGTCGATGACTACCAGTGCATCGTCGTTGGCGCCAGCAACGCGCTTGATCGGTGCCGCAGCACCGGTGGAGGTCTCATTGTGCGGCCACGCGTAGAGGTCTACGTCGGCTTCGGCGACTGGCTCAGGCACGGTGCCCGGCTCGCCGACAATGATGGAGGAAGGTTCCAGGAATGGTGCCTTGTCGGTGGCTTTAGCGAATTTCGAGCCGAATTCACCGAAGGACAGATGCTGCGCCTTGGAACGGACCAGGCTGAATGCAGCGGCATCCCAGAATGCGGTGGATCCACCCACTCCGAGAAGAACTTCGTACCCCTCTGGTGCGCTGAACATTTCCTTCAGTCCGTCCTGCACCGAAGCTACGAGGTTCTTGACCGGAGCCTGGCGGTGGGACGTGCCCAGCAGCTCGGCGCCAGCATCGACGATGGCCTGGATCTGTTCTGCGCGAACCTTGGAAGGTCCTGCACCGAATCGACCATCGGCGGGCAGAAGGTTTTCTGGAATGTTGATATCCGTGCTCATCGCGCTCCTCTTGTAGCGATAGATTGAAGTGCCATAACGGCCACCATTACCCATGGTTTGGAATATTGATAGATAGCCTTGGCGTTTCAATAGATATCTTCGCAAATAGCGGGGGGTCGTGAGAAAAGCGCGTCGGTCGGTTACGCCGAGGGCTTGGCGGGTTACAGAGCTTTCTGCAGCTCCGACCAAGTAGAGTGGGATATCGACGCCACGTAAATTTCGAGCGAACTTAATTGTTGTGACTTCCAGGAGCGACTGCCGTGTCTGATCTTATCGATACAACCGAGATGTATCTGCGTACCATTCTTGAGCTTCAAGAAGAGGAGATCGTGGCACTTCGCGCCCGAATTGCAGAGCGTCTTGGCCACTCGGGCCCGACCGTGTCGCAAACAGTTGCTCGCATGGAGCGCGATGGCTTGGTTATCGTATCGACCGACCGCCACCTTGCGTTGACCGAGAAAGGTCACGAATTGGCTACGGGCGTGATGCGCAAGCATCGCCTGGCTGAGCGTCTGCTGTCGGACATCATCGGCTTGGACTGGGAGTACGTGCACGATGAAGCGTGCCGCTGGGAGCACGTGATGAGTGAACGCGTTGAGCGTCGGCTCTTTGATCTTCTGGGCAAGCCAACTGTGTCGCCCTACGGCAACCCAATTCCGGGTCTGGAAGTGCTCGGTGGCCCTAATGTGGGCGAAATCTCACATGAAGTAGAGAATTTGGATGATGCTCTGCTTTCCGGAAACACCGGCCCGGTGGCGATTGAGCGTCTGGCCGAACCGATCCAAACGGACCCAATCCTGCTCGGACAACTGAACGAAGGTGGAATCCGCCCAGGCGCGATTGTCACCTTGGAGCGCGCCGACGACTACGTTGTAGTGCGCGTGGAAGGCATCGAAGGTGCGCTGGAGCTGCCCGTAGAGGTAAGCGCACACGTATTTGTAAAGTCCCGGAAAAGATAACGAAATTGTAACTTTCGCCGTTGACAGGTAGCGTTAAGCATTGGAGCTAGCGATCTAGCCGGCTCTATCCATTTCTGGTGCGACCGCCTAGTGTTGCCCTGCGCCAGAAACGGTCACCAAATCTTGAGGGCAATAACGGGGGACCCACTTTCCGGCGTGCAAACGCCTTGGGGTGAAGTTCTGCGTCTAGCAGGCCGGCTCATTCTCAATAGCCGAACCCGACAGCTAACTTCGTAGGCGCAACAGTGAGAGGAATGTTTTGGTAGAAACCAAGACTGCGGGACGTCGCCGCGCTGCCGACGTCGAAGTAGATGTGATTGCAGAAGTCACCGCTTCGACCGCTGAGCGTACCGGCGGGCGCCGAGCAGCACGTGCTGCTGCCACCGTCCCGATGATTGCACCGGTCAAGCCGGTACATGAAGATTTTGTTGGTCGACGATTCGACTCCATGCAGCGCTACGGCGTTGCTCCTGACCAGACCCTGCTGGCCGGCAAGAATACCGCGAGCAACGTCGTTGCACTGCCAGGAGCTGTTCAAGCGCCTGCCGGCAAGCCGGCCCCGGTTGAAGCCGCAGGCAATGTCGCATTCATTTCGAGCCTTAAGTCAAAGGTTCAGAAGTCCACCCACCGTGGATTCGCCCACAAGGTGGCTGCAGTAGCAGCCGTTTCGGGTCTGGCGCTTGCCGCCGTAACTCCGCAGCTTTCCGGCAATGGGGAAGAGAACAAGGCCGTTGAGGTTGCAGCTCAGCGCACCGCGACTTCCGCAGTTGTAGATGTAACTGCACCAACCGGAAATGCGGAACTGTCCGTGGAGCGCGCAGCCTTGACCTCCGAGCTGAACACCGAAGTTGCCAAGGAAGAGAAGTTCGCCGAGATCATGACCGCTTCGGGCGGTAGCGTCACGGCCATCAAGGACACCTCGGGCCTGCTCGGTGCACCGGTTACCACGAAGCGCATCACCTCGACGTTTGGGCACCGCAAGAACCCAACTGGTCCCGGCTTCATGATCCATAGCGGCACCGACTACGGCGTGCCAAGCGGTACCAAGGTTTACGCAGCAGCTGACGGCGTTGTGACCGTCTCGGGTTGGGCTGGGCACTCCGGCAACCGCATCACCCTTGACCACGGCAACGGCCTGGAAACCGGGTACAGCCACAACAGCCAGTTGGTTGTGAAGGTCGGTCAGAAGGTTAAGCGCGGTGACGTTGTTGCGTTGGCCGGCAGTACTGGCAATTCGACCGGACCTCACGTGCACTTCGAAGTGATCGTTGATGGTCAGTTCAAAGACCCAGCAGGTTGGTTATAACGACGTTCGTCACCATTCCGTGATCAAAACGTGACATTTCAAAAAACTTCCTATAGTCTTGTATGCGTGCCATGGGGATCCCTGGGCATCATTGCGTGAGAACCGAGCACTGCCAACACGCAATGAGTAGTTATACACAACTCGTACGGCAGTGGCGGGGGAACCAATATCGGGTCGTTAGTTTTGGCTAACAACCCTAGGGGTGAAGTGGATAGAGAAGGCAACTTCGAATCCACCGAGGTAACTCCACTTCGAACCCGACAGCTTACCTCGTAGGTATCAAGGAGAGGCAATATTTTGACCAAGAGTCATGCACGCGGACGTCGCCGCGCCGACGTACCACGCACCAATTCGCTACAGGCGATTTCACAGGCCGTAGCATCCAACGCTGGCTCGGTAGGCCGCCAGGCTGCCGTTGTCGCTGCAGCATCCGGCTTGATCGTTACTTTGGGTGTGCCAGGTCAGGCAACCGCCCCACGCGACGTTTCCGCATCGCCTGTTGACACTATCAACCCAGAGCGCGTTGCAGTCAAGGCAGTGAAGGTAGCTGCTGACAAGAAGGCTGACGTCGCAATCGAGCGCGCTAGCTTCACCGCGGAAGAGAAGCCAGAGCCTGTTGTCATTGCAGTTTCGAATGACATCACCCCAACTACCCGCAGCAGCAACTCGGGTAACGCTGAAGCCAGCAGCAACAGCTCGGGTACCTCTGATTCGATGGCCCCAATGACTCGTCAGAGCCGTTCGGGTGGACAGGAATCGGCCCCGCAGCAGAAGGCTCAGCCAAAGGCTGAAACTCCTGTACAGAGCTCCAACCTTTCCGGCATCGCAGGAACCGCTGCCAAGTATGTTGGCGTTCCATACGTATGGGGCGGCAACGGTCCAAGCGGTTGGGATTGCTCCGGCTTCGTCAAGTACGTATACGCACAGCATGGCATCAACATTGCTCGCGGCACCTCGGCTATCCTCGGATCCGGCCAGTTCGTTCGCACCAGCAACCCTAAGCCAGGCGACTTGGTATTCCAGAACGGTGGCGGCCACGTCGGCATCTACCTGGGTGGCGGCCAGATGATCGGTGCGCAGAACCCAACCGTGGACACCATGATCCACTCGGTTTCGCGCAACCCGCTGTACGGCTACTACACCTTAGCTGGCTAAGCTCCAAAGCTTTGCATAGGCCATCGGATGAGAAAGACATCCGATGGCCTATGTTCGTTTAACCAGATGAACTACGGGCATCAAAGCGATGAAAAGAAGACAATTTCTTGGTTAGGTACTCACCAATAATCCGAAGCATCGCATAGGCTAGCGCTTAGAGACACTCCGAGCAGAACGCGAGCTCCATCAATGCCAGATGGTGGCCATCGGTTCATGAAGGTAGTACGAGCAATGCGAACATTGGTATTAAACGCAGGATACGAACCACTAGCTGTTGTGACATTCCGTCGAGCACTAGTGCTCGTCATGACCGAAAAAGCGAGCATCGTTCTCCAAGATGATCTCGCCCCCGTTCGCAGTTCTCATGGAGACTTACCACGGCCAACTGTCATCGTTCTGAAACGCTATGTACGACGCCCTTACCGGGACATGCAACATGTCACCCGTAGGGGCGTTTTGCGCAGGGACGCTTTTACCTGCGCGTATTGCGGCAAGGCTGCCAATACGATTGATCACGTCATTCCCCGCAGCAGGGGAGGCCAGAACACCTGGGAGAACCTCGTGGCCGCTTGCCTGCATTGCAACAGCCGCAAAGCGGACAAGATGCTCTCGCAATTGGGCTGGCAATTGCGTATTACCCCGCATCGTCCACGGGTTGCTGGCCACCTGGTATCGGGGCTGCAGCATGTTGATGCGGCATGGGGCGAATACCTGCACGCAAGCTAGCCGCTGACCCGTCGCTTTTCGGCGAAACCCAGCGGCGCTTATTTCTTGCTGCGTTCAATGGCTAGCGGCAGGACGTGGTCGCGAAGCAACGGAGCTAGATCGTCGCGTTCTAAAGCCACCTGTGGATCGATCCACAGCAGCTCTTCCAATTCTGCTAACGGGGCGAGTTCGCCATCGAAGGCTGCACTGTATAAAGAGGCGTGAATCAGTGTGTCTGCCTCGTTGGCAGCCGGTCCGATCCATTCGCCATCGAATCGCAGCTCGTCAGCGGTGAAGCTGAGACCCAATTCTTCACGAATTTCTCGAATGATAGTTTGTAACGCTGTTTCCCCGGTTTCCGGTTTGCCGCCAGGTTGCATGAACTTCGTTGTTCCACGCTTGCGAACCAGGAGGATTTCTCCTTGGTTGTTGATTAAACAGGCCGCTGAGATCGTCAAATTTTTCTTCACTAAAACACAATATCGCGTGTTTATATGAGTTAGAGATGGTAACGTGCTTAATTGGATCTCCAACGGTTTTAGTTCTAGTTCATCATGGTTACTTTACTCGCAGTATCTAACCGAAGTATTGATGACTACCGAAAACGTTGGAATTGAAAGATCGATCCATCAACTTTACAGATCAATGGAGCAATAAATGCGACGGGGTACAAATCTAGGGCGCTTGGGAGACTTCAACCAAGCCGTAATTCTCGAGTCAATTCGACGGGCACCAGAAGGAATTAGCCGCGTTGAACTGGCCGGTTCGACTGGTCTGTCCCCACAGACCATTTCCAACGTCGTCCGCCGCTTGCTGGATGACGGAATCGTCCGAGAAGACCGCACTATCGTCTCCGGCCCAGGCAAGCCTCGCACCGTTCTGGAGCTCGAAGGCAACCGTCTCGTTTCCATTGGCATCCACCTCGACCCCAGCGTGCTGACCTTCGTCGCAATGAACCTGCGCGGTGAAGTTCTGCGCGAACGTCGCATCGAAGTTCCCAACCTCGAAGTAGCTACCGAAACTGTCCAGCTCATGGCAACCACCGTTAAGGAACTCATTGCTGAGATCCGTGTGCCAAAGAAGCACATCGTCGGTGTCGGCATTGCTGTTCCGGGCCCGGTAAACGTCGAAGAAGGAGTGGTGCTGAACCCGCCACTGCTCGATGGGTGGGCCGATGTTGAACTGGTGAACCCACTGCGTAAGTTGTTGCGCCTGCAGGTCATCATCGAAAAGGACACCATTGCTTCAGCAGTTGGAGAACTGTGGCAGTCCAAGGAAGAGAAGAACAACGATTTCGTCTTCATTTACTGCGGTCACGGCTTCGGCGCTGGTCTCGTATTCAATGGCGATGTCCACCACGGTGCGAGCAACAACGCGGGAGAAATCGGCCACTACTCGACCGGTTACAAATCTGTGGCCTGCGAAGAATGCGGTGCGGAGGATTGCCTCGCTTCCGGAACCTCCTACGAATTCATCGCGGCGCAGGCCAAGGAACGCGGGCTGGAACTGCCAAGCTACGAAATCGTTGGCCCGGAACAGCGCGCTGCCGGAATGAACCGCCTCTACGAGCTGGCCCACGAAGGCAACAAGGTCGCCAAGGAACTGGTCACCGAAGCCATGATCAAGGTTGGCGAAGTTGCCGGCCAGCTTGCAAACTCGCTGGACGTTCGCGAAGTCGTCTTCGGCGGTCCACAGTGGGAAAAGGTATCCGAACTGGTCGACGATCAAGTCCGCGACGCCATTGGCCGCCGCTTCGCTCTGCGCGGAGTGCATGAAATCGAAACCCGCACCTCCGAGCTCGGCTCCAACGTCGGCGCCATCGGTGGCGCTTGCGTGGTCATGGACGCTTCGCTGTCGCCGAAGGCGACCGCGCTGCTGCTGCGTTAAGCGAGACTCAAACCTAAACACTGCGGGTAGGTTCCGGATGGAACGTACCCGCAGTGTTTAATGCCGTAGTAACGACAAGAGCCTTATTTCCAGTCGGGAGACTGGAAACAAGGCTCTAATTGTGCCCCTGGCCGGAATCGAACCGACGGCCTACCCTTTAGGAGAGGGTCGCTCTATCCTACTGAGCTACAGGGGCATGGGCGTGAAAACACCAACAACACTATCTTACTAGGATGTCCGGGGTGTAATTCTCACGCACTGGCTTAAGCAGTACCCTCACGAATTGCGAGCATCTTTGCCTTGAGCGCGCGATTGGCACGGACAGCGCCAAGACCTACAACAAGGCCCGCAGTGATGATCAGCAGTGCCCAGCGGATGGTTGTGAGGATCGATGCCAAAACGACAGCACCTTCACTGAGGTCTCCAGTGAACAGGGCATCAATTGCGAAGTTCTCCCAAATATCAACTGCCGCGAAGCCCAGCGGGGCAACCCATGCCAGCCAACGCGTCTGGCGGTTAGGAATCCAGCGGATGAACAACAGCATGGAGAAGACAGCGGTAAACATCGGGAAGAGGAAACCAGCAGTCTTGTGCAAGTAGTTGAGCTGGCCAACAGCATCTTCATCCATGGCGCCCCGCAATGCTTCTATGTCGCTGACGGTGTAGCCGAAAATCCGCTGATCGGGCATCGCCAGAGAACCACTGAGGTCCTGCATCTGCACCATCGTGAGCAGATGGTAGTACGCGAATAGCGTAGCGCCTATGATCAAGCCCACCGAGATCAACAACATCGGGTTCGAACCGTTCTCGTGGGAAGTGCTTTGCACCTTGCCTGGCCCCATATTCACGCCATGCGGCTGGTTCGGCTGCTGGGCGAACTGCTGAGGCTTGCGATATTCTTTGCTTTTCCTGACCTTCTTTGCCATATCTTCTATTATGCCCGGCCAACTGCGTGGGCTTTCCCGCGCACACTGAAAAGTGTCCGGTGCTCCACGTAGACTGGCTACATCATGGATTTCCTTTTTGACGATTTCGCCCCGGATACCGCACAGCAGGTCATGCCCACTGCTGAGGAGCTTTTGGTCGGCATGAACCCGCAGCAGGAAGAAGCAGTTCGTTATGCTGGCGGACCGTTGCTGATCGTGGCTGGCGCTGGTTCCGGAAAGACCCGTGTGCTTACGCACCGCATTGCCTACCTCTTGGCGACCGGGCGTGCTCGACCACACGAAATCTTGGCGATTACCTTCACCAACAAAGCGGCTGCCGAAATGCGTGAACGAGCCGCTGAACTTATTGGCGACGAGCAAGCGAAGAAGATGTGGATCTCTACTTTCCACTCCTCATGCGTGCGTATTTTGCGTCGCGAGGCGGCCACCATTGGAATGAAATCAAACTTCTCAATCTATGACTCCACTGATTCGCTGCGCCTGATCACCTTAGTCGCCAAGTCCTTGGAGATTGACCCGAAGCGTTTCACACCGAAAGCGATTGCCCACAAGATTTCCTCGTTGAAGAATGAGCTGATTGACGATGAAGACTACGCGGCGACGAGCAATACCAATGATCCGTTCTCGCGAGCAGTTTCCGAGGTCTACCGTGGCTACACCCGTCGCCTGCGCGCTGCCAACGCCATGGACTTCGACGACCTGATAGGACAGGTTGTCTACATGTTCCGTGCGTTCCCGCGAGTGGCCGATAACTACCGCCGCCGGTTCCGCCATGTGCTCATCGACGAATACCAGGATACTAACCACGCCCAGTACTCTCTGGTGCGTGAACTCACCGGGGCCGAAGGGGATACCGTCCCTGGCGAGTTGACCGTTGTAGGCGACTCGGACCAGTCGATTTACGCTTTCCGCGGTGCCGATATCCGCAACATCGTCGACTTCGAAAAGGACTATCCGAACGCGGCAACCATCAAGCTGGAACAGAACTATCGTTCCACCCAGACGATTCTGTCCGCTGCCAACGAGGTCATCAAGCGAAACCCCGACCGCAATGACAAGAAGCTGTGGACTGCCAGCGGCGACGGCGAGAAGATCACCGGTTATGTCGGTGAATCGGAATCCGACGAAGCACGCTGGATTGCCGAAGAAATCCTGCGTTTGAATGATGACGAGGACGTCCGCCCAGGCGACGTGGCGATCTTCTACCGCACCAACGCCCAATCGCGTGCACTGGAAGAGCAGTTGATGCGCGTGGACCTGAAGTACCGCGTAGTTGGCGGCACCCGCTTCTACGACCGCAAGGAAATCAAGGACGCGCTGGCCTACCTGCGCGCCTTGGTGAACCCGGACGATGACATCAACGTTCGCCGTATTCTCAATGAGCCCAAGCGCGGCATCGGCGACCGTGCCGAAGGCGCCGTGGCAGCGTTGGCTGAACGGGATCGCGTTTCCTTCATGGACGCATTGCGCCGTTCAGATGAAGCACCGGGATTGGGAACCCGCGGAATCAAGATGACCGCTGCGTTTGTCTCAATGATGGATGACTTGAAAACCGTGGCAGAAGGCTCAGGCCCGGCAGAGGCCCTTGAAGCAGTGCTTGAGCAGACCGGATACCTGGAGACCCTTCGCCTCTCTTCGGATCCGCAGGATGAGTCGCGTGTGGAGAACCTTGCCGAATTGGTTGCCGTGGTCCGTGACTACGTGAACGAAGAACCAGAAGGCGGTCTCGAAGGTTTCCTGGAGCGCGTTGCCCTCGTAGCCGATGCCGACCAGATTCCAGAGGCTCCCAGCGACGATGAGGGAGCAGCGATGGCCGCGCAGGAAGGCGTGGTCACCTTGATGACCCTGCATACTGCCAAGGGCTTGGAATTCCCGGTGGTCTTCCTGACCGGCATGGAGCACGGTGTCTTCCCGCACCAGCGTTCAATGACCGACGAAAAGGAACTTGCCGAAGAACGCCGCTTGGCCTATGTCGGCCTGACGCGTGCCCGTGAGCGCCTGTACCTGACCCGTGCCGAACAGCGCAGCCTCTGGGGACAGGCCCAGTACAACCCTGCGAGCCAGTTCCTGGAAGAGGTTCCGGGCGAGCTGATCGACTGGAAGAGCGAGGGCTCTGGCGGAGGAATGGGCTTCGGTTTTGGTAACGCAGCGGTGAATTTCGCCACGAGCAGATATGAACGTGGCAGCCATTGGGGTGCAGGTTCGGCTTCGGCGCAACCGGAACGAGGGCACAACGCCGCTCCGATTTCCAAGAAGCGAGTTGTGCAGAATAAGGACATTACAATCCCTGAAGTCGGGCAAAATGTTAAACATTCCTCGTTTGGCTTGGGCACTGTTATTGCTTTAGAAGGCGCAGGCGACAAGACTGTGGCCAAGGTGCAGTTCCCGGACTCTGAAAAGAGACTATTGCTGCGCTATGCACCGCTGGAAATCGTGGACTAGTCAACCGGTCTTCCGTGTTTTCCACGTCACATTCGGATGGCTCCCGGCAGGGATCGCGAGTTTCTCTACGTGCTGTAAAAGTGGGAAGTTTGCGAAAGTCGGGATAGTCTGAGAGGTGCGCACGGGCTACGGCGCCTAACGACGTCCCGGTAGTTGCGGTGCGCTCTCTTTGGCATGGCATGGATTTCGGTCTGTGGCCGTGCCGCGAGTCAGCATGAACTTCGAACGAAGGACACAAACCCGTGGACCTGTATGAGTACCAGGCGCGCGATCTATTCGAGGCACACGGCGTTCCCGTGCTTGCCGGTATCGTCGCTTACACCCCGGAAGAAGCCAAAGCCGCAGCTGAGAAGATCGGCGGCGTTGTTGTAGTAAAGGCACAGGTCAAGGTTGGTGGCCGTGGCAAGGCTGGCGGCGTCAAGGTCGCTAAGACCGCCGACGAAGCTTTCGAGCACGCTTCCAACATCCTCGGTATGGACATCAAGGGCCACACCGTGAACAAGGTCATGATCGCTCAGGGCGCCGACATTGCTGAGGAATTCTACTTCTCCGTACTGCTGGACCGTGCAAACCGCAACTACCTGGCCATGTGCTCGGTAGAAGGTGGCATGGAGATCGAGGTGCTCGCAGTTGAGCGCCCAGATGCTCTGGCGAAGGTTGCCGTTGACCCAATCGTAGGCATTGATGCTGCGAAGGCCGCTGAAATCGTTGAGGCAGCCAACTTCCCTGAAGAGCTGCGCGCAAAGGTAGCAGACACCATCCAGAAGCTCTGGGTTGTATTCAAGGAAGAAGACGCCACCCTCGTAGAGGTAAACCCACTGGTGAAGACCGGTGCCGGTGACATCGTTGCACTGGATGGCAAGGTTTCCCTCGACGACAACGCATCTGAGGTTCGCCACCCGGCTCACGAAGAGCTCGAGGACAAGGGTGCAGCCGATCCACTGGAAGCAAAGGCAAAGGCCGCTGGCCTTAACTACGTCAAGCTGGACGGCGAAGTAGGTATCATCGGCAACGGTGCTGGCCTGGTCATGTCCACCCTGGACGTTGTCGCCTACGCTGGCGAGAACCACGGTTCGGTCAAGCCTGCTAACTTCTTGGACATTGGCGGTGGCGCATCGGCAGAGGTCATGGCTAACGGCCTTGACGTCATCCTGAACGACCCACAGGTCAAGTCGGTCTTCGTCAACGTCTTCGGTGGCATCACCGCATGTGACGCTGTCGCAAACGGCATCGTTGGCGCGCTGAACACCCTGGGTGACGCAGCGAACAAGCCACTGGTTGTCCGCCTGGACGGCAACAACGTTGAAGAGGGTCGCGCCATCTTGGCCGAGGCCAACCACCCGTTGGTCACCCTGGCAGCAACCATGGATGAGGGCGCCGACAAGGCTGCCGAGCTCGCCAACGCAGCGAAGTAAGAGGGATAAGCGAACAATGAGCATTTACCTGAACAAGGACTCCAAGGTCATCGTCCAGGGCATCACCGGCGGCGAAGGCACCAAGCACACCGCCCTGATGCTCAAGGCTGGCACCAACATTGTTGGCGGCGTTAACGCCCGCAAGGCCGGCACCACCGTGACCCACGGTGACAAGGACATCAAGGTCTACGGCACCGTGGCCGAGGCCAAGGCCGAGACCGGCGCAGACGTATCGATCGTCTTCGTTCCACCTAAGTTCACCAAGGACGCAGTCGTTGAGGCTATCGAGGCTGAAGTTGGCCTCGTTGTAGTCATCACCGAAGGCGTTCCAGTACAGGACTCCGCTGAGTTCTGGGCTCTGGCCCAGTCGAAGGTTGACGCCGACGGCAACCAGATCACCCGCATCATCGGCCCTAACTGCCCAGGCATCATCACCCCAGGTGAAGCACTGGTTGGTATCACCCCGAACAACATCACCGGCAAGGGCCCAATCGGCTTGGTTTCCAAGTCCGGTACCCTGACCTACCAGATGATGTACGAACTGCGCGATCTGGGCTTCTCGACCGCAATCGGCATCGGCGGTGACCCAGTCATCGGCACCACCCACATTGATGCGCTGGCCGCTTTCGAAGCTGATCCAGAGACCAAGGCCATCGTCATGATCGGTGAAATCGGTGGCGACGCTGAAGAGCGTGCAGCTGATTACATCAAGGCCAACGTCACCAAGCCAGTAGTTGGCTACGTGGCTGGCTTCACCGCTCCTGAAGGCAAGACCATGGGCCACGCAGGCGCCATCGTTTCCGGTTCGGCTGGCACCGCCCAGGCGAAGAAGGAAGCGCTGGAAGCTGCAGGCGTCAAGGTCGGCAAGACTCCTTCGGAAACTGCTGTGCTGCTGCGCGAAGTTTACGCAGCTCTCTAAGCTGACGCTGAACTAGGGCTGATGCCCGGAATCATAAGCCGGGAACGAACGGTCGTCGCTTCTCCTGAATCTTCAGGAGAAGTGACGACCGTTTCGCATTTAACAGAAGGGCACTAATCAATTCCGGAGACTAGTCAGCAGGCTGGCAGGACTACTCGACTCCTGGACAGCAAGAAAAAGATAATGCCGATGAAGTGCGCAGAGCTGTCGGACCAGCTCTTGCGTGCTTAGCATTAGCCCTGGCGCAGCCATCGTCTCGACTGGGACAACCTCGATGAACTGCTGGCTGCTGTCAACGCCGTCGCCAAGGATGAGGTTGTAGGACAGCGTCACGATGCCAATGAGGGGTACGAAGCAATGACCCAAGGGCTCTGGTCAGCCTGCCGGGCTCTTTGGATATCCGGCGGCGAGCCCGCTGACCTGCACATGGAGCATGGACTGCTGGAATGGGCAGCAAAGCCGCTGCACGCTGGATTTCGGCACCTGGTCCGACTCTGAATTCGGAATCCTTGACTGCAATCTGGCGCTGGACCCGAATAGGCAACTGGCTGCACGTGGCGCATGCGGAGCCTACTGGCAGGTTTCCTGGTCTTCTAGGCGGACAGAACAATAGTGGGGCTAGTTCTTGCGCAGAACTAGCCCCACCATCGTCAGCTGGCCTATTGAGATGCTATTTGGCCTAAGACTGCGTGGCCTTCTCCGCTGCAATCTCCTGCTGGTAGTTCTCCTCCAGGGCAGGAACCTGCTCGAAGATTTCTTCAACGTCCAGATCAGGATTTTCTTCCTGGGTTGCAACCAGCTCTACGGCTTCTTCCTCGGTGGCCACCGATGGCAGCGAACCTGGAAGCGGTTTGCGTGCCGATTCCTTCAAGAAGCAAACTGCGATGATGCCGGCAACCGAAGTGCCCATAACCCAGAAGGCCGGTGCCAGAGACGAATTGGTCATGGTGACCAGCGCCTGCATGATGAACGGTGCGAACCCGCCAAAGATGGCTACGGCGAAGTTGTATGAGATGCCCATGCCACCGTAACGCGAAGCGGTTGGGAACAGCGCTGGCAACGACGAAGCCAAATTGGCAACGTAGAAGGTGACGGGGAACGCCAGCAAAGCGAGGCCCACCAGGGTGGACCAGACCTGACCATGCATCATGAACAAGAAGGACGGAATTGCCAGGACAACGGCCGAAACCGAACCAATGAACAGGACCTTGCGGCGGCCTACGCTATCGGACAGCTTGCCCGCCAGCGGGATGCACAAGGACATGCCCACCAAGATCGGCAGGGTCAGCAGATTGCCGTGCACCGGATCGTATTTCAGCGTTTCGGTCAGGTACGTGGGCATGTAACTGGTCAGTGCGTAGCCCGCAGTATTGGCGGCCGATACCAGTACGAACCCGGTGAGCAATTCGCGCCAGTAAGCCTTCACCAGATCGATCACGCTCTTCGGAGCATCGGCAGAGTTCCGTGCGTCCTCGCTAGCGCGATTAGCGGCTTCCTGGGCTTCCTTGAAGGCAGGAGTGTCTTCGATCTTGGAGCGGAACCACAGTGCGATAACACCCAGCGGAAGAGCCACCAGGAATGGAATGCGCCATGCGAAGCCTTCCATGACATCGTCGCTCAGGGTCAGCTGGAGGATGGAGACGAAGGCGGCGCCCAGGGCGAAGCCCATGTAGGAGCCGAGATCCAATAGCGAGGCGAAGAAGCCGCGACGCTTATCCGGCGCGTATTCGGTAATGAATGTAGTAGCGCCGGCGTACTCGCCTCCCGTGGAGAAGCCCTGCGCAAGCTTCAGCACGACTAGGAGAATTGGTGCTGCTACACCCCATACCGAGTAATCCGGAAGGATGCCGATACCAAAAGTGGCCGCTGCCATCATGAGCAGGGTGAAGACCAGGATCTTCTGGCGTCCAACGCGGTCGCCCAGCTGTCCCAGAATCACGCCACCAAGCGGGCGGGCAACGAAGGTAACGGCGAATACGCCAAGGCTGAACAGGGTTTGGAATGCGGGTTCTACAGTGTCGGGCATGAAGAGCTTGCCGATAATCACTGCAAGGTAGCCGTAGACACCTACGTCGTACCATTCCATCAAGTTGCCAACGACGGTACCGCCGATGGCTTTCTTGAGCATCGAATCATCGACAACGTTGACGTCTTCAACCTTCAGCCGACGTTTTCTCAGGAATCGCTGCTTCCGTGTGTTTCTTGCTTCCATAGTTTCACTCCTCATATCTTTCTTGATCCTGTCTCGGTGCCGGCGACCATCTTCATCCACAAGATTGAGGAGCGAATTAGCTGCTCTTTGAAGCTGGTTGCGGTCGCCGTGTGACTCGTCGAAATCGATAGATTTCTACTCAAAAATCCGGCAAAAAACCGGCATTGAGCGATGAAACGCTTAAGCGGACAATCATTAAGTTTACCAAAAATTGGATTAATTCCCTGATCGAGGGGCTCTTCCGGGGGCGGATGTGCGCCTAGGGGAACAATCGAATCGTGCGTGGGCCTACCGCCGAATACCCACGGAAGCATGGGGCAAACGAGCAATTGGCGTAGTTGTGAATCGAGGTGCCCGAAGAGCGGAAATTGTGTCGAAGGACTCGGAGTGCCATAGGCTGAAAAATGGCGAATCCACGCGAAATCGGCGCTCTTGTAGGTCCGGAATCGGGCGGCAAATCAGGGTTGTCGACGGTAAAAACGCGTGCTGTTCAGCAGTGGCCAGCGCCAAGTCCATGGGGCACAAAAATGCCCCAAGGTTGCCGGTGGGCAGCTTGGGGCAAGTAGTCGAAGAAGGCTAGCCGCGGAGGCCGGCTGCAGCTTCAGTATCGACTCTCAGGAAGGAAGAGCCGATGGCAGCGAAAGCGCCAGGGATCAGGAGCATTCGATGCTTCGGGTTGTAGAAAATCTCTTCGAGCGGGGAAGCCAGAACTCTGCGAATCTTTTCCAGGAGCCGGTCGTTTTCCAAGGACAGGCGTTCCTGTTCGGTTTCAATCACCACACGATCCTTGTCGATACTCACCGATGCACTCATCCAGTCATCATCGGGGGTACTGGGAGTCTCCGATTTAATCAGGGACACGGTTATTACCGCCTTTGTCGTTCGTATCACCCGGACGAGGATCCGTCTGGGCCCTTGCCCGACGAGCGCACTATGTGTGGCGTAGCGCACAACATCGGACATTTTGAATATACAGGGTTTTACTGACAGCCGCCTGCTAAGACGGCTGATTTAATCAACCTGTTACTCAAGTAGTCCTCGGATATCTTGGGCGGTCAAGGCCTTGGAGAATCCATCGGCCTCATCCATCACTGTCGAGATCAGCTTGCGTTTGCTTTCCTGCAGCGCCACAACCTTCTCTTCGATGGTGCCCTGAGAAATCATTCGGTACACCATCACCTGTCGAGTCTGGCCGATGCGGTGCGTACGGTCGATAGCCTGGGCTTCCACGGCTGGGTTCCACCATGGATCCAGCAAGAAGCAGTAGTCCGCCTCGGTCAGGTTCAAGCCGAAGCCACCGGCCTTCAAGGAGATCAAGAACAGCGGAGCTTCGCCTTCCTTGAACTGCTCGATGACCTTGGCACGGTTGCGGGTATTGCCATCCAGGTACACGAACTTCACGCCGCGCTCGGTCAGCTTGTCGGCCAGCACCTTCAGATACGAGGTGAACTGGCTGAAGATCAGCGCACGGTGGCCTTCGCCCACCACGTCATCGAGCTGGTCGAAGAGTGCTTCCAGCTTTGAACCCGGTACTTCCGACAGCTCTGGATCCACTAGTGAAGGCTCCAAGGCGAGCATGCGCAGATGCGTCAGCGACTGGAAAATGGTGAAGCGGTTGCGGTCCAGGTCTTCAACCAGGTGCAAGATTTTCTGGCGTTCGCGGTTCAGATGGGTGTCGTAGACATGCTGGTGTTCTTCGGACAGGCGCACCAGAAGCTGTTGCTCCTGCTTTGCGGGAAGATCCAGCACCACAGATTCCTTGGTGCGGCGCAGCATGAATGGCTTGATGCGACGCTGCAGCAATGCAAGGGTTTCCTTGTCGCCCAATACCTCGATAGGGCGGGCGAACTGGCGATTAAAGCGTGTGGTGTTCAGGAACAACGCCGGAGCAACCAGCGACAGCAAAGCACCGAGCTCGGAAAGGTTGTTCTCCATCGGCGTACCAGTGACGGCCAATTTGAAATTGGTCTGCAGGTTCACCGCGGTGCGGTGGGCCTTGGTGGATTTGTTCTTCACGAACTGCGCCTCATCGAGGATCAAACCGGCAAAGCGCTGCGCCTCGTAAATCTCGTCGTTCAGTCGCAACAGGGTATAGGTCGTGAGAATGACATCGTAATTCTCGGACAGTTCCTGCAGCTGCCGTGGCGAAGGCAAAGTCCCCTCGACGCTGACTACCCGCAAGGATGGGGCGAACTTGTTGATTTCCATTTCCCAGTTGGAAACCACGGAACTCGGGGCAACTACCAAGAACGGCAGGCGGGTACGCTGGGTTGCTGGCAGTTGAGCACAGGCCTGAGGATCAGCCCAGAGCTTATGGGCATGGAGAATCAGGGCAATCGTCTGCAAGGTTTTACCCAAGCCCATGTCATCGGCGAGGATGCCGCCAAAGCCGCCTTCATACAGGCGAGTCAGCCAGTGGAACCCCTCAACCTGGTAAGGGCGCAGCTGGGCGTTCAGCGTGTTCGGCACCTGAGCATGGTGAGCCTCAGCGACCTTGAGCAGCGAACGCATACGTGCGATAAACAAGTCCGCGCCGTCAATGCCTTCAGCCATCTCATCAAGTTCTTCGAACAATGAGATTTGGAAGACCGTAAGCTTCAGGTCTCCCTCCTTCGGCTTGTCATTCATTGCCTGGGCCTCGTCAACCAGCGCCTTGAGCTTGGCGAACATGGGGTGATCCAACGAGAACCAAGTGTTATCCGGCAGGCGGAGCTTCATCTGGCCATTGCTCATGGCCTCGACGATCTGCGAGAAGGGAACCTCGTGATTGCCCACGGTGATCAGCAAGCCAAGATCCAGCCAGTCGGTCCGTTCGTGATTCACGGCGCTGATCTTCAGCTGAGGAAGTTCACGCAGCTGACGGAATGTTGGCCGGGTGCCCCTTTCAACCAGCCTGACCTCTGGAATGCGTTCCAGCGCGGGGAGGATCTCGGTGACGAAATCGATGGTGTCATCGCGGGCATAGAACTTTGGCGACAGGTTGGGATTGCCGCCTTCCTCATGAACCAGGAAAACTTCATGCACTGCGGACTGAAGCAGTTCTTCGGCCTCAAGGTCATACACTTCCTGGTCGCCAGGGATCCCCGGGTAGCGGATCTGGAAGTCCAGCGCAACGGTGTCATTCGGTTCGTTTTTCTCGTTGAATTCGCGCTTGTAGACCACGGTCGCCTGCACATAGGGCGGTTTCAAAGCCGGCAGGGCCAGCTCATCGCTAACGCTGCGCAGCTCGAAACGGCGAGCCAATCGCGGGTAGGAGGACTCGAAGAAATCGTTGATCTCCGGCTTAGGCACGGTGACCGGGCGGCGGTCAACATACCAGCGGCGATGCGCGTCAGGAATCGGCTCAACGCTTGGCGCGAGCCAAATTTCATCGGGCTGAGCCAGCTGGGCATAGAAACCATGCTCGGCGATGACACCGCTTGGCGCCTCCGGATCAAGAATGAGGTCCTGGTTTGCAATGTGCAGGACACCGTCCAGCTGCAGCCGTCGCTCATCCAAGGAGGCCTGCATGCTGAAGCTGGCTGGAGCAACAATGCGCACGCGCTGCTCGGATCGGGTGGTGATCAGTGGAATTCCCAGCTCATCAGCCTGCTCAAGCAGTGGCCAGAGCAGCTCGGAAGCATACTCGTCCAGGAACAGCCAGTCTTCATCCACCTTGAATTGCAGCTGGCTGTCGCTGCGCGCCATGGAAGCAAAGCGGGTAAACCAGTGGTGCTGAGCCCGCAACAGGTTCCAGCCATAGGTCTTGAAACCCAGGGTAGTCCAGCGAAGCTGTCCACGGACCCAACGGCCTTCGGTGTTGCGAACCATTGGGCGAACTCCCAAGCGGAAGCGCTTATTGCGGGTCGGGTGCGGGATGGTTCCGGTCGGCATCCACTGTTGCTGCTGCGTGGTGTCTTTCGAATCGAAGAGCAGGAACTGAAGCGCCATCGGCACCACCGGATCGTGCTGTGAACCGAGCAGCCCATCGGCCGGACCTGGCTCGGACTCTTCAAACCATGAATCGATTTGTTGCGACCAAACGGTGTTCGGCTTCTCTTCCTGGGCAGGCAGGGCGCGTGGCTGGGAAGCGATCTTATTGGAGACAATAGCCAGTGCCGCGATGTGCGAACAGATACCGGGTGCGTCGCAGGTGCACTCGCAAGATTCGATCTTCCACTCTCCACCGTCCAAGAGGACCTGAATCATCGGAGAGTATTCTTCGCCAGAATCGGTGACAGTGCCTTCGATCTGTTGGGTGCTTTCATCGAATTCCACGTCAACCACGGAATTTGCTTCTGCAGCCAGGTTCTTTCCATAGAAGAAAGGAACGTTGCCCAGAAAAGCCAGTAAGTGGCGGGCATCAATGGTTGGTGGAACAGATTCAGTCATCCTCTCATCGTTTCACGTTCCGGGCCGTCGCGAAAGTTGAAGGGCCTTTCTGTGAATAATCACTATCTATGACGTAGCGTTGACGCATGTCCCAAGTGTGGCCTTACCTTCCAGCACGAGCAGTGAACATAACGTCGCTTGTTGAATTCGACCGTCTCGCGGCTGAAGCGCTGGCTTCCCACCGCGCACGCGGAAAAAGCTGGCGAGTGCACCGCGTTGATCTGCGCGAACGAGATACCGTGCTGAAATCCTTGGATCTTTCCGAAGCGCTCTTCATCGATTGCCAGTATTCCGCCCAGGGACAGCAGATAGTGCAAGCCACTGGCGGGCTGTGCATGAGCTCGGGGGAGGAGCTGCCTTTCGAAACGGGGGCTCGCGGTCTGTATTCGGCACATGAGTTGTACTCGGGGATTAGGACACAGACCTACCAGCATGTACCTGATGCGAAGATATACGCGTACTCCCAGCAGCATGCAGCGGTGAATTCCAGTGGCGATAACAGTGCGCTGGCTAAGACCCTGCACGATCACCACATTGGCCAGGCGCTGGTCTCGGCGGTGTATGAGGGCACGTTCAAGGAAACCCCGATTATCGGGGTGATGGGCGGGCATGCGATGAGCCGGGGCACTGCGCAGTATGCGCAAGCATTGGAGCTGGGGCGCATGATTACCCGGGCGGGCTACGCGGTGGCCACCGGTGGAGGTCCTGGCGCGATGGAAGCCGCCAATGCCGGTGCGTGGATGGCCGACTACGGGCAAGGAGATGTTGCTACGGCATTGCAGATGCTGGCTGAAGCGCCGGATGCGATTCATCAGCGCACCGGCTGGGCGAGAACTGCGCTGATGGTGAAGGAGCGTTTCCCCAGCCAGCGGCAGTCCTTAGGCGTGCCAACCTGGTTCTACGGTCACGAGCCGCCGAATCTGTTTGCCACCCAGATTGCCAAGTTCTTTACCAATTCCATTCGTGAAGCGATTTTGCTGGAACAGTCCAACGGCGGGCTGATAGTTCTGCCCGGGGCCGCTGGCACGGTGCAGGAAATCTTCCAGGATGCCTGTGAAAACTACTACGCCACCGGTGCCCGCGTGGTGCCGATGGTGCTGGTTGGCAAGGACTATTGGACCAGGGATCTGCCTGCTTGGCCGCTGCTTCAGGCCTTGGCCAAGGAACGTGTCATGGAGCAGAAGATTGCTCTGGTGGAAACCGCCGAAGAAGCGATGGCGTTCATCCAGTCCATGGAAACCCTGCGCCGGCGTACTCGGCGGCCGGAGGACAGCTAGATCACGGCATGGAAAATGCCGGTACAGTCAAAGCTGTACCGGCATTCGGTTCGTACCGGCCGACTAGCTGATGCTGACGTCGAAGATCAGGCCCAAGCAGTAGGTTATGGCCGCTGCGCCCCAGCCGATGGCTAGCTGGCGCAGGCCGCGTTTGAGTGGGGAGGCCCCGGAGAGCAGGCCCACGATCCCGCCGGTGATCATCAGGGCCAAGCCCACCAGGACTACCGAGACGATGATCGCGGTCATGCCGGACAGGCCAAGGACATATGGCAGGATCGGCACCACAGCGCCGGAAGCGAAGAGGATGAACGAGGTGGCCGCCGCGCCGGTGGCCGACCCCAGTTCCTGGTGCTCCTTCTCAAGTTCTTCGCCGCGGCCTTCGGGGTTCAACGAGAAGTCGGGGTTGCAATCGCAGGTGAACAGGCCCATGCGTTCTGCGGCCCGGTGCTCGGCATCTTCATCGCTCATGCCGCGGGCCTTATAGATCAGCAGCAGCTCGTTGGCGTCCAGATCAAGGTTCGGGGCCGCGGTCAGCGTGACCTGGGTTGGACGTGAAGCGGTCAGCAGCTCGCGCTGGGAACGCACCGAAACATATTCGCCAGCTGCCATTGACAGTGCACCGGCCAGCAATCCGGCAACACCGGAGAACAGCACGAAAGTCGCTGAAACACCGGTCGCGCCGATACCCATGATCAGCGCCAGATTGGAAACCAGCCCGTCGTTGGCGCCGAAGACCGCAGCACGGAAGTTGCCCGAAAGGCGCGCCCGGCCTGCTGTAGCTAGTGCGCGCACGACTTCTTCGTGGACCTGTTCGTCGGCCGCCATCTGCGCGGTGGCGTCCTTGTCGTCGCGGTAGGGCGAACTGCTCTCGGAGCGCTGGGTCATAGCCAGGACGAAGACCGAACCGAAATGCAATGCCAGGAAACGCAGCATCGTGCGCCGCAGCGACGGGCGGACTTCCTTGACATGTTCGCCGAGCAGGACGCGCCAGTGGGATTCGTGGCGCGCTTCCGCCTCTGCCAGGCCCAGCAGGATTTGCCGTTCCTGCCCGCTTTTCTTTTCCGCCAGGGCCCGGTAGATGGAGCCTTCGGCGACTTCATCAGCGAGATACTTGCGCCATCGCTGGATCTGCGCTTTGGTAGGTTCGGTTGCTGAGTGCTGTGACATCGCGAAGATGACTCTCCTGGAACGTGGAGTTTCCCAATGAAACCCGTGGATCGGATCAACTACCCAGTTTAGTCAGGGCTCCTGCACTTGGGAATTTGGCAAGACTAAAAGCAAATCGCTTGCCCGCAGGATCTCCGGCTACCGGCACCACCAGCAGCAATTCAGAAGTGGCCGGATCGAAGGTCGGACGGCGGGCACAACGAGCAATGAGCCGTTCAAGCCTGAGTGGATCTGCAACGTAGCGGGTGCGCCAGCGGCCTTCGGCCTTGAACTGCACCTGGCCGGTCTGGCGGTCGATGACGGGCAGAATCGGATATGCCATGGGAGGTCAACTCTCTTGCGAGCTCTTGCCCGTGCACCTGTTGATGCGCGGACCGCTTCCTCATCCGAACCACCCATGAACTTGGGGTTGGTGCGCGGCCAGTCGGAGCTTGGCGCCGCGTCTCGTGAAGCAACATTTCCGATGGTACCGCCGCCGGTCGGGCCCGGTGAAGTCCCAATGCGTAATATGACTGCGGGTCAGCTGCCCGGGGCAAAGGCATTGGCCAGTTGCTGCAGCTTCTCGCGTTGTTCGGCCCATTGCCCAGCGGTGTAGTCGGGCAGCAAATCCAGTTGCGCGGTCCAGCCAGCGCGGCCATCGAGCTGCTCGCGAATAATATCCAAATGCCCTGCATGCCTGGAGGTCTCGGCGAGCGCATGGATGAGCAGGTGATCCAAGGTGGTATTCCCGGCTGGCCCCCACCACGGCACCTCCACGGGGCAGTCCAGGGGCAGGGTGCTGATGGCCGCATCCGCGAAGGCGATGGCTTTCCGATAGAGGCCGATCAGCTGTTGGGCACGCATGTCTGCTGGCGGAAGGAAATCCGCGTCGGGATCATGCGGTGCTATGAACTCGCGAACGTAGCGGTCATCGGCCTTGCGCTTGAGGCAGGTGCCGAAATATTCGTATTCATTGATCGCCAGATGGTGCAGTACACCCAGAATATGGGTGCCAGTAGGGGTGAGCGGGGTGCGGGCCAGGTGCTCGGCGAGGCCTTCTGCCTTGAAGATCGCATTCTCGCGTGCGTCGTTCAGGTACCCGCAGAGCTTGTCCTTGGTGCTGTCCATGGACAGAGTCTAGTGACCGTGGTGGGTCCGCGGTAGGGGCGCCGTGTGTTTACCATTGGTAAACTTGCCCCGCAGGCCTTGAAGCCAAAGTGGTTGCAGTTGTTGCTGCTGCAAAAAACGTCGATGGAGCCAAACGATGAAAACCTTGCCAGTTGAACCAACCGGTGCTGCGATCAACATCGGCGCGAGGCTGCGCGGGGTGCGCCAGACCCAGCGTATGACCATTGACCAGGTCGCCGAGCTATCTGGACTGACCAAAGGTTTCCTCTCACGTGTCGAGCGCGACCTGACCAGCCCTTCGGTTTCGACCCTTTTGCGGTTGTGCGAAGTGCTGGGCATGGAGGTCGGTACCCTCTTCGAGGTTCCAGAAACGAAACTGGTCCGACTGGAGCAGGCTCCCCGTGTCTCCCTGGGTGGTGACGGCATCACGGAGCAGTTGGTCACGCCGCGTAGTGAAAAGCGGGTGCAAATGATTCGTGCTGAGATTGCGCCCAAAGGCACCGGTGAAGCAGAACTGTATTCGGTGGATTGCGAGCTGGAAGTGCTCCACGTGATCGCTGGAAAATTCATCCTGGTATTGCCTGATCAGCGCATAGAACTCGAAGCAGGCGATACGATAACTTTCCCGGGGCGTGAACCGCATAGCTGGGAAAACGATTCTGATGAGGTAGCTGTGGTTACCTGGACGCTGATCCTCGCATAACGCCAATCCCATGCGCCTGCTGCCAGGGCGCGGCATGCGCAGTGCGGCTGCGCGTTCGTCTGCGGGGAGATAAACCGCGTATTCTAGGAACGATGCGTTGTTCCGGGCGCTCGGAACGATGAGTGATGGGAGAGGCGTGAGGACAGGCGAACCAACCGCTGCGCAAGATCAACTGCGCAGTATCAGCTGGTGGGCTTCGATACTTTTCGGCGTTCTTATTGGCACCACCTTGACCTGGATCCGCACCCAACGCAATTTCTTCTTCATTGGCGCCGCGATTCTGGCCGTCGTCATTGTCACCATTGGCGTGCGAACGATTCGTCGACGTGCACGCTTCCCGCTGATGGCGCAGGCGCGCACCTCGTGGGTCTATGTGCTGTGGACCGGTGTCCTGCTCATCCTGGCCGGACCGATCCAGCTGGTGTACGTAGCCGATGACCTTTCGGAACTGACTATCAAGTCGCTGGTAATGTCCGCAGGCTTCTGCCTGGGCATTCATGAGGTCGACCGCGCGCTGGTGAAAGCCAGCAAGAAGCGCTCCGACGAGGACTAGCCTTCCGATTTGGGCGAAATAGCCTGAAATGTAGTCAAAACATCCAATACCCTTTGGCGCGGTTTTGCATAGTGTGATCCTGATCAACTTTCCAGAAGGGGTTGCCATGTCAGGAAAAACCGCGAAGAACCACACCGCAGAACCAGGACTCAAGAAGGTCCTTGGCCGTTGGGACGCCTTGGCCATAGGCGTTGGCGCGATGATCGGCTTCGGGTGGGTCGTGCTCACCGGCGACTGGATTACCACCGCCGGTCCACTGGGAGCCACGCTGGCTATGCTGGTTGGCGGTGGCATCATGGCCGTAGTCGGCCTGACCTATGCCGAACTAGTTGCTGCCATGCCGAAAGCAGGCGGTGAGCACAATTACCTGCTGCGCGCGATGGGTGCCCGCTGGTCTTTTGCCGGTTCCTGGGCGATCGTCGGTGGCTACATTACGATCGTGGCCTTTGAAGCAGTGGCACTGCCCAAATCCGTGCTCTATCTCTTCCCGGACCTTTCGCAAATCAAATTATGGGAAATCGCTGGCTCCGAGGTCTACCTGACTTGGGCGCTGGTCGGGGCCGCCGGTGCGATAGCGATTACGTGGATTAATATCCGCGGCATCAAAACCGCCGGTGTCGTGCAGACCTTCGTGGTGCTCTTCCTCTTCGTCATCGGCGCAATGCTGCTTGCTGGTGCCTTCACCGCAGGCGAGAGCAGGAATATGGAACCATTCTTCGAAAACGGGGTGGCCGGCTTCTTCGGCGTGATGATCGTGGTGCCGTTCATGTTCGTCGGCTTCGACGTGATCCCGCAGTCCGCCGAGGAATGCGACATCGCCCCGCGAAAAATTGGCAAGTATGTGGTGATTTCGGTGCTTATCGCCACCGCCTGGTATGTGGGGATCATCCTCGCCACCTCATCGGGAATGGGCGCTTCGGCGCTCGCCGGATCCGAACTTGCCACTGCCGACGCGATGGGCGCACTGTTCAATTCCGAAATCATGTCAAAGGTGCTGATCGCCGGCGGCATTGCCGGCATCCTCACCTCGTGGAATTCGCTGCTGATGGGTGCTTCGCGACTGATGTACGCGATGGCCAGTTCAGGAATGCTGCCGCGCTGGTTTGCCTACCTGCATCCGAAGCACCGCACACCGAGCCACGCACTGCTGTTCATTGGCGTGCTCTCCATGCTGGCTCCATTCTTCGGCACCGCCATGCTCGGATGGTTGGTGGATTCCGGTTCGCCGTCGATCGTGATCGCCTACCTTCTGGTGGGTGTGGCGTTCTTGATTCTGCGCCAGCGCGAACCGCAGATGCAACGCCCGCTGCGCGTGGGCGGTGCGGGAAACGGCGGCAAGGTCATCGGCGTACTATCGGTGGTCTTCTGCGCCGGCCTGATCTCGCTGTATCTTCCGGGAATGCCGGCGGCCATCGGGTGGCAGCCGTGGCTGCTCTTCGCCGCTTGGTGGATTCTTGGCATAGCCTTCTTGTTGCGGGTGCCACGCGGGGTTGCTCCGGGCGAATTCGCGGAAGAGGAATTGCTGCAGAAGTTGAGCATCCGCCAGCAGGCCAAGCTCGGTGCCACCGGCCCGGACGCTGCAGCAGTGCGCCGCGCCAATGCGCCGCGCGATAGCCCAACTCGGCTCAAGGGCTGAAGTCCGCGCCTAAGGCACGTCGCGGGATCCGGCTATTGCCGGTACTGCGGCGTGCCTATTTCTGTGCCCGGCGCAGGGCCATCCAGAGCGAAGCAGCGACATCCGGATCATCAAGATTGGCGCCCAGCAATTCTTGCGCCACGGTGATGCGGTGGCGCAAGGAATTTCGGTGAATGCCCAATTCGCGGGAGGCTTCTTCCCAATGGCCGCGATGGCGCAGGTAGGAGGTGACCGCCGAGAGCAGATCGGCGCGCGCGTACTCTGCGAGGGCCTTGACCCAAGTCTCTGCACTGGCATCGAAGCCCGGGGTGCCGCAGGCCATGGTCCCAACCGGGATAGCGTCCAGAGCTTGGCGCAGAGCAGGTAAATTGGCAGGGATTTCGGCCAAGTTCAATGGTTGGGAGAGCACGGCGTGGACCTCGGGTGCGGGGGAATCAAATTGCTCACAGGCCATCGGGCTCGTTGCATGTGCAGCCTGCGGTGCCAATGCCTCATCGATGCCAGGATTTTCCGCCGGTTCGGGAAGAACCAAATAATGTGCGGCGCCGTCCTCGTAGTGAAGCTGGCACTCGCGTACCGCTGCAGCGACATCGGGCAATGCGGCGGGGCGCGCCAGTGAAGGTATCGCATGAAGTGCGGTCGCGGCATCGGTATCGGCGCCTGTCCGGTACAGCAGGATTCGCACACGAGTAGGGATTTGGCCCAATCCGGCTTCTTCCCCGACCAGGCGTGCCGCCTCTGGTTGGCCATGCAGCAACAATTTGGCGGTGGCCGAGCTGAGCGCGTTATGCGTGTTGGCAGCCAATTCCCGTTGCCTGGCGCGCAAGGAGAGCAACGTGCATGCCGTCATGATGATCTGCCGGTCGGCCTTGGTCGGCCTGCGCCCTGCGGCAACTCCGAGATATCCGTGGACTTTGGTTCCGGACAGGATGGGATAGAGCACGACTTCGTGGCCCTGGATCTCGAAGGTGGATGCCGAGGGCATGCCATTGCGCCGGAAGCGCATGGATTCGTGGCGGAGTTCGCCTAGGAACGCTTCGGCTGATGCCGGGTAGTAGGTTGCCGGGCGGGTATCGACGGAAAGATAGGCGGCCCAACCGTTCAGAGCCTCAGCCAAACCCCGGACGACTGCGTTGATGGCATCCGGGCGTACCGCGGCTCGCGCCAGGGCAGTCTGGGTGCCCAAGGAGCCCATCAGGTCCGAAGCCTGATCGCGTGAGGCCAGACGCCAGTAAGCCCGTGAAATGTTCTGGAATGGCACTTGGTCCGGGACGATGCCCAGCTCTATGCCGGCAGCGTTGCAGGCTTCGATGACGTGCGCGGGCACCGTGCGAAGCCATGGGCCCAGCCCCAGGCCCAGGGCGCAGACCTTTTTGTCCTGCAACCGGCGCATGTATGCGTGGGAGGCTTCCTCGCTCGCGGCGAATGGCATGCCGGTGGTCAGCAGCAGCTCGCCGCCGTCCAGATAGGTGGTGGGATCCTCCAGCTCAGAGACATGCACTCCGCTGACCGGGATGGCACGGAAGGTTCCGGTGCGGGCGGGGAAGAACTCGGGGCCCAGCTCTGTGCCCAGCTGCAAAAGCGTAATCATTGGGTAAATTATCCAAGAAAGATGCCGAACCTGGATGCAATGACCAATGACGCGTGTCACGGCGATTTCTAGGCTTGAGCCATGACTGAAACCCTTGCTTCCACCGACGCGCCAACCTTGTCCCAAACCAGGCACCTTGCCACCAGCATCCCCGGCCCGCTCTCAGCAGCCCTCCATGAGCAGAGGGTGCGGCAGGTCAGCAGCGGTTTTGGCGTCACCTTGCCGGTCTTCGTCAGCCGCGCCGATGGCGGGATTATTGAAGACGTCGATGGCAATCGCCTAATCGACTTCGCCTCGGGGATTGCCGTGACTTCACTGGGTGCCGCCAACCGCCGCGTGGCCGAACGCGTGGCCAAGCAGTTGGCGGACTTCACCCATACCTGTTTCATGGTCACCGAGTACGAATCCTTCACCCAGGTGTGCCGCTGGCTGAACCAGCACACCCCTGGCGACTTCGAGAAGCGCACGGCACTGTTCTCCACCTGAGCCGAGGCCGTGGAGAATGCGGTCAAAATTGCTCGTGCGGCTACCGGACGCGCTAACGTGCTGGTCTTCGACGAGGCGTACCATGGCCGTTCGCTGCTGACCATGGGCATGACCGCCAAGGTCAATCCGTACAAGATGAATTTCGGCCCGATGCCCGAGCATATCGTGCGCGCCGCTTCGGCCAACCCGTTGCGGCCCGCTGCAGGAGCAGTCACCGTCGAAGCGGTCCTGGCATCTGTTGAGCAGACCTTGATGGACCACGGCCCCCAGTCTTTCGCTGCGATGGTGATCGAGCCGATTCAGGGCGAAGGCGGTTTCGTTGTTCCGATGGCCGGCTTCATCCCGGGCTTGCGCAAGTTGGCCGACAAGCACGGCATTGTGCTGGTCATCGACGAGATCCAGGCGGGCATGGGGCGCACCGGGAAGTTGTTCGCCTCGGAGCATGAGGGCGTGGCTGGAGACTTGATCCTCACCGCCAAGGCCCTGGCCAACGGAGTTCCGCTGTCTGCGGTGACCGGCCGCGCCGAGCTGATGAATGCCCCGCACGCTGGCGGCCTGGGCGGCACCTATGCTGGTAACCCGCTGGCATGCGAAGCCGCACTGGCAGTATTCGAGCAGTTCGAGGATGGGGCGCTTCTGGACAACGCCCAGCTCATCGAACGGGTGTCACGCGAGGTTCTTGAACCGCTGGTGCAGGAGACTTCGGTGGTTGCCGAAGTGCGCGGACGCGGAGCCATGCTGGCTATCGAGTTCGCCGACCGGGGCAGCCTGGCGCCGCGCGCCGATGTGGCCGCTGCGGTTTCCAAGGCCTGCCATCGAGCCGGGGTGCTGACCCTGACCTGCGGTACGCACGGCAATGTACTGCGCCTGCTGCCACCGTTGGTTATCGGCGAGGCGCTGCTGCGTGATGGATTAGAGGTGCTTGCGCAGCGGATTCGCAGCTCCGCTAGCTGATCGCCTTGCTGTAGTTTCGGCCGATGCCGCAGTCCGTTCCCGGGTTGCGGCATTGGCTATTTCTGCCCGGATTCCCGGGCATTGCGATAACTGAATCTTGACGTGACCCAGCAGACAAAATAGCATAATGGAAAACTGAAGTTTCATATTAGACAACTTGGGCTTTCGTCCTCATGTGTCTGGGGAGGAAGTTGCGATGAAGGAAATCCGCATCGAGGAAAACGGTCACCTAGGACCCATCAATGCCGCGGTGATTCCACGCTATGCAGGAGGAGGCACCTACGCCCGGCTGCCGCGCCTGGATCAGGTGGAGACGGCCGATATCAAGATCGTTGGCGTGCCTTTCGACACCGGTGTCTCCTATCGGCCCGGCGCACGCTTTGGCGCCAACCACGTGCGTGAATCCTCGCGCTTGATCCGTCCCTACAATCCCGCCACCGATACCTCGCCGTTTGCACAGAGCCAGGTGGCTGACGCGGGGGATATGGCCGTCAACCCGTTCAACATCAACGAGGCTATTGAAACCATTGAGCACAACGCACTGGAACTGACCAGTGACGGCTCCACCCTGGTCACCGTGGGCGGAGACCATACCATCGCGCTGCCATTGCTGCGTGCTGCCTCGCAACGAGCCGGCGCTCCGGTAGCGATGCTGCACTTCGACGCGCACCTGGATACCTGGGACACCTACTTCGGTGCCGAATACACCCACGGCACCCCGTTCCGCCGTGCTGTCGAGGAGGGAATCCTTGATACCGAGGCGATCTGCCACGTCGGCACCCGCGGTCCGCTGTATGGCAAGAAAGACCTGGAAGACGACAAGCGCTTCGGCTTCGGCATCGTCACCAGCTCGGATGTCTACTACCAGGGCGTACGCGAAATCGTGCACAAGCTGCGGGACCGCATCGGCAACCGCCCGCTGTACATCTCGGTGGACATCGACGTGCTGGACCCAGCCCACGCCCCGGGTACCGGCACCCCGGAAGCCGGGGGTATCACCAGCCGCGAACTCCTTGAAATTCTGCGCGGTTTGCGCGGGTTGAACATCATTGGCGCGGATATTGTTGAAGTCGCCCCCGCCTACGACCATGCAGAGCTGACCGGGGTAGCCGCCTCGCATGTCACCTATGATTTGATCAGCCTGATCAGCGACTTCCGCGCCAGCAAGGGGATGAATAGCTAATGAACGAGCAACCGCAACGCAATGGCGGTGATCTGGTCATCGAGACCCTCACCGCGCTCGGCGCCAAGACCGTGTTCGGGATCCCCGGGCAGCACGCCCTGGGACTCTTTGACGCACTCTCGCGCTCAAGCTTGGAGTTCATCTCCTCGCGCGTTGAGAACAACTCTGCCTTCGCCGCCGATGGCTACTCCCGCGCTACCGGGGAAGTGGGCGTCCTGTTCCTCTCCACCGGTCCTGGCGCACTGACCTCGCTAGCGGGTCTGCAGGAAGCCTACGCCACCGGCGTGCCCATGGTCGTGGTGGCCAGCCAGATTCCGCTGGACGGCTTGGGGGCCCGCCGCAAGGGCATGCTGCATCAGCTCGATGACCAGAAGGCCTCGGCCGCCAACGTCACCAAGTTCCAGCAGACCGTGCATCATGCATCGGGCATCCCCTCGGCTATCCAGGACGCGTGGGCCCGGGCCATTACCGTGCCGATGGGGCCGGTGTGGGTTGAGGTGCCGCAGGATGTCCTGCTCGCCCCGGTGATGGTGCCACCGGTACAAGATGCCTTGGCCGAAGCCTACGAGCATCCCCCGCGCGAAGAGCTGATTCGCGAAGCCATGCGCTGGCTGGCCGAGGCCAAGCGCCCGGCCATCATTGCCGGCGGCGGTGTACGCCGGGCCGGGGCACAAGCTGAATTGCTGGCCGTGGCCGAAAAACTGCAGGCCCCGGTGCTGTGCAGCCCTGGCGGCAACGGCGCCTTTGGCTGGGACCATGAGCTGTCCCTGCAATCGTGGGCAGAAGACCGCTATGTCTCGGACGTCATGGAAGATGCCGACGTGCTGGTGGTGATCGGTTCGGCCCTGGGCGAGGTAACCAGCAATTACTTCACGCTGGAACCACGCGGCAAAATGATCCAGATTGATGCTGAGCCGCGCGTACTTGAGTCCAACACACCGGCCTTGGGCATCCGCGCCGATGCTCGTGAAGCCTTGAAATTCCTTGATGAAGAAATGCGCGAGACAGGCTTCAAGGCCCAGGCTTCATGGCACGGAAAAACCCCGCAGCAGGTGGTGGCCGAAACCCTGGCGAAGGTGCAGGCGCGCCTGGATGCGCAGGACCTTGGCAAGGAACGGAAGTTCATGGCGGATATCCGCGCCGCAGTCCCGGCAGGCATGCAGACCTTCTGGGACATGACCATCGCTGCCTACTGGGGGTGGAGCTGCTGGGACGCCAAAGATGGCGAATTCCATTCCGCACAGGGTGCAGGTGGCCTCGGCTTCGGCTTCCCCGCCGCGATCGGTGGCGCCATCGGTTCCAAGCAGCGCGTGCTGGCTGTCAGCGGCGACGGTTCATCGATGTACTCCATTGCCGAACTGGCCACCGCCAAGCAACACCATGCGCCGGTCACCTGGTTGATCGTTGACGATGGGGGATATGGCATCCTGCGAGAGTACATGGAGGGAGCCTTCGGCAAGGCCACCGCCACCGAACTGGCCCGGCCAGACTTCGTGGCGCTTGCGCATTCCTTTGGCATCCCAGCCCAAGCGGTCGAACCGGAAGACATCGGTTCTGCGCTCGCCGACGCCTTGAAAGCAGATGGGCCCAATGTCATTGTGGTCCGCACGCTGCTGAAGATGTTTGCGCCTACCCACCTGTAACGCATCCGAACGCATGAACGGCCACGGACCTGTTGCTCCCAAGAGCGATGGATCCGGGGCCGTTGTGGTTAGTGGATGAGGAAACAGTGCGTGTCAGTGGGTGAAGTGAAACACCACGCCAAAAAGCACTGTTGAGATGCCCAGGCTAATGCCGATGAGCAGTGGCTCCCAATCCAGGGATTGAGCTGCCAACATCACTGCGAAGGAAGCGAAAAGCAGAATTGCTCCGATTCCTCCCAGGATCACCCCTCCGCCTCCATGGTGCCGCACGGCGGAGTGTGCGGTCCGTTGAAATAGTGGTTCCATCTCGCCATCGTACGTCCGAAAGAGGCCAAAGCCGAGGGGCAGGGCCAACTACTTCGATATTGTCAGCTTTGTTGGCTCAGCGGCCGGTGCGCAGCTGATGAATCCGCTCGGCAGCGGTTGCCAAGGACGGATAGTCGGCGCCGGGCCCTTGGGCGATGAATCCCGGACAGTGGTGATCGACGAGTCCTGCCTGTCCGTAGGACAAGCCGCGGAACGTGCCCTTGGCCATGCGCACCAGATGCGCGCCGGCGGCCACATCCCAAACCTTGGTATCGAACCCGATGGTGGCGTCGCACCAACCTGCGGCGACATGGGCCAGGGCCAGGGCTGCGGAGACCTTGCGCCGTACCGTGGCGAAATCCTGAATCCACTGGCCAAAAAGTTGCAATGACAGGTCCCCGTCCTTGAGCATGGATTCTGCTCCCGGGTAATCGGTCATCAGGTTGGCGCGGGACTGCTCGGGGCGGGCACTGGGATGAAGGACCTGCCCGTTGAGGAACGCGGCAGTCGAATTGGCGCTGAATTCATCACCAGAGACCGGATCGAGGATTGCGGCGGCAACCAATTCTCCATCGATGGCTGCCGCAATCGAGATGCAGAAGAATGCCACGCCATGGACGAAATTGCTGGTGCCATCGATCGGATCAACAATCCACTGCACCTTCCCGGCGGCCTGTTGCCCTTGATCACCGGAAACCTGCTCTTCGCCGAGAACCCAGGAATCAGGGCAGGCCGATAACAGGGAGGCAGTGATTAGTCGCTGGCTCTGCCGGTCGATGTCGGTGACCAGATCATGGGAGTTGGTTTTATGCTCGGCTTCTACGTTGCTGCGGAAGGAAGCACGCAGCGGCTCGGCGGACTGGCGAGCTGCCTTCAGCGCGGCAAGACGTAATTCTTCGGCGTATTGTGTGCTGGCTTGAACTCGCTGATCATTCACAAAACCAGCTTACCGCCGCGGCAATACGCAAAAACGTTGACTAAAGCAACGATTCAAACTTACTGTGGTGGAAACACAATAGATAGGCAGCCGATAGATCGTGGATAAGTCTCCAGATAGCCATTCGGATTCTGAACTCAAGAACCTGCTCGACGAGTTGGCCCGCAGTTCCAGGATCCTTCGCGTGTTCTCGCATATGGATCAGTCCGACCCCGAAGTATCCAACGCCTCCCATCATGTGCTCAAAACGTTGAAATCCCGTGAACCCACGCATGCTGCTGACCTTGCGCAGTCCTTGAGTATCGGCACCGCAGCGATGAGCCGGCATTTAGCGGAACTAGAGCAATCGGGTCTGGTGGCCAAGCAACCCAGCAAAATCGACGCACGCCGCCACGTGCTCTGGGTGACCGAGGCTGGTCGCGAGCGGCTTGAATTCCGCGACCGCTTGCGTCTGGAGCGAATGCGAGAAGTCCTTCCCGACTGGGATACGGGCCGCTTGGCCAGCGTTGCCCACGCGCTGGGCGAATTGAACGATACGATGATCCGCGGCATCCAATCCCAACGGACCGAGCAGTTCGGCAACGCAGAAAATACAGACCTTGGATAAGAGCATGCCGGAAAAGGAACGTCCTACTGACCTCACCGAGGTAGCGGCAGACCAGCCGCAGATGGATCAACGCGAGGTGCTCAAATCCATCGCTGGCGTCTTGGCATCCTTTTTCGCCGCAATGCTGGCGGCGACCATTGTGTCTATTGCCTTGCCGACCATCATGGATGTCCTGGGCGGCTCGCAAACCGACTTCAACTGGGTTTTGAGCACCACGCTGCTGGCTAATGCCGCCACCACTCCCATCTGGGGAAAAATGGCGGATCTCTTCGACAAGAAGAAACTGCTGCAAGCCGGAATTTTGGTGTTCGTGCTCGGCTCGTTGCTGGCCGGGCTTGCCTGGTCCATACCAGTGCTGCTGTTCGCCCGGGTAATCCAGGGCATCGGCATGGGCGGGCTGACCGCCATGGGCATGGCAGTCATCGGCACGGTCATCCCGCCACGAGAGCGTGGACGCTATTCGGGATATTTCGGTGCCGTCATGGCTGTATCTACCGCAGCAGGACCGCTGCTCGGCGGATTCATCGTGGACTCGCCGCTAGGCTGGCGTTGGTGCTTCTTCTTCGGCATCCCGATCAGCTTGCTCTCGATGCTCTTGATCCACCGGACCCTGCACCTGAAGCACCTCAAGCGTCCGGTGCATATCGATTGGGTCGGCGCAGTCCTGTTGACCACCGCCGTCTCGATCCTGCTGATCTGGGTCTCCTATGTAGGCAAAGCCGACTACTTCGGCTGGAATTCGTGGCAGACCTACACGATGGTCTCGATGTTCCTTTTGCTGGCTGCCGCGTTGCTGCTTGTTGAATCGCGGGTTCGTGAACCGATCATTCCACTGAAGATCATTTGCACCCGAACAACTTCGCTGGCCATTCTCGCCTCGATCTCAATTGGCGTGGGGATGTTCGGCACCGGCGCATTCATCGGCCAGTACTTCCAGATTGCTCGCGAAGCCACGCCAACCATGGCCGGCCTGATGACCTTGCCAATGATCGCGGGCAACTACTTTGGGTCCGTCTTCTCGGGACAGATGATTACCCGCTTCGGTCGATGGAAAATCTACCTGTTGATCGGTTCGATCCTGAATATCGCTGGCCTTGGCTTGCTGGGGCTGATGCGCCAGGATACCGAATATTGGCTCTTGGCCTGCGGCATGTTCCTCAACGGCGTGGGCATGGGATTCATGCTGCAAAACTTGGTGCTCTCGGTGCAGAACACGGTGAAAGTTACCGACATCGGTGCGGCAAGTTCTTCGGTGGCGTTTTTCCGCTCCGTAGGCGGCTCCGCAGGTGTGGCGGTGCTCGGTGCGTTGCTTTCGCGCAATGTGGCCGATCTTATTACCGAATCATTGGCGGCCAAGGGGCAACTCTCCTCGGCACCGGCCACCGAGGATTCTTTGAATCTTTCGGGGATGCCAGATGCGTTACGGCAGGTCGTGGAAGCGGCTTATGGCGAGGCGACAGGAATCGTCTTCATCGTCTCGGCGGCCGTAGCTGTAGTTGCCTTCTTCTGCATCTTGCTCATCAAGGAAGTGCCGCTGCGCAAGACGATCTAGCGGCTTGGCCTTGTCGTTGGGGCGAATCAGGATAAGCTTCAGACCATGAGTAGCATGCAACCGATTAAGCCGAAGGTATCTCTTACCGAGCAGGTGACCACGATGATCCGTGCCGCCATCGTTGCCGGCGAGATGACTCCGGGGGAGCACTACTCAGCCATTGGCATCTCGGAAAAGCTCGGCGTCTCGCGAACTCCAGTGCGCGAGGCCTTGCAGCTGCTGGAAAAAGAGGGAATCGTCACCGTGGCCAAAAACCGCGGGGTGCGCGTCAACCAGATTTCCCTGGACGACATTGTCGAAGTCTTCCAGCTGCGTTTGGCTATCGAGCCTCCAGCGGCCGCACGTGGCGTGCTAAACGCGACCGAGGCCGACATCAACCAGCTGAAGTCGTTGCACCAGCGAATGCTCGCAATCGGCGAAACCGGTGATGGCCGGGCAACGTTGGAAGCGGACAAGGAATTCCACCTATGCCTTCTGGGGCTGGCTGGCAACGCGAAACTCGACAGCGTGGTGGGGGAGTTGCGCAACCTCGTCCTGGCCCATGGGCAGACCACCGTGCCCTTCGCCCGGTCCAGCCAGGATTTGGCCGGGGACCGCGAGGAGATCATGGACGCGATTCTGGCTAGAGACCCGAACGCCGCAGCGATGGCCGTACGGGACCACGTCATGCGCACCGCGCAGATGCTGATCAGTTCGGTTTGTTCGCGTACTCCGGGATTGGATGCAAAACCGTTCCTGGAGCGGCTGGACGCATTGATTTCCTAGCACCTGCCGGGCGCACCCTTCAGCCCCAAGTGGCTTCGCCCTGCGCCGGCCTGGTTGCGCTCGGTGCCCTGAAGCCGACGAAATATCCTGAAAATCCTTGCCAAGGGTGATCCGTGCAACATAGAGTTGCATGCAACATGTAACTAAGGCATTTTGTGTGGATTGAAGGTGTGGAAGCAAATGAGCCAACCGCTTGAAGGGGTCAAGGTCATCGACCTCTCGCGCATCTTGGCCGGGCCGCTGTGCTCCATGACCCTGGCCGACTTCGGAGCCGAAGTTCTCAAGGTGGAAAACGCTGCTGGAGATGAGACCCGCAGCTGGAAGCCACCGGTCAATGCCCAAGGCATCAGCACCTACTACTGGTCGGTGAACCGCAATAAGCAGGCAGTAGTCGCCGACTTCGCGGACACGACGCAGCTGCGTGCCCTGCTCGGATTGATCCGCGAGGCTGACGTGCTGGTGGAGAATTTCCGCCCCGGCGTGCTGGCCAAATTCGGGTTGGACTACGAGAGCCTGCGCGAGCTGAACCCGGAGCTGGTCTATTGCTCCATCTCAGGCTTCGGCGAAAAACAGGGTGCAGCCTTGCCCGGCTTCGACCTGCTGGTGCAGGCAGTGGGCGGACTGATGAGCATCACTGGAGAACCAGGCGGTCTTCCGAGCAAGGCCGGCGTTGCCCTGGTGGATGTATTGGCTGCGCAGAATGCGGTTGCCGGTATCCTGCTGGCATTGCGCGAACGCGATGCCAGCGGTTTGGGCCAGCGGGTGACCGTCAACTTGCTCGGCTCGCTGCTGGCCGGACTGACCAACCAGTCCAGCAGCACGCTGGCTACCGGAAAATCCCCGGCACGCATGGGCAACGCGCACCCAAGCATTGCCCCCTATGAAACCTTCGCAGCCAACGACGGCGTCGTGGCCATCGCAGTGGGCAACGACCGCCAGTTCGCAGCTCTGGCCAAGCACCTTGGCCGGCCGGAACTGGCCCAAGACCCGCGCTTCAGCAGCAATAGCGCACGGGTGGCCCACCGCGAAGAACTCAAGGCAATCATCGAAGCGGCCACCGCCTCGGCCACTGCCGCGCACTGGGCGAATGCGCTGATGTCCGCGGGAGTGCCCGCCGGAAAGGTCAACTCCATCGCCGAGGCCATCGACTTCGCCAAGGAACTTGGCCTTGATCCCATCGCGCTGATCACCGATCCGGCCACCGGCGAAGCGACCGAGCAGATCGCCAGCCCCATAGGGCTCTCGCGCACCGCCGCCCAATACCGCACAATCCCGCCGGCCCACGGGGAGCATCAAGAACTTCTGGGCACCCTGGCAAATAGCTAATAGCAAGAACTTTCAAGGAGACCTATCATGAGCACCGCAGAACGCCTTCTGGATCCAGCTGACCTGATCAACTTCGATTCGCTGCTCTCGGCGGAGGAACTGGCCCTGCGCGATACCGTGCGCGGTTTCGTCAACGAGAACATCAAGCCGAACATCGCCAAGTGGTACAACGACGCAGTCTTCCCGCTGGAAATCGTTCCGGAAATGGCCAAGCTGGGCCTGCTGGGCATGCACCTGGAAGGCTACGGCTGCGCCGGGCGCTCGGCCGTGGAATACGGCATCGCCGGTGCCGAGCTGGAAGCCGGCGATTCGGGGCTGCGCACCTTCGTTTCGGTCCAGGGCTCGTTGGCCATGAGCGCTATCTACAAGCACGGCTCCGAAGAGCAGAAGCAGCAATGGCTGCCCAAGATGGCCGCCGGCGAAGCCATTGGCTGCTTTGGCCTGACCGAACCAACCGCAGGTTCGGACCCGTCGAGCATGAAGACCTTCGCCCGCCGCGACGGCGATGACTGGGTGATCAACGGTTCCAAGCGCTGGATCGGGCTGGCCAATGTGGCGCAGGTGGCAGTGATCTGGGCACAGACCGATGAGGGCATCCGCGGCTTCGTCGTTCCAACCAGCACCCCGGGCTTCACCGCCACCCCGATCGAGCAGAAGCTGTCCATGCGCGCCTCCATCCAGTGCGAAATCGATCTGGTCGATGTGCGCCTGCCCGGTTCCGCGGTATTGCCCAACGCCAAGGGCCTGAAGGGACCATTCTCCTGCCTGAACGAAGCCCGCTACGGCATCCTGTGGGGTTCCATGGGCGCCGCCCGCGACTCGTTTGAAGCGGCATTGGCCTACTCGCAGGAACGCATGCAGTTCGACAAGCCGCTGGCCGGATACCAGATGACCCAGCAGAAGCTGGTGGACATGGCCCTGGAAATCAACAAGGGCTTCCTGCTGGCCCTGCACATCGGCCGGTTGAAGGATGCCGGGAACTTGGACCTGCACATGATTTCGCTAGGGAAGCTGAACAACTGCCGTGAAGCCATCGCGATCTGCCGCGAAGCACGCACCATCTTGGGAGGCAATGGCATCACGCTGGATTACTCGCCATTGCGCCATGCCAACAACCTGGAATCGGTGCGCACCTACGAAGGCACTGACGAGGTGCACACCCTGATCCTGGGCAATAAGCTCACCGGCGTGCCGGCCTTCCGCTAAGCCAAGGAAGACGGGAGAACCAAGCAAATGAACCTTTCGACAACACTTGCCACCCTGGAGCACTACGTCAATGGCGTGTGGGTGCCTGGCGAGGGCCGCCGCATCGATTCGAAGGCGGCCGCCGACGAATCCAGCGTGCTCGCGGCGGGCACCGCGGCCAGCGTGGACCAGGTGGACGCCGCTTTCGGCGCCGCCCATCGGGCCAGGAAGTCCTGGGCGTCCACTCCGATGGCCGACCGCGGGGCGATCTTGGCCAAGGCCGCCGGCTACCTGAAGGAGCATGCGCAGGACTTCGGAGCGGAACTGGCCGCTGAGGAGGGCAAGACCAGAACCGAGGGAATTGGCGAGGTGCTGCGCGCCGCGCAGATCCTGGCCTACTATTCGGGCGAGGCCGAGCGCGCTGCCGGCACCGTCTTCCAATCCCCGCGTGCCGGCGAACAGATCATGGTTACCCACAAGCCGCTGGGGGTGATCGGGGTGATCACCCCGTTCAACTTCCCGATTGGAATTCCGGCCTGGAAGATTGCCCCGGCGCTGGTCTTCGGCAACACCGTGGTGTTCAAGCCGGCCAGCTTGGTGCCGTTGCTGGCCATGCGCTTCGTGCAGGCCCTGGAGCATGGAGGGCTGCCCGCTGGCGTACTGAACCTGGTCATCGGCCCGGGTGCGCTGGGCGATGCCTTCATCGCCCATGAGCATCTGGACGGCCTGACTTTCACCGGTTCCACCGGCGTGGGACGCAAACTCTGCGCGGCGGGTGCGGCCCGGGGGATTCCGGTGCAGGCCGAAATGGGCGGCAAAAATGCTTCGGTAGTGCTGGCCGACGCAGACCTGGACCTGGCCAGCGAGCAGGTGCTTTTCGGGGCGTTCCGCTCAACCGGCCAGAAATGCACGGCCACCAGCCGGCTGATCCTCGATGAGGCCATTGCGGACAGGTTCTTGGCCAAGCTAACCGAAAGGCTGGAGCAGTGGGTGACCGGGGACCCGCTGGACCCGTCGGTGCACATGGGCCCGCTGGTGGATGCCAAAGCGGCGAACTCGGCGGCCAAGGGGATCGCCCAGTCGCTGGCACAGGGTGCAACACTGCGCTATCGCGGGCTCGCCCCGGAAACCGGCAGCTTCCTGGCACCAACCATTCTGGAACTTCCGGAGGGGGAAGCAGGGCGAGCCAACTGCGCATGGCAGGAAGAATTCTTCGCACCCATCTTGTCCGTGCGCCGAGTCGACGGGTGGAAGGAAGCTTTCGAAGCTGCAGAAGACTCGGAATACGGTTTGAGCCTGGCGTTGTTCACTTCGAACCTTGCGCTGGCTCTCGAGGCGCAACAAACTCTCGACGTGGGTATTTTGCATGTAAATTCGGAGTCAGCCGGCGCTGACCCGCATGTGCCTTTTGGCGGCGCGAAAGCTTCCGGCTACGGACCGAAGGAGCAGGGAGCAGCAGCTCGCGAGTTCTACACGCACACCACGACAACCTACTTGCGCGGCTAAAGGGCGCAGGCTGGGACTGCAGAGAAAGAATGATCAATGAGGATTGAACGTATTTTGGTGATCGGCGCCGGCACCATGGGCCGGCAGATCGCGATGAGCTGCGCGCTGGGCGGTTACGCCACCGTGTTGCAGGATATCTCGGCCGACGCGTTGAACGCAGCACGCACCGAGCTGGAATCCTGGGCTGCCGGCCGCGTGGCCAAGGGCAAACTCGACCAGCCCACGGTAGATGCGGCGCTGGGTCGTTTGAGCCAGAACACCGATTTGAATCAGGGTGCCTCCACGGCGGACTTGGTGATCGAGGCTGCTGTGGAGCGACTGGACATCAAGGAGCAGATCTTCGCCCAACTCGGTGAGCATGCACCGGCGCACGCCATCCTTGCGACGAACTCCTCGACGCTGCCCTCCTCGAAGGTAGCCCAGGCCAGTGGCCGTCCAGCGCAGGTGTGCAATATGCACTTCTTCAACCCCGCATTGGTAATGAAATGCGTAGAAGTAGTCCGCAATGAGCAGACCAGCGATGCCACGATTCAGGCTGTCACCGAGGTAGCAAACCAGCTTGGGAAGAACCCGGTGCTGGTGAACAAGGAGATTCCGGGTTTCATTGCCAACCGCATGATGGGTGCCATCAACGCCGAGGCGTTGAAACTGGCTCACCAGGGAATCGCCAGCATCGAAGACATCGACACCACCGCGAAGACCGCTTTGGGGCACCCGATGGGTCCATTCGAGCTGATGGACATGGTGGGATTGGATGTTATCGATTTCATCGCCCAGGCGACCTACGCCGAGACCGGTGATGAGGCGGATCAGCCGCACCCGATGATCACCGAAAAGGTTTCGGCGGGCAAGCTCGGGCGCAAGAGCGGAGAAGGGTTCTACCCTTATTCCCAGGTATCGGCATAATGCTGGAAACGCCGCTGCCAGCCCGATCGGCATGGGGCAGGCAGCGGCGTTTGCCGTGCAAATCCTAGAGAACTATTCAGCGACCTCTGGTTGTTCGCCAAGTTCAAAGTGGCGCCCGGAGATGGAATCAATGTTGACCCGAATCCAGAAATCCTTCTGGGTGGGGATCCAGGGACTGACGCCGCTTTCGCGGGCCTCTTTGATATCGGCTTCATGCTCCAGTACCTCGGCGCTACCGTGCACGACAACGGACCACGCTTCATCGGAAAGGATGCCGTCTACTTCGAAAGCGATCTTTTCATTGATCGACATGGCCGCAAGCTTATTTCCGGGCGAGGTGCGCAAGAATAGCTTGCCGTTGTGCACCGCGTAGTTCACCGGAACGATATCGATCAACCCTGCAACCGAAGTTGCTACGCGTCCGTGGGAGGTGTGCGAGAGCAGCTGCCACGATTGGTCCTCATCCAATACCAGGACCGGACTATTCAGTTCGTGTTCGAATTTCATAGCACCAGTTTTCTACTCTTCGTAGAAAAAGGCAAGGGTTTAAGACACAAGTTGTCGTTTTCCCATGCTTGGGGGTCGACATGAAAGACTGGGGCTATGAGTCATATTTCGGCTGATGGCGATGCCCGGCATGTAGCTTCGCGAATGGAAGACGGGGTGCATCGTTGGCGTGCACGGCGCGCCCTGGCGCACGGCCAGGAAGCGGTAATCCTCCCCTACGTGGGATATGGCTCCACCGGACCGAGCGGCGGCTGGATTCGCGTCTTCGCTCGCGTTGTCCTGGCCAAGCCAGGCGCCTTTGAAGACGGGCAGCACCAAGCCCAAGTAATTGCCGATGGCATTCGCGGTTTCCGCAATTTCATTTCCCCGATCCTTCCCGGTGGAAAGGTCAGCATTCACGTTGGCGACCAGCGCTTCGAAGTCCAGGCTGACCGCGGCGGCGTCATCGATGTGAAGCTGATAGTCGACCTGCCCGCAGGCTGGAATGAGATCCGGCTTCAAGCCCACAACGGCGATGCCGCGCAGGCGAAGATCCTCGTTATCGACCAGGCGCAGAAGTTCGGCGTGATCAGCGACGTGGATGACACCGTCGTGGTCACCGCGCTGCCGCGCCCCATGCTGGCGGCGTGGAACTCCTTTGTGCTCTCCGAGCATGCCCGCGTGGCGACCCCCGGGATGGCGGTGATGCTCCAGAAGGTGCTGCTTGAGCATCCGGGATCTCCAACTATTTACCTGTCCACCGGCGCATGGAATGTCGCGCAGACCCTGCAGCGCTTCATCTCGCGCAACCTGTACCCGAAGGGGCCGTTGCTGCTAACCGACTGGGGGCCGACGGACCGTTCCTGGTTCCGCAGCGGAATGCAGCACAAGGTTGATCAGCTGCGTCGGCTGGCCGAAGAGTTCCCGCACATTTCGTGGGTGCTCATAGGCGATGACGGCCAGCATGATCCGGCCATCTATGCGGAGTTCGCGCGCCGCTACCCCGAACTGGTCCGGGCTATTGTGATCCGCCAGCTGACCCCTTCGGAAGCGGTGCTAGCCGGCGGACGCTCGCATGAGCTGCGCCGAACCACCCCCGGGGTGCGTTGGGTCTACGAACCAGATGGAGCCCGGATCCTCAGGGAACTGGCCAAGTTGGGGATCGTGAGCAATGACGGCGCAAACCTGCTGAAGGAAGATTAGCCATGGTTGAAACCACTTTGCGGGTGCAGGTCCCTATGCGCTGGGGCGATATGGATGCTTATGGCCACGTCAATAACGTCAACCTGATCCGGTTGATGGAAGAAGCGCGTATCGCCGGATTTGGCGTGCCCGGTGGCACCGGCGCGCCAGGCACGCAGCCGCAAGCCGATATCTTCTCCGCAGTGCCTGCCGGAACCCAGATCCTCGTTGTCGAGCATCGAGTGCGGTATTCCCGCCCGTTGGAATACCGCAACGTGCCGGTCAATGTCGATCTCTGGGTTGCCAATATCAAGCCGGCCAGCTTTGATATCTGCTACGAGTTCCGTGATCCGGTGGAGGATTATCTGTGCGTCAAGGCATCCACTACCTTGGCCTATTTCGACCCGGTGACCTCGCGGGTGCAGCGTTTGAGCCCCGGAGAACGCGCTGGGTTGAGTGCATATGAAGGGCCTCCGACCTTCCCGAAGTAACCTCTTGCGCTCCCGTCAATTAGGATTGATCTATCTACCCTTATTAAGACAGGAAGTGGTTTTGTGTCCCAGCCGGCTGGTGGTCGCCCGCAAACTGGAGGACGCCCTGCGCGCCCCCAGGTCCTCCTGCAGGTCCTCAAGCGTGAGAACATCGCACCTCATCTGGTGCGGCTCACGCTTGGCGGCCCAGGCATCTCGGATTTCGTTGATAAGCCGGTGACCGACCGCTATGTGAAATTCCTGTTCGCCAAGCCGGAACTGGACCTTGAGCTGCCCTACGACATGGAAGCGCTGCGCGAGCGGCTGGCTCCCGAGGATTTGCCGGTTCGCCGTACCTACACCGTGCGTCGCAGCGATATGCAGGCGGGCACCATCGAGGTTGATTTCGTGGTCCATGGCGATGACGGCCTAGCGGGACCTTGGGCGCGTGACGCGCAGATCGGCTCATCGATCTGCTTCTCGGGCCCGGGTGGAATGTTTGTCCCCAGGGATGAATTTGATTTCCACTTCTTTGCCGGAGATGAAACTGCCATTCCCGCCATTGCAGCATCCTTGGAATCCATGACCCCGCAGATGAGGGGACTGGTTGTCATCGAGGTCGCTGACGAGGCTGACGAAATGCAGTTGCAGGCGCCCGCTGGTGTGGAAATTCGCTGGATTCACCGCAATGCCGAATTCTCCCCTGAAAGCACCATCCTGGAGTCCGCGGTCCGGTCGATTCCATGGCCCGAGGGCCGGGTGCAGGTCTTTGCCCACGGTGAGCGCGAAGTCATGAAGAAGCTGCGCGCGTACTTCTATGACGAGCATGGCGTGGACCGCCGCGACATGTCGCTATCTGCCTACTGGGCCTTCGGCCGTGCGGAAGATGCGTTCCAGGCCGAGAAGCGTACGGAAGTTGGCAAGATCTTCGCCGACTAGCCTTTTTGGCGCTGCCTGAATCGAGCGAGTTAGAGGAACCTAAGAAATTAATCGAAAAATTACGCAAATAGGGCTTGACGTTATTGCCAGTTCTTAGGATATGCTTATTCCAGAGCTTCTCCCGTGTGTGGTCGGGAGAAGCGTCAAGCTTGACCGATATTTATCGGCTAGCTCACTGCTTACCGGGGCTGCTCACCTCGAAGCAGCGAGCGGCGTAGCCGGCTTGAATAAGGGGAATGGAGAATCGGCTGACTTGCTCGGTCAGCTGATTCGTCGAAAAGGGAGCTTATCAAGATTGCACACCTTGATAAGCTCCCTTTCTCGTCGCTATGGCTTGGCAGCATCAAAAGACCATAGCAATAACGTAGCCAGGTAGCCAGCACCCCTCGGTGGAAGTGCCACGGTTACGCCGCTATCGTGAAGCTTGCTCATGGCTCGGCGAACTACTAGATCCGAATCCAGGAAGATGTCCGGATCCCGCAAGCCCCGCAAGGCCATGTAATTGCGCGTCCATGGACCCACCCCGCGCAGCCCCTGGAGCTGCTCCAGGAATGCCGGCACGTCTCCAAGCAGGAACTTTCCACTGTCCTCGAACCATTCGGCTGCCGCATGCAGCGTCGTTGCCCGCGACTGCGGGCAGTGAATGATCTCGCGCAATTCTCCAGGCGTGCACGCGGCCGTTGAGGCAGCTGAGGGGAAAGCCCGAAGGCCCGAGCCATGCAGTTGGCCCAATGCGCCGACGTAGCGGCCGCCCAGGGTCCGGGCCGCCGCCAAGGACACCTGTTGCCCAATGATCGTGGTCGCCAAAGCCTCGAAAATATCCGGGTAGCTGATTAGCCGCAAGCGGGGGAAGGCCATCGCTAGCGGTTGGTAGCAAGGAAGGGCCTGGAGCGCTTTGTAAGCAGTTCCGGTGTCTTGCTGCAGTCCAAGCCAATGGTTGATGATCTGCGTGAGGCGGGAAATGGATTCCGGCGGGGCATCGTGGGTGATCGAAACGCCTGCAGGGTCCAGGGCCAGTGAAACTTCTACCAGGTTTCCCTCCAGCTGCAGGACACGGTGCAGCTGGGCCGCATTGGCATCCAGCCGCTCTTGGGCAGGCAGGGAATGCAATTCCAGGACTGCCAGTGCGTGGCCTACATCCAGAATTCCCGTTGCCGGGAGACGCAGTTCCATGCGCTCAGGCCCAGATGCCAGAAGTACCACGCCGGTGCGATCCGACCAGGTGGGTGTCTACCATGCCGATGGCTTCCATCAACGCGTACATGGTTGTCGGGCCCACGAACTTGAAGCCCCGTTTCTTCAGCGCCTTGGCCAGTTCCTTGGACTCTGGGCTTTGCGTGGGTACTTCAGCGAAAGAACGCGGAGCCGGGGTCTGTTCTGGCTTGAAGGACCACACGAATTCCGAAAGTCCGCCTTCTTCGCGCAACATCAGGGTCGCTTCGGCGTTGGCGATCGTTGCGCGGATTTTGAGTCTATTGCGCACGATCCCGGTGTCTTCCATCAGGCGATTGAAGTCATCCTCGGTAAATAATGCGACCCTCTCGGGATTGAAATTCTCGAAAGCCTTGCGGAACGACTCGCGCTTGGAAAGGATGATGGCCCAGGAAAGGCCTGACTGGAAGCATTCAAGGCTGAGGCGTTCGAAAAGGCCCTCTTCGGAGGTGATCGGCATGCCCCATTCGGCATCGTAGTATGTGCGGAGCATGTCATTCGAGGCGGCCCAGCGAGGGCGCGCCAATCCGTCTTCGCCAACGATGAGATCTTCAGTCATATTTTCATCTTGCCATCCATCGCGATTCACAGATGGCCATAAAACGTTTCGTTTCGCGCCAAAGTCACCTATCATCGGTATATGGCGATAATAGAGTCGGATATCGATGCATTGGAAGTCCGCAACGGCAAGCTTCAATTCGCGGCGCTCTTCCACGCCCTCGCTGACCCGACAAGGCTGCTGATCCTGGACCATCTGCGCACCGGGGAGCATAAGGTCAGGGAACTCACCGAGCATTTGGGCCTTGCCCAAAGCACGGTCAGCGCGCACCTTTCCTGTCTCAAAGATACCGGCCTGGTGCTGGTCAGAAGCCAAGGGCGGGCCAGCATCTACTCGCTGGGCCAGAGCGAAGCACTTGACGCATTGACTGCTGCCGCTTCGGCGCTTCTGCCACAAGATCCAGCCCATCACCATTGGCAAGAAGCGCACAGCATGGACCCGAAGGAAGGCTGAACTTGGGACACGACCACTCTCACGGGCACTCCCACGATCATTCCGGAGCAAACCGAACCCGCCTAGCCTGGGCCTTTGCCATCACCGCTACGATCCTCGTCGCCGAGGTCGTTGGCGCTATCGTCACCAACTCGCTGGCCTTGCTGGTTGACGCAGCGCATATGCTCACCGATACCCTGGGGCTACTGCTGGCGTTGACCGCTGCCAACCTGATCATGCGCAAGCCAACGACCAAGCGCACCTGGGGATTCCGCCGCGCAGAAGTCCTCTCCGCCACCTTCCAATCGGCATTGCTGCTGGCTGTGGGCATCTATGCGGCCATCGACGCCGTACGGCGGCTCTTTACCCCTGCAGAGGTCCAACCGGCCGGGCTGCTGGCCTTCGGCATCATCGGCCTATTAGGCAACGTCATCTCCATGTGGATCATTTCCGCGGGACGCAATAGCAACCTCAACATGCGCGCGGCCTTTCTGGAAGTAGTCAACGACGCGTTGGGATCGGTCGCCGTCATTATTGCCGCGCTGGTTATCACCTTCACCGGATGGATGCGCGCAGACTCCGTGGCAGCCCTGGTCATCAGCGCCTTGATTGTTCCCCGGGCCATGAAACTGCTGGGGGAAACCACCCATATTCTGCTTGAATCCACCCCTAGGGGATTGGACCTGCTCGGGGTAAGAGAGCATTTGGAGGCATTGCCCGGGGTCATTGCGGTGCACGATCTGCACGCCAGCCAGATTGCTTCCAACCTTCCGGTCCTCACGGCCCATGTGGTGGTCGAGGACTCGATGTTCTCCGCTGGGGTAGCCGGTGGGCTGCTTCGGGATTTGCAGCAATGCGTGGCAGATCATTTCACCGTGAGCATTGAGCACTCGACCTTCCAGATTGAGCCAGCATCACACCAGAAAACCGAACGCGAACATGGCTGCTAACCGATAACCTCCGGGTGGATAGCGTCTGCAGCCTTGCTCATACCTTGGTATGACGTGCCCCCGACAAACTAGGTCCCGATGGTGGATGCAGGTTTGGCTAGGTGCTTTGTAGTCTTTCTAGTATGACTTCTGAGACTCTGCCGAGAACTGAAAATGCGGTCGCTGCACGCGGCCTAACCAAGACCTACGGACATGACAGCACCCGTGTCGAGGCCCTTCGCGACGTGAACGTTTCCTTCGAGCGATCCCGCTTCACCGCCATCATGGGCCCATCGGGCTCCGGAAAATCCACGCTGATGCACTGCCTGGCTGGACTTGATACCGCCGACGCCGGTGAAATCATCATCGGCGGCAAGAACCTGCTGGAGCTGAGCGATGACCAGCTGACCGAGATGCGCCGCGAGCAGATCGGCTTCGTATTCCAGTCCTTCAACCTCGTGCCAACCATCACCGCCAAGGACAACATCTTGCTGCCATTGTCGCTGGCCGGCAAGAAGCACGATCGCGACTGGTTCAACACCGTGATCCAGGCTCTCGGCCTGGGCGACCGCCTGAACCACAAGCCGCATGAACTCTCCGGCGGCCAGCAGCAACGAGTTGCGGTAGCCCGGGCACTGCTCACCCGACCGGAAGTTGTCTTCGGCGATGAGCCCACTGGCAACCTCGACTCGCGTACCGGTGCAGAAGTGCTGTCCTTGATGCGCACTTCCACCCGTGAAATGGGCCAGACCATCATCATGGTTACCCACGACCCGGTCGCCGCGTCCTACGCAGACAATGTATTGCTGATGAAGGACGGCACGATTGTCGGATCCATCCAGGAGCCAACCGTGGCTACCGTAACCGAGGCCCTGGCCTCCCTGGCGGAGTAAGCAATGCTGCACGTAGCACTTTCGAATATCAAGACCTATGCACGGCGTTATATCGCAGTCATTCTGGCTGTGGCCATTGGCACCGCCTTCCTTGCCGCGACCCTCGCGGTGAATTCCTCCACCCAGGCCACCTTGCGCAACTCCCTGGGCGATGCGTACAAGAATGCAGACCTGGTCGCCTACCCGGACTGGGAGATGGACCCTGACGCCGAGGAATTGACCCGGCTGGACATGAAGGACATTGCGGCCATCCGCGACCTGCCCGGGGTGTCCTCCGCCTACGGAGTGGGCTACGCCTACGGGCAGATGCACACCTCGGATAACGGCTACTCTGTGGCGCTGCAGCCAGTGGATCCCAACCAGCGGCTCGGCGGCATGGAATTGCTCGAAGGCCGCCCGCCGCTGGGCGGCAACGAGATGATTATCGATGAGGCCCACGCCGAAGACATGGGCATCTCAGTTGGCGATGTCGTGGCGCTGGGCAATGAGCAGGGCAAGACCGAGAACATGAAGATTGTCGGCATCCAGCGCTCCAGCACCAATCCGCAGGTAGCGGCGACCGCCCTGGGCGGGCTGAGCGAGAAGTCCTGGGGCCAGTTCGCCGCAGGACAGGAGAACTTCGGGGAAATCGTCATCAACGCCCAGGGGCCGTTGCCGGCCCTGGAGACGCAGCTGCAGGAGCACTTCGCCAGCCAGCAGATGAAGGACATTGCAGTGGTCACCGCGGACGAGAAGGTCGTCCACGATGTGGCCCAGATGACCGGAGGCACCGACCAGCTCACCGTCGTGCTCGTGGTCTTCGCGCTGATCGCCCTGGTGGTCACCGGGCTCGTCGTGGTCAACACCTTCTCCGTGGTGATCGCCCAGCGCACCCGCGAACTGGCGCTGCTGCGTATCCTGGGCGCCAAGCGCACGCAGATCCGCAGCTCGGTACTCGTCGAGGCCCTGCTCATCGGCATCGCCGCCTCGGTAATCGGCGTCCTGTTGGCCATCGCACTGATGGCCGGCCTGATCGAGCTGCTGCATGCGCTGGTGCCATCGATGTCCTATGCCACCTTGGCGTTGAACCCCGCCGGGATGATCATCCCGATCGCCGTCGGCATCCTGATGACAGTGGTTTCTGCTAGCCTGCCGGCCCGCCGTGCGATGCGTCTGGCTCCGCTGGCCGCGCTACGTCCCTTCGATGCGGCCAGCGTCAAGAACCGGGCTGGCAAGGCGCGCATCATCTTCGGTGCCCTGCTGGTGCTCGCAGGAGCAGTGGGACTGGGTTACGGTGCGTTCGAAGGGGACCTGGTCATCGCCTTCCTCGGCGGACTGGTGTCCTTCCCTGGAATCTTGATGCTCGCCTCGCTCTTCGTTCCCTCCAGCGTGGCGGGGATCGGCAAGGCAGTCGCAGGCAACTCGACTGCCGGCAAGCTGGCCGCGCTGAACGCCGTGCGGAACCCCGGGCGCACCACCGCGACTGCTACCGCGCTGCTGATCGGCGTCACCTTGGTGTCGATGATCATGGTCGGCGGGCAGACGGCCAAGGCCAGCCTGAACAGTTCCATCGCCGGGGAATTCCCGGTGGACCTGATGGTCACCCTGCCGGGTAATGGCCTGGATGAAGCCAAGGCCCAGGACTTTGCCCAGCAGATTGGGGAACTAGAGGGCGTCAGCGCTTCCTCCACCTACGACTTCGGCTCAGCCAAGGCGGAATTCAACGCGGAGGAATCCTACGACGTGCAGTTGATGGCCGTCGACCCGCAGTCCTTTGCCGGCGTAGCGCTGGCCGAGGGCATCGTACCGGACGACGGGCAGATCGTGTTCACGCAGTGGCCCACCGAGAACACCTCGGTGAGCATCGGTGGCCAGACTCTCCAGGTCAAGTCCTCAACGGCCTCGGTGGATGGGAACATCGTGAGCAAGGAGACCTTCAGCAAGCTCGGGATCGATGAATCCGAAGCCTTCTCCGGGATCTTGGTCAAGACCGATGACCAGTTGGCCAGCTCGAAGGTCAATGACCTGGTCAGCGAAATCGCGGATATTACCGGTGTGGAATCGTCGATGATCTCCGGAGGCGTGGTCATGAAGTCCATGTTCTCGCAAGTCATCGACGTCCTGCTGGCAATCGTCTCGGCGCTGCTGGCAGTGGCGGTCCTGATCGCGCTGATTGGCGTCGCCAATACGCTCAGCCTCTCGGTGCTGGAGCGCACCAGGGAGAATTCCCTGCTGCGGGCCCTGGGCCTGAAGAAGAAGCAGCTGCGCAGCATGCTGGCCACCGAGGCGGTGCTCATTGGCGGCGTAGCAGCCCTGCTCGGCCTGGTGCTGGGTGTCGCCTACGGCTTGCTTGGAGCCCGCTCGGCCCTCTCGTCCATGGGCGCGATGACCTACGAGATCCCATGGTGGCAGCTCGCACTGGTCCTGCTGATCAGCATCGTGGCAGCGCTATTGGCATCGGTGACTCCGGGCCGCCGCGCCGCAAAGCTGTCGCCGGTTGAAGGATTGGCCGTCGAATAGCCGGTAGCCAGCCATGGATAGTGGTCCTGAAAGCAAAGGCTTTCAGGACCACTGTCTTTTTCCGGGGCGCAGCAGAAGCCAATAGGCTGTAGGCATGAAAATTGAACTCACTCGATTCCGCGTTCTGCCAGGCCAAACTGCGGCAGCTAATGAATGGCTGGAATTCCTGAACAGCAATATGCCCGCGGTGCTTGAAACCCTGGAAGGCGAAAAGATGTACGTGGAGACGATCTTCAGTGAAACCCTGGATGGCGTCGACTACCTCTACTGGTACAGCATCCAAGGTGAAGGTGGTGTGGAGGTGCAGGATTCTGCACATGAAATCGATAAGGTGCACCTGAAGTATTGGAAACAGTGCATCGATCCCGCCTTCGCACCCCAAGAACTGGTCCCACGGGTCGTCATGATCCCTGAACGCGTGCAGCGCGGCATGGTTTAGAGGCAAAGCACCAAAGCACTAGGTCCAGAACTCGCCGCGGCGAGTTCTGGACCTAGTGCTTTGTCCTGGATGATTAGCTGCGCAGGGTAATCGTGGTGGCCATGGCCGGGGAACGGCCAGTGGTCACGAAGCCCGAAATATTAGAGCCGGGGTGCTTGATGATATCCGTGATGGATCCCAGGTGACGGCTCAGGTCAATCTTGTCTTCGGGTGCAGCGAGCACCAAATGGAAACCGAACTCCTGCAACGCACGTATGCCTGCCGCTGCATATTCGGAGTTGGCTTGAATGAAAGCCTCATCAATCATCACCGTGCCGTAGGAAGTGAACCCGGCCGAAGCGAAGCCAAGCTGGTAGGCCAAGGCAGCGCCCATGATGAAGGAAGTGAAGCGCTGGCCTTCGCCGCCGGAGAGCGTGCCGGGTTCCAAACCGGTCTCAATCTCGCCATTGGGCTTGTGCTCATTGCAGCTGATCATCACATGCTGACGGACATCGAGCACGGTCGAACGCCATGAGACCATTGCCGGGTCGCTGAGCGCGGTAACCAGTGCCTCCAGCGCCTGGTAAGAGCTGGCCAGGGTGGATTCGTCCTTGGTGGTGTAAGCCTCCTGCAAAGCGTCCTTCAATTCCTTGCGGAAGGTGCCGGCCTCAACTGGAATCGCATTAGCCGCTTCCAAGCGAAGAACCGATCCATGCTCGAAAGTCACCTCTGCCAGAATCTGGTTCAGCGGCTTGATGCGTTCAGAGATCATCCGGCGCTCTTCATCCAGCAACTGCAAGAGGTCGCTGAAGCGTTCGTAGGACCGGTTCGCGAAGTATTCACGGAACTGTGCCTCATGGTGCGGCAGGCCATCGGCCACAATCTGATCGTGCAGCTGCGCGTAATGCTCAGCTGCTTCAGCGGTGGTGCCATGGGTCTGCGCGTGAGAGGTGCCGAATTCGCGGGCAAAACGACGGAAGGTTTCGCTCAGCGCGCCACCGATTTCCTGGCGCTGCGACTGCAAGGAATTGACCTGGCTGCCCAACTGGAGCTTGAGCTCGGCAAAGGCTTCGCTGATTTGTTCACTAGCAGGGCAGTTGCCTGCAACAACTTGCTGGAGAACCGGGCCAAGCAGCTGATGCTGGCGCAGGGCGGAAGGAATGCTCTCCTCCCAGCCGGACCCCAAATCGTCGCTGGTGGACAGGACCTGCTGGGCACGTTGCACCTGCAAGTCAAGATCTGCAATGCGTGAACGAACCAGCGCGAGGTCGCCGACCAAGGTTTCGGCCTCAGCCTTCGCCGCTTCAATCTGCTGGCGAACCCGGGACGAGTCCCCGGACAGCGCCAGTGCATCGCCGAGCTTCTGCTCGCTGCGGCGCAACGCTTCTAACGCCTCGGACGCGTCAAGCTGGCCAAAAGTCCGCTCATCGGCAATCAGGGCCTGCAAGAGCTGGGTTTTGGCCACGATCTTGTTCTTCGCCACACTGCGCTCATCGGCAGCCTGCTGTGCTTGAACGATCTTCTCGTTCAACCGTGCTGCCTTGGACTGCAACTCGGCAATCTTCGACTCGTTAGTGAAGCCCAGAAGGTACTCGGAAGCAGGCAAAGTGCGGGTATCGCGCTCAAAGCTTCCGGTTCCGGACTTGATCGTGCCGGCCGGGGTTATCGCCTTGGGGTGCACATGCATGGCTGCATCGTTCTCAACACAGGCCAACGGATAATCCGCGGTGATCTTCGCCTTCAGCCATGCTCCGGCTTCACCGGGGGCAAAGTCCAGCTTGGCCACCAGATCCGCCGGGCCGGCTTCAACGGTGCGAGGCTGCTGGGAAATGTCGCTCCACCGGACACGGCCCAGGCCGTCGAGCTGATCAATGGCGTGGGTGACCGGGGTGAGCAGGTCCCCGGGAACCAGCAGGGTACGGGCCAACGAGTGCAAGGACTTTTCAGCGGCCAAACGCCAGTTACTGGCATCTGCCGAAACATCCATGAGCTCGCCAGCGAAAGGAAGCTGTTCCTCCTTGAGCGAGCAGGCCGAAGCGATGGCACGGCGGGCAGCTATCGAACGGTCATCGATATTGCTGGCCCGGCGCTGGTAGGAGCGGATCTGCTCAGCCAAAGTTTCTGCGCGCTTACGCAGGTTGACCAAGGTGGCCATGGCCTCGTACTCAACAGTCTGGGCATCATGCGTAATTGAGCTGAGCTGCTGCAAGGTACGTGCAGCGTTGGCCCGCAACTCATCCAAGCCGGTGGCTGAGAAGTCGAAGGCCAAGCCAGCATCCGCGGCCTGCTGCTGCAGTGTGCGGAGGATGTTCTCCTTCTCGCTCAACGCCTTGCGAGCCACATCGGCCTCGCGCTCCAGCAGCATCAAGGAAGCAGAGCCCGCGGAATCGTGGGCAGCCTCCAGCGACGCCAGCTGGTCATCGAGCTTTTCCTTGCGCTGCCGCAGCCCAGCCTCTTCGGCTTTGAGCTTGGCTAGCTCCGTTTCATGGGAGTTCAAATCATTGCGCAGTACCAGCTGGCGGACCTGGGCTTCCAAAGTGTGGACGTCGCTTTCCAGCAATTGCCTGGCGGTGGCGATCTGTCCAGCCAAGGAACGGTAGGCCTGATCCTGCTCCGGCACCTGTGCGAGCACGTCACGCTGGGCACGGGCGGTATCCAGCTGGCGGTAGATGCCACGCAAGTGAGCGAAGTCTTCCACTGCTGCGGCTGCAGCCTTCAATGTGGCCGGTTCTTCCAGCACTTCGTGGCGGAAGAACTGGTTGACGCCCTTGGCCAGGCCCTTGCCATTTTGCAAGGTGCGCAACAGGGCAAATGCCTTATCGCTTTCGACGCCTAAGCGGCGGCGCAATCGCTCGATGAACGCCTTGTGGGTATCGAATGCCTCGCTCGGCGCCAGGGCCTTGGACAATGAAGAGACGGTGAAGCGGCGCGGGCCGTGGTTTTCCAGCTCCGCAATATTGACCTTGCCTTCGCACAACAGATAGTGCTTGGAGACCTGTCCTTCTAGGCCGGCATCGGGCAAATCGAAGACCGCGCCGGCTGTAACGGTGTTGCCCATGCCATCGTCGTAGCTGAGCACAATGGCGCTCCACGTCGCACCCGGGCGCTGGTAGACAGTACCGGCGCTGGTTTTGAACTTGCGCCCGCGCATGTAGGAGAACGTGGTGCGGCGGTCCTCGCGGGTGGCCGCATCATTGGCCGACTCGTTCAGGCGAGGAGTCGCGAAAAAGACGTGGCCCATCGCATCAAACAAGGTGGATTTGCCCACGCCTGGATGGCCGGTGACCAAGGTGCCAGCACGGTCCACGGCCAGATCATGCAAGCCGTGGAAGGTGCCCCAGTTAACAATCTGGACTCGGCTCAGACGATGCTGGCCTGGGTTGAGAGCCCCGCCCAGCGGGAGAGTCATTTCAATGCTCATCGGTTACTCCTGCACCAACTCGGGGGTCTGCTCTGCGAGGTCATCAGCTTCTTCGGCTCCCAGATTGAAAGCTGGGTCATTAGCGTCGATTGCCGCGATGTAGCGCGGGATGTCTTGAATATTGGTGATCGGTAGCGCCATCGCCAGCGCAGGGGAGATGCGGAACTCATTTTCCAGCTCGGTGCCGGTCAGCAGGCGCAAAGCCTGCAGGCGGGTAACCGCAGCATCGCAGGATTCGGCAAAGCGCTTGTCATCCCGGTCTGAAGTCTGGCGGTGCTCGGCCAGGATCTCGTGCATGCCCGCACGCGAAATCACGGCATCGCTGCCGCTGCCCGAATGCTGTTCGAGCAACAGCCGCAGTCGCAGAGCCAGCAGGGTTTCATCACGCTTCAGCGGACGGCGCGGAGCGATAGGAGAAGTGTGGACCTGTTCAATCTGGACCGGGGTAAGCATGGCGATCTTGCGATCCATGTCTAGCTGCAGTGCCAAGAAAATCTCGGAGAAGTAATCGCTGATGCCCTGCTGCTGGTCCAGCAACAGCTGCCAAGCCGAGGCATCGATGGATCCATCCAGGTACGGGCCGCGCATCAACCGGACCAGCAGCTGGCGCAGCGGCAGCGAGAACTTCCCGGTATCGCCCTCAAACATTGGTTCGGTGATCGGTGCGGCGTATGAATCGCTCTTGGTCATAGCGGCTCCTTCGTAAAGCTTAACGCGGGCAGGATTGCGGTTCGCATGGAACCATCGAGTTGCTGGAAATGGATGCTGAGCAGATCGCTCTCATTCAGTGATTCGCCATTGGTGCGCCCGATTTCCACCAGGGCGCGAATCGAATTCAAGTGCCGCTGCTCGGCATCCAAGGATTCGAAGACTTCATCTAACCGAATCGAGCCGGAACTGGACTGGCTCAGATGCCGGGTGATGGATTCACGCAGCAACGGCATGTCGGCTTGGGGCGTTGAGGGATTACGCACAATGTCGGCTTCGCTGAATTCTGGCGCTTGAGCCAGCGGAGGCGGAGCCACATGCTCGGAAGGGTCGTAAATTCCAAGTCCGGCAAGGGTGACAAACTGCGGAGCGAAGAGCTCCATGGGGGCCAGTCCGCTGCGGGGCTTCAGGCTCGTGGACTTGCTGATCGCTAGTTCAGCTTCGCGGACCGCTTGGCGCAATAGCTCGGCCTGCTTGTAGTCCTCAGACTGCACGAAAGCGTGCAGGGATTCGGAGAGCTTGCCGTAGGAGGCATGGACTTCAGCTGCCTGGCGGCGCAATTCACGCAACAGGTTAGTGAGGATCTGGCGTTCGGGAGTTTCCAGATCATCTACGAAGTCGCGTTCCAGGACTTCGGCCAATGCGGCGCGGAAACGCTGCTGTGCTTCCGGGGAATTCAGGAATTCAGTGAACCCGCTAAAGGTTTCGCCTTCGGCAGTGGAACGCAATTGACGGTCAGCTTCAAGAACCTGGCCCACGGCTACGCCCTTGGCTGTGGAAGCATCCAAAATACCTTCACGCAATGAATGGAGCATATCTTGGACGCCATCGCGCATGCGTCGGAAATCTGCTGGCAAGCTGGATGCCAGATCGAGTACGGAACGGGTTGCCGACAACGCGGTCGTGCGAGAAAGCACCGCCGGATCATCCCCGCTGCGCAGCTGGTCAATTTGGGCTTGGCGTAGCGCGATCTGGGATTCGAGGGCACGGATACGCGCTTCGGGATCCGGATCCGTTTCATGGGCCAGGGATTCCAAGGAAGAAAGCAAAGTGTTCAGACGCGACGAGTTCAAATGCGAATCATCGGTGGAAAAATCCGCCAAGAAGCGCAGGGCGCGCAGGGTCTGCGCACTTGGTTCATACACGAAGCGTCCATCAATCAGCGGACGAGCCAGAATTCCCTGTTTTACCCATGTCTCGGCGAAATCCTGAGCCGAATACGAGACGGGAATCTGGTCATCGCTTTTGCGCGCTTGCTTCAGGAAGGAATCCAAGGAGGCATGGAAAAGTTCCAATGCGATACGGGAACGATCTGCGGTGAACTCTGCACGGATGAACGCCACAGCCCACGGCTGGGCGGTCAGAAGCCGATACGCGGCCGAGCTTTTGAACTGCTGGGACTGAAGCCACAAACTATTCGCGCGGTGCGAGGGCTGCATGAACTTCCTTGATCTTTGGGATGCCTAACCAATCAATTCTAAATCATTGGACTCCTTCCAAAATGTGAGCTCCCTAAAAGCTGAATGTTAGACACCGCTCAAGTTCGATAATTCATCGTGAAAGGGTGTTGCCCCCTGCGCTATCTGTGTAGGGTCGAAATAACCAGATGACAACTCGTTTTCTTCCGGCCTTGCGGGCGCGGTGGAGGTCACGGAGGTCGCAGCCATTGAAGAACCTACGATTAGTGATTTCGCTCGGGCTGGCGCTGGGCCTTGCCGGGTGCAGCGCTGCAGAGGATCCGTCAACGCCGCCCCCGGATCCTGCTGCCGTCGAAAAGGCTGAGAAAGAAAAAGCACGAGTGGACGGCGTTAAAGCCGAGATCAACCGGCTAGCTGACGGATACGACTATGACGCGGCCATTAAACTCGCCAAGAAAGACAGCGCCGAACAGCTGAACCAGATGGCCGGCGGCCTAGAAGATGAGAAAGGCCAGGTTTCGGCTTGGGAAGAGCCGAATAATATACCTCACCTGTTCTTTCACTCGCTGATTGTCGATCCCGACAGAGCCTTTGACGAAGACAGCAGTTCACAGGGATACGCCAACTACATGGTGACTCAAAAAGAGTTTGCGGCCATTCTCAACGAGCTGTATGCGCGTGACTACGTGCTGGTCAACCCGGGAGATTTCGCCTCGCTCGACGAGCAGGGGCAGATGAAGTATCGGGACATCATGCTGCCCAAGGGCAAGAAGCCATTGGTGCTGTCCATCGATGACCTGAGCTATTACGAATATATGGAAGGTGATGGCTTCGCCAGCAAACTCGTGCTGGATAAGGACGGCAAGGTCCGTAACGAATACGTGGACGCGGAGGGAAAAACGCAGGTTGGCGCTTTTGACGTCACCACGATGGTCGATGACTTCATAGCGGAACATCCCGATTTCACCTATCGGGACGCTCGCGGCCTGATCGCAATGACCGGATATAACGGCGCATTCGGCTACCGCACCTCGGCCAGCCAGTACCCGCAGAGCAAAACTCTGAAAGCTGACCAGAAGAAGGCCGCGGAGATCGCGGAAGCGATGAAGAACAGCGGTTGGGTTTTCGCGTCTCATTCGTGGGGGCACATTGCCACCGGGACGGTCAGCATGGACCGGCTCAAGCGGGACACCAAACTGTGGAAAGCCGAAGTGGAACCGATCGTGGGAAAAACCGGGCACTACATCTATCCTTTTGGATCAGATATTGCCCGGACCCAGCGCTACGCAGGGGCACGCTATCAGTTCTTCAAAGACCAGGGGTTCGATTACTTCTACGGCGTTGATGGAACGATTCGCGCATGGATGCAGCAGGGCGATGAATACCAGCGGCAGATGCGCATCAATGTGGATGGGTTGCAGTTCGCCAAGGAACTACGCGGCGACCGGCCCGTTCTGGGAAGTTTCTTCAAAGTCGAGGATGTGATTGATCCGGCGCGCGAATGACCGGACCAATCCATCATCAAGCTACAAAGCCATGAATGCACCGAGCTGCGAGAGCGTCGATGGGTTGGAGGGCAGGTAATCGGTGAGCCTTTCGCTACGCACGATGATGGCCTTCCATTGGCCACGGGAAATCGCAACGTTGATGCGATTGCGGTTGAGCAGGAATTCTATGCCACGCGATGCATCGGTAGCGCTCGAACATGCCATGGTCACCAGCACAATTGGTGCTTCCTGTCCCTGGAACTTGTCAACCGTTCCCACCTTGACCGCCGACAGCCCTTCAGCTTCGAGGACATCGCGCACCAGATTTACCTGGGCATTGTAGGCAGCAACCACCAGGATGTCAGCGGCGGCCAATGGGCGTGCAGGCTTGCCTGCACCAGGACTCCACATCATTCCCAAATGCTCACGAACCAATCGGACAATAGTCCCGGCTTCTTCCGCGCTGCTGACCGTATTGCCTCGATGTTCAACGAACACCGTCTCGACCCCGGCCGGTGTGCCTTCGAGCAGCCGCAACCCGGCGGCGTCTGCCGAGAACAGCTGGTGGTCATAGCTCAATGCCGAAACTTTGGCGCAAAGCGCTGGATGCATTCGCCATGAAGCTGCCAAGAAGTAGCCCAATTCGGTTGGCAGCACCGGTTCGCCACCGGAAAGCCAGCCCAGCGCCGATTCATCCACCGGCTGCGGATGAGTACCCTGGGTGACTTGCGGCAACTGCTGAGGATCACCGAGCAGCAGCAAATTGCGGGCTGCCCGTGACACCGCCAAGGTATTGGCCAATGAGAACTGCCCGGCCTCATCGATAACCAGCAAATCCAGGCTATCTGCAGGAACCTTCGAACCGGTCAGTGTCCAGGCAGTACCGCCAATGAGCCCACCGCCCGAAGCCTGAAGAACTTCAGTCAAGGAATCCTTGGACGTGCCGGCCCAAGGAACCGGATCATCGTGCTTGACTTCCTTGGCTACTGCCTCGGGATCGACCCCGGCATCTACCGCCTTCCGCAGGACGTTTTCAACCACCGCATGGGACTGGGCAACCACACCAATCTTCCATCCGTAATCAACGAGTTCGCGGATCACATGCGAAGCGACGAAGGTCTTGCCGGTCCCCGGAGGACCCTGTACCGCAAGATAGGAATTATCCAGATCCTTCAACGTCTGAACCACGGCAGGATAGATCTGCGCCTGGCCATCAACCAGGGCTGGTTCCACCGGCGCCGCAAGGGTCTTCAGGCGTGGCGGAATCCGCCGCAGGATGTCGATTCCCGGCCGTTCCGGGAGTACAGGCACGGTGGAGCCAACCAACTGGGCGATCTCCTTGAGCGCAGCATCGATGCTCATCGTCGCCAACGGCTTATCAGGCGTCAATGCACAAGGAAGCGCACCATAGTCAGGGACCTTGGCACTGGATTTCTCCGAGATGGTAATCCAGCCCGCTCCGAGCTCGACTACCGTGGCGTTGAATGCGCCACCGCGCACGGAGTCATCAACGGCCATACCTTCAGGCAACGGAGCATCAAACATGGCGAACACTGATGAGCCGGGGGAGAGCAGGGAACCTTCCGCCAAGGTCCCCTGCAATCTAGTCACACGCGTATAGGTGCGCGCCCGAGGCGTGGCTTTGTGCCAATCTTCGAGTACTTCCGCAGTGTCCACAATGAACACTCCTCTGGCATCGCTCCAATCATCCACCGGCGCGGACAAGCGATCGAAGTGCTCCCACCAGAACTGCTTCTTTTCACGGCGGTTGTAACCGGTAGCAGCGGCGACCATTGCTATCGCGCGGTCATCGTCGCTCAGCGCTTGAGCGTGGGGAAGGTCCGCAAGGTAGTTTTGCAGCCGAAGCTCTTCGGCTGTGGGCTCGTATTCGTCACCGGCCGGGCCGGGCTCAGGCATATCCGCCAGAGTGCCAGGCGCCTCATCGCTGAGCGAGAGCAGCCAATCTCGCAAGCGCAGGGTGGAAAGGCAGTCGTACTCGTTGTAATCGGCAATGGACTCGAGAATGGCTTCAGCGGCCCCATCGTTCATCGAATCCCGCGCCAGCATGTACTGGGCATAAGCGACCACCGATGCTCCGGCATCGGTGACATCCCCGGAGCGAAGGTGCTCTCCCATGTACAACGGTTCAAGCTTCTTGATGGAGTATGAGCGGGTGGAAACCACCAAGGCATTGCGCACGGTCTCGTAGAGATCGACTAGCAGGTTCTCACGCAGCCACTGGTCGACTTCGTCCTCACCAGCAATGTGCACCTGCGAGAGCTTGCGCAGGGCAGTTTTCTCATAGGGTGCATAGTGGTAGACCTTCATGTGCGGGAACCGCTGGCGGCGTTCTTCGACATAGGCAATGAAGTCCAGGAATGCTTGTCGTTCTTCGGCACGGCTATGCGCCCAGAAGGGTTTGAACACCGGCACGCCGGTGTCATATTCGATGACGCCAAAGAGGTATTCCAGGCCCCAGGAGCCGTCGGAAGGTTCCTGATAGAGCGGGTCGCCCTCGAAATCAAAGAAGATGTCGCCTTGATCAGGACGCGGCAACGAGGAGATCGGGCCTTCGTTCTTCACCCGATAGGAGACGCCTTGGACCCTGCCATCTGTTTCAGCCAGGCCCAACTGCATTTTGGCCTGCTCCGCGACACGTTGCAGGGATGTACCCGGTTCAGCCTCCAACCGGGCGAGCTGGTCAATGGTGAAAATGCCACGGGCGCGAAGCTTCTCACGCTGCACCATGGACATGCCAGCGACCAATAGAAGGTCGCGGGTTTCCTGAGCCTGCTCTTCGCAATAATCACAACGACCGCATAAGCGCAGTTCATCGGAGTTCCACCGAACTGGCTGGTTTGTCGCACGGTGTTCCTGCACCATCTTCAAGAATCGTTCGCGTTGGGCCCGGAAGACTGGCAGCACTTCATCAACCCGATGCACCGAATGAGTCCCGTCGCCGAGGACCAGTGTTGCCGAGGTGGACACGGGGAGCCCTTCTGCCAGCATCTGATCCGCGTAGGCTGCGATCTGAAGCAGGGCGCTGACCCTTGCATGGCGGGCGAGCTTGGTATCCCAAACGGCCCAGGTGCCGTCCTCCTGACGGACCAGGAAGTCAGCAAAGCCAATGAAAGCCCCATCGAAGAATGTGGCCTGGAAAATGACATCGGCACCGTTGCGAAGCACATTCATGGTCGCTTCGTGGGCTGCCCGAAGACCGGCTGGAGACATCTGCGGACGATCAGTAAATTGCTTGACGCCGGTTCCCGTCTCCGGGTCGTAATCGCCGTAGGTAGCTATTAGGTCTTTGAGAACGTTCCGCTCATGGGCGTCGCCGAGCACCGCCGTACGTTCCAGCATCTCGTCTCGTGCCGTATCAGGCTTGGGACGCAGGCCGAGTTTCACGTCCAGCAGGTACAGGGATTGGTAGTTGCAGTCAACGGAGACTGACAGGTCACTCGCTGAGAAGATGAACTGATCATCTAGAAAGAACACGGGGCCTGAGCCTTTCGTTGACTTGTTTCTTACCTAGTCAACGTAGCACCAGACCCCGACAGATTCGCTGATGCCGATTAGGACAGCTCTTCTTTGTTCTTGTTGGAACCGCCAAGAACGAGCGAGAGAATGGCAACGCCAGCCGTCACCGAGTTCACCGCTGGCCACGCACCGATTTTCTTGGCCAGCGGATGAGAAGCGCCGAAGCCTCCGAGGTAGGCGCTGATCAAGGCAATGGCTTTAGCCGTTCCAGCATCTTTCTTCCAAAGCACGAAGGCGCCGGCGCCTGCAATACCGAGCACTACCGCAGCCAGCGGGCGCTTCTTGGTGGCACGACCGGTAGCGTATCCGCCCACTAAACCGGTGGTGGCCAAGGCGGTTGAAACGATGCGAGACATGAGACTCCTCCAGATATATAGCAAAATGTTTCGCTTTGCAGACTATGCCCGTCACCTGTGATGTTTCCCAGAAAGTCGGGACATGCACTCTCCGGCCACTTGGTATTAGGTGGGGCTTGCAAGAATGAGTAATACCGAACGCCACTTAGGAGCAGGAATGAATCTAGATATTGCCCAGGCCTGGGAGCGGCTCTCGCAGCCGGTGAACGTGGCCTTGAACCAGTGGCAGTGGCTGATCGTTGCGTTCGTGATCCTGCTATTGGTGGTACCCCGTCCGGTCTGGCGTATCACCGGCTTGTACTCCACGCTTATTCATGAGCTCGGCCATATCATCGCGGCCTTATTCACGGGTAGATATGTGGCTGGCCTGCGGTTGGGCTGGGACCACTCCGGAGAAGTGCGAAGTATTGGACGGGGCAAGATCTCTGTCATTGTCTCGGGGATTTTCGGGTACCCCGCACCAATATGGGTTTCAGCCTTGATGCTGTGGGGGATATCTACGGGCTATTCCGGGCGGGCGCTAGGAATTTACGCGTTGCTGTTCCTGCTGGCGCTGATCTTTGTCCGAAATTGGCCGGCCTTTATTGTGTGCACTATCAGCGCAGTAGTGGCATTGGGAGTGGTCTTCTTTGCACCTGTCGAAGCGTACCTGTATCTGGCTTTGCTTATCGCTGGGTTCTTGCTGCTGGCTGGCCTTAAGGACTTTGTGAAGCTTCTTTCGGTACATCTCTGGAGACGCCAGGATATTGCGCAATCCGATGCATACTTGATCGCCGAGGCTACGCGGACCTTTGCCTCATTGTGGGTTTTGGTGATTCTTGTTTTGGGTTCTGGTGGCCTCTGGTGGGCACTGCTGAGTTTATTGGGACTATTCTGAGCCCCTGCGCAGATCGCGTTTGGTTTTCACGCGGCTAGCGGTCCAAGCCGCCACGGCAACCAGCCCCATGGGGAGTAGCTTCATCTTGCGCTTTGGCCTGGTGGATGGATCCCTTTCCATATCTTGCAGTGGGTCGCCACCGTGCTTGATACGGATTTCCTGGGCCTGGACGAGGTCCTTGTAAGTTGCCAATTCCTGCTTGGCTACCAAAGTGTCATCACGCAGCGGAAGAAGTACATCATCGGTGGCAGGCATGCCCGTGCGAAGCTGGCGGAGGCGGATGAATTCGATATCCACCAAGGCTCCGAGGAGCAAAGCGATGTTGCTGATCCAGCAAGCAAGAACCAAGATGATCACGCCACCAATGGTTCCGTAGGTGGCGGAGTAGCTGGCGAACTGTGAAACATAAAAACCGAAGCCGAAGACCGACAGTCCCAGGATCACCAGAGCCGTCAGGGTGCCGGGCGAGAACCAGCGGAATTTCGTTGGCTTGACGTTGGGGGTGAAGTAGTAAAGCAAGGCCAGAACCAGGAGCAGCATCACGAGCATCAATGGGGGCTTAGCGATATTTAGCACGAGTACAAAGCTGTCACCCATGCCAATGATATTGCCGATTCCACGGGCGACGGAGCCCGAAGCTAGCAAGAGCACCAGGGTCACGACCGCAACCAGCATAATCAGTACGGTAATCAGGAACATCTGCGGACGGCGCTTCCACTGCGGGCGGCCTTCCGGCGCACCATAAAGCCGGTTCAACGCGCGGCTAAATGCCGTGACGTATCCAGATGTACTCCATAACGCACCGAGTGAACCGGCGAGGATTGCCCAGAACGTTCCGCTGGCTTGGGATGCCAAACCTGCGAGCAACTGTTCGGCCGTGTCGAGCAATTGCTGGGAGTCGCCACTTACGGATTGTCCGTTCGGGGCGAGGCTTTGCTCTAGCAGCTCCATGATCCATTTGGTGCCGCTTTCGCTGGCACCTGCCAAGGACAAGAGCGAGATCAATGCCAACAAGCCGGGGAACATGGCAAGGACCATGAAGTAAGACAGGGAGGCTGCTACATCTAGTCCATCGTTGCGAAAGAATTCCCGCAGGGCTCGGGGATAGCAGGTCAAGGATTCTATGAATCGGTCTTTGGTCATGCTGCCTTTTACTGGCATTGAGTTCCCCTGTCTGACTGATGAAATCAAACCTACAGCTCTGGCTTCTTGAAACACATTACCTAAGGGCAATTTAGTTGACTTGTTGTTTGAGCGTCGCGGTGTGTCCATTGCCCGGGAATACCTTGAGAGGGCAGCGAGGAAGCGGGCGTCTGCTGGAGAAATAATGCCCCTTCAGAGTGCCTTCCGCCGTTCGTATCGGGCGCAGCTTTTCCACCTATGGCGACGCAGGAATGCAACCTTAGAGGGCGCTGGGCGTGACCCGCGAGCGGATTGCAAGCTATATCACAGTGCGCTGATGAATATCCACTTTTGGAAAGTAACATTTTCGTTGCTTGATATGGGGATCGTGGTGGATTTCGGAGCAGATTTAAAACTTTTTTCTAACCAAGTGACCTGTATTTACGGGGTTTCTGACCGTTTCCTGAGTTGCGAGGGTGGTGGGTTGGTGCGTTATGGTCGTTCATAACGTTTCGATAACACTCGCAGTGTTATGGGGAAACAGGTACTGCCGGGACTTCCAAACCACTCACCAGGGCAGTATTTAATCAAAGTCGAAATGCGACGCTGAGTGGTGCACAAGGATGGTCTAGGAAGACTTGAGCGCGGGAAGAGCAACTGGAGAATCATGATCCAGCAGAAGACCAAGAACTTGATCCGTCGCGGTGGAGCCTCGCTGGCCGCCGTTGCAGTTGCCGGCACCGCAATCGTTGCCGCTTCCGCACCAGCTAACGCTGCAGGCACCTGGGACAAGCTTGCTCAGTGCGAGTCCGGTGGCAACTGGTCGATCAACACCGGCAATGGCTACTACGGCGGCCTGCAGTTCTCGCTGTCCACCTGGAAGGCGTTTGGCGGCTCGGGCATGCCGCACCAGGCCTCGAAGGCCGAGCAGATCCGCATTGCAACCAAGGTCCAGGCATCTCAGGGTTGGGGCGCATGGCCAGCATGTACTGCAAAGCTGGGCATTAGCGGTACCCCTTCGGGTTCCGCGACTCCTCAGAAGCAGGCAGCGCCAAAGCAGCAGGCAGCACCTAAGCAGCAGGCAGCACCGAAGCAGCAGGCAGCGCCAAAGCAGCAGACCGCTCCGGTTCAGAAGCAGGCTCCTAAGCAGCAGGCGGCTCCAAAGCACGCTGCTCCGGCTCCAAAGGCACCAGTGTTCAACATTGACGTGAGCGATTCGGGCAAGGACTACACCGTCAAGTCAGGTGATACCTTGGCCAAGATTGCCGACCAGCTTGGCGTCAAGGACTGGCGCGGCCTGTTCGTCTTGAACGACGACCAGCTGACCAACCCAGACCTGATCATGGTTGGGCAGACCCTGAACGTTCCAGCGAACTAATTTCGCAGAGCTTCAGAAAACCCGCGTCGCGTATTTTTTACGCGACGCGGGTTTCCTGTTTTGGAGCTGCCTGCACCGTAGTGGTGAATATCCAGGTATAGGCTGGGGCGCATGCGACATTCCGAAGATGAGCGCGTGGCGGTAGAGAACATCCTGGGATCAGGGTTCATTGCGCACCGATTGCTCGAGGCGGCTGGCAACTGCCCTATTACCGGGCCCGCGGTCTGGTGGGCTGGTCCCTTGAATGTGGAGAAGCTCGCAGCGCGATCCGTTGGCTTGGTTTGCACCGCGCTTAATGCCCTTGCCGCTTCGTCACCGTGGCTGGCATCGGAGACGCCGGATATCGCAGCTGCTTTCGCGTCCTCTGCTCACTTGCGCATTGCTGGGGAGAAAACGCAAGGTTTTGCTCCATATTCGGGATTTTACCGAACTGCCGATGGCTGGATCAGAACCCACGCGAATTACCCTCATCACGAGCACTCGCTCAAATCCGCGTTGGGAGCATCTGCGGGGATCAAAGTTGCAGATGCGCTGGCAAGCCTTTCAGCCCACGATGCCCAAGAACGCATCGTTGCAGCTGGGGGAATTGCCGCGCAGGTGCGATCACGTCAACAGTGGCTCAGCTCAGCCGAAGGCAAGGTGGCCGGCAGCGGGCACTGGGCACAATTTCGCATGCGCCCAATAGGTTCGGCCCCGGTCTGGAAATTTGAACCGCGCGCAGGAATGCCGCTTCACGGGTTGAAGGTCTTGGACCTCACACGGGTTATCGCCGGCCCCACCGCAACCAGAACGCTCGCCGCCCTTGGCGCCCAGGTCTTGCGCGTGGACGGGCCGCTACTCCCCGAATTGCCTTGGCAATATGTTGATACCGGATTCGGCAAGCGCAGCACGCTGCTGGATTTGAAAAGCGCATCGGGGCAGGCGCGGATTCACGAACTGCTGCAGGATGCTGATGCCGTCATCCTGGGCTATCGCCCCGGGGCCTTGGCCAGGGCAGGGCTTGGCGAGAATGAATTAGCCCAGCGGTACCCGGAGCTCATTGTTGCTGAATTAGGTGCGTGGGGCTTTTCAGGGCCTTGGGCCCAGCGGCGCGGGTTCGACAGCATCGTGCAAGCCGCCACCGGCATTTCACAGGTCTACCGTGGCAACGGGCAATCTCCGGGCGCTCTGCCGGTGCAGGCCCTGGATCACGCCACCGGTTACGGGCTCGCTGCTGCCATTATCGCCTTGGTTCGTGCCCGCAGCGCCCAAGGACGTACCGGGTCGGTGCGATTCTCCTTGGCTCGGACGGCTCATGCCCTGTTCGCATTCGACGCCACGCAACAACCCGCTCAATTCGACAGTGGCGTGCGGCTGAAGCGAATGGATAGCGCTTACGGGACTCTTGAATATGTCCCGCCGCCTTTCAGCCTGGCAGGCCAAGCACTGGACTACGCCGATCCGCCTGCGCCGTATGGAGAAGACGAACCAGTCTGGAGCTAGGAAGCCAGAAGCGAGCGTGCGAAGAGCAAGGCTGGTTCCTGGAATGCGGTGGACAGTGCCAAGAAGCGTTCTCGACTTTCATCGCCGGGCCAATGCGCGGGCAACATGAACCCCGGTAAACCGGGGTCAAGGTAGGGAAGGGCGCGCCATGAATCGACCATCTTGACGTACCCCCGATAAGCGCTGGGCGGAGCAGTGTCGCTGGAATCGAAGGACTCGGTGCTCTCCAAGAAGGCTAGATGCAACGTGCCCAGGCGCTCAAGATCCCACCACTGCCCGGCAGCCTGCTGCGGTGTTCCGGGGAAGTGCGGTTGCTGGGCGGTGAAAAGCGTCGCATGTTCCCTGGCGCCCAAGGCGCTGAGCACCGCCGAGACTTCCTCGCGCAAGTACTCAGGGAAAATCCATAACCCGGATCCGAGCATGCCTCCGCCAAGCTGCAGGAAATTCTTGCGAACCTGGTGGCGCAATGAGCGCAAGGTCTCCGGCAGCGAGTAGGCCACCAGGCACCAGGGGTCGGTGCCCGACATTTGACGTGGGGTGAATATTCTTCTGGTGCCACGCTCAAACATCTGTTGCGCGGCGCTCGAAACGCGCAAGGTGGAAGGCTGCGCTGCTTCCAGTACTTCTCGGTCAATTAGTCGAGAGATGGCGGTTTGCGCCGCAGGGACCGAAACTCCGGCAGCACGGGCCAGCTCCACTATCTGGGTGCGCGCCACCGGTGTTTTCTCGTGCCGTATATAAAGGCCGGTAATCGTGCGGATAATCGATGTGGCGCTTCCGCTTCTCGCCTCGAAATCATCGAGGCTCAGCGCCGTGAGGGAGGTGTTACTTGCCAATTTCGGTACGCACCGCGAACAGCTCTGGGAAAAAGGTCAGATCCAGGGCGCGCTTGAGGAAGTCAACGCCCGAGGAACCTCCGGTGCCACGCTTGAAGCCAATGGTGCGCTGGACAACGCGCATGTGGCGGAAGCGCCATGCCTGGAAGTTGTCCTCGACATCTACCAAGTCCTCGCAGGCCTGGTAGAAGCCCCAGCGGGTGTCCTCCGACTCGTAGATGTCCTTGAACACTGGCACCAGTGCCTCCTGGAATGCCCAAGGCTTGGTGAAGTCCCGTGAAAGCACCTCTTCGGGAATGTCGTAACCGTGGCGGGCCAGAGCCGCGAGGAAGACATCGTAGAGACCTGGCTCGTGAAGCAGCTTGGACAGTAGTTCGTGGGCCTTTGGATCTGCCTCGTGGACCTTGAGCATGCCGTCATGCTTGTTGCCCAGGATGAATTCGACGGCGCGGTACTGGAAAGACTGGAACCCGGAGGACGAACCGAGGAAGCCGCGGAACTGTGCGTATTCGCGCGGCGTCAGGGTAGCCAGGACCGACCACTGTTCGGTCAGGGTTTTTTGGATGTGCTTTACACGGGCAAGGCATTTCAGTGCCTTGCCGAAGTCATCGAGGCCCAGCAGGCGGCGAGCTTCGAGGAGTTCATGGAGCATGAGCTTGAGCCACAGTTCGCTGGTCTGGTGCTGGATGATGAAGAGCATTTCATCGTGGTGCTCGGGAACGCTGACCGGATGCTGCGCGGACAGGATGCGTTCCAGATCAAGGTAGCTACCGTAGGACATCGTGTTCTTGAAGTCAGTGCGGACGCCATCTTCAATTGCGCGCTGGTTCTCGGTCTGTGGCTTCGAATTGCTCATAGGCAGATATTATCAATAAATTTGCGACCGTCACAATAGTGAAAAACCGACCTTGGCCGGCGAATCGAAAAAGATCTTCCAATGCCGGGAATACACCTGGCGCCCCTGCTGTTGATACATGCATACGCATATAAATAGTGGAAGGTCAGGAATCGTGAGCAAGTCAGTAGTCGTCATTAGCGGTGGGCTGGGAACTCCGTCGAGCTCCTCGCTGCTGGGTCAGCAAATCGGACAGAATATTGCCACGCAGCTGGCTTCCGCGGGGGTGCAGGCCGACGTGAGCAATATCGAACTGCGTGAGCATGCTGGTGAGATCACCAATAATATGCTCACCGGTTTTGCCGCCCCAGGCCTGCAAAAAGTTATCGACGCGGTGGTGAATGCTGACGTGCTCGTGGCCGTTACCCCGGTCTTCACAGCGTCAGTCTCAGGTCTGTTCAAGTCCTTCCTCGATATTCTGGACCCTAAATCGCTAAACGGTAAGCCGGTCGTGCTAGCCGCCACCGCGGGAACCCAGCGGCACCAGCTCGCGGTTGACTATGCCATGCGCCCGATCTTCTCCTACCTCAGGGCGCAAATCATGCCGACAACGGTTTTTGCGGCTTCGGAAGACTTCGGTGGGCAGGGACTGTCTGGCACACTGGCCGATCGCGCTCGCAGGGTTGCGCAAGAAGTCGTCCTGGTGCTGTCCCTGGACGAAGGGGAGTTATCCGCTGACGCGGATTTGGGGGATACCCGTTCCATCGCCCCTTCGGTCAGCGAATTCGCCGATCCTGACGATGAACTCTCCTCATTGCCATTCGAAGCGTTGCTGGCAAACCTCAAGTCCGGATCCTGAGGCGTTCTGTTCCGCCGTGTTGATCCCACCACCATGTACCCGCACCGGGTTGCATGGTGGTGGGATCATTTCTTTTTTGCGCATGGGAGCTCGAACGGCCATGAATGTGGAGCAAAATGTTAGTACGATGTGCCATCAATCTCGAACCTCGGTACGATCAAGAACCGTGAGCTAAGTCATCTCTTCGAGATGATGGCAGCTCCAAGAGGTTTGAACAGTAGTGAAAGGTGTAGCCGTCGATGCTATCCGAGGAAACAATCACGGCCATTGCCGATGAGCTGGTCCAGGCCGGCGAGACACGGACTCCCGTGCCGCGTTTGACCGCACGTTATCCAGAAATGACGGTAGAAGATTCCTACCGGGTCCAGAACCTGTGGCGCCAGCGTTCCGAAGCTGCTGGCCGGGTGCTGGTAGGCCGCAAGATTGGGCTGACTTCCCGCGCCATGCAGATGGCTACCGGAATCACGGAGCCTGACTACGGAATCATCTTTGATGACATGGTCTACGATTCCGGCGCGAAGCTGAAGTGGGAAGACTTCACCGGCGCCCGCGTGGAGATGGAGCTGGCCTTCAAACTCAAGAAGGACATCGAAGGTCCAAGGGCGAACATTTTCGATGTACTCGAGGCTACTGAATACGTCATCCCTGCTCTGGAAATCCTCGATGCCCGCGTGGAGATGGAAGGCCGCACAATTGTGGATACCATCAGTGACAACGCCGCCATGGGTGCCATGGTGATCGGCGGCAATCCGGTCAAGCCCGAAAACGTCGATTTGCGCTGGGTCTCCGGGATCTTGTTCAAGAACCAGACCGTTGAAGAAACCGGCGTCGCAGCCGGTGTGCTGAACCACCCTGCCGCTGGCGTGTACTGGCTGGCCAACAAGATTGCCCCGCACGGCGACAAGCTCAAGGCCGGGGAAATCATCCTGGCCGGATCCTTCTCCCGTCCAATGTGGGTCAATGCAGGGGATACCGTCTTTGCTGATTACGGACCGCTAGGAACTGTCACATGTCATTTCGAGTAGAAGCAGATCCGTCGCTGAAAGACGCGCTCAAGGACGCCGACCACTCGTTGGCAGGTATCTGGGTATGTTCGGCCTCCCCGCTGATCGCTGAGATCTGCGCAGGTGCAGGGTTCGATTGGCTGTTCATCGATGGCGAGCACTCGCCCAACGACCTGCAGAACATCTTGGCCCAGCTGCAAGCTGTCCGGAGCTACCCGGTAGTTCCAGTGGTCCGCCCTGCGGTCAACGATCCGGTGGTCATCAAGCAGTTCCTGGATCTGGGCGTGCAATCGCTGATCATCCCAATGGTCAATGATGCCCAGCAAGCTGCCGCTGCCGTGGCCTCCTGCCAGTACCCGCCCAAGGGCGTACGCGGTGTCGGTTCCGCCCTGGCCCGCTCGGCCCGTTGGAACCGCATCCCCGAGTACCTGACCCGCGCTGATGAAACCATCACCATCATGGTTCAAATCGAAGCGGATGAAGCGGTGCGGAACGTCGAGGAAATCGTTGCCACCGAAGGTGTTGACGGTATTTTCATCGGTCCATCGGACCTGGCCGCCTCCATGGGCGTCATTGGCCAGCAGAGCCACCCAGACGTGGTCGCCGCGGTGATCAAGTCCATCAATGCTGCCAAGGCCGCAGGCAAGTATGCCGGGGTCAACGCCTTCGACCAGAAGAGCGCCCGCGAATACATGGCCGCCGGCGCGGACTACGTGGGCGTGGGCGCCGACGTGGCACTGCTGGCACGTGCCACCGAAACACTGGCTGCAAGCTTCAGTTCTGAGGCCCAAAGCGCTGCACCGGACAGCTACTAACCCGGTGTTCTAGGCAACCCTTCAGGTCATCATTGCGCGTCGATCGAGGTCGGTCGGCGCCAATGATGGCAACATTGAAGATGATGAGCCGCGAAAAGAAACCCATGAAGGCAGTGATGTTGCGCCTGCGCAACGGCTGGCCAATGCCCCTGGCGTTGCAGGGGGTCTTCGAGATACTGCAATCCGTGGTCTTTTGCCTTGCCCTGATCACGCTGCCGCTGGTCGCCGTCTATTTCAGCGGCGGCTTCCTCGAAGACTCGTTTGAGGCCATCTTGCAGTTCGGCGGGCTCATTTGGCTGCTCATCCACGGCGTGCCAGTGGAGCTCTTGAATCTCGGACCCGAGGCGGACCCCAGTTCGGTGACTGGATGGGTCACGCTGATCCCATTGGGACTATCGCTATTGCCGTTCTTGTTCTGCTTGCGTGCGGGACGACGCATCGCCCGCGCCTCCTACACCGACCAGCTCTGGCAAGGGCTGCTCGGCGCCTTCGTAGCTTACGGGGCCATCGGTACCGGCATCGGGTTCCTCGCCAATAATTCGCACGCGCGGGTCAATATCATCGCGGCTGCCTTCATTCCGCTGATCATCGCGCTCGTGGGCCTGGTCATTGGTGCGCGCCGCGAAGCCGGCTCCTGGGCTCGTCTTTTCGGTGTTGACATGGCCGCCTATATTCAGCGGATCTCACCGCATCGCCGCTGGGCCGGATCCTACGTATGGCATGTGATCGTGGCCGGGTTCCTTGGCTATGTTGCGGCCGTGGGAATCTCCGGATTGCTGCTGACCATCAACCTGGGCGTGCACTGGACCGACGTCGCTAACGTGTCGCAGGAGCTGCGTCCGGGCCCGATCGGTTCGGCCGCGCTGACTACGGTCCAGCTTTCCTTCGTCCCGAATGCAGTGTTCTGGGTCTTGTCCTGGATCAGCGGTGGCGGTTTCAGCATCGGCACCGGCAGCACCCTGTCCACCCTTGAAACCACGGTGGGCCCGTTGCCGTCGATTCCGATGCTGGCTGCCCTTCCTTCAGGGGAGATGGCGCATCAATGGCTGTTCCTGCTGATTCCAGTGGCCGCGGGCATTGTCGCCGGCTGGTACTTCTTGCGCGTGGGCGAGAACCACCTCGAAGACTGGTTTGCCCGTCGGATTCCGTTCAATGCCTTGTCGCTGGCGGCATCGACCGCGTCCTTGGCGGTCTTCACCGGCATTGTCTGCGGGCTGTTGAGCCTGATCGGTTCCTGGCTGTCATCCGGGTCCCTGGCCATTGGGCGACTGGTTGAGATCGGCCCGAACATGTGGGCGACCGCAGGCGCACTGGCACTGCAAATCGGTGTGGGCACCGCGATCGGCTACCTGATTGCCCCGCTGTTCGAGACCGACCCGGTACTCGAAGGCTAGAGGCTTGCCGCTGTTGTTCTAGGTCAGACTGGCCAAAACCAGCGGATCGCCGCCAGGACGGTTGATGGTGATCGTTCCAAGTGCTCGGGCGGTCGAATCCTCCATCACCAGCAGCACCGAATCGTTTTCGGCGACTACCTGGATATCTTCGGCTTCAAGCTCGGGGTGCTCGGCGCGAAGCCCGGAGATGGAGTTCTTCACAGTCACGTCGCTAACGCCAGCAGGCATCAGGTAGGTGACGATCTTGAGGCTGTTTTCACCGCCATCGACCTTGAGCGGAACACCGTTCTGCACCACGTAATCCATCGTCGGGCAGGTGGTCCCGGCGATTTCGTAATCGCCATCTTCTTCCGTCGGCTTTGGAATGGCCACCATGCACAACTGTCCTTCGCTGCCCACGGCGACATAGTGCCTGCCAAAATCCGAGGTGGCCAGCAGGTGGCGGGTTTCCGCATCGTAGGATTCGGTATCCTCAAATCCCTCTGGAAGCTTGTCTTCGTCGCTCTGCGGTTGCGCCAGAAGCGGCAGGTATTCTCCAGCCGATGGGACCGGGGCATCAGATTCCCCGGCCTCCGGAATCCCGGCAGAACACGCAGATAAGCACAGCAGTCCGGTGAAAGCCAGTACCGCAATTTTTCCGAGATGTGCCTTGGGCATCACTGCCTGGCTCCTTACATAGAACTGTTTTCGCGCGTACGCCAAGAAGTCTAGCCAAAGGGCAGAACACCTGCCATTTAGCCCATTCGTTTGTGTCGGGCGCGGCTAGCTGCTCGCTGGAGCCAGATCCCACAGATGATGCACCACGTCATGCCAGGCGTACTGGTTCAGGGTTTCCACGGTAAAAGCGGCACCGTTCGAGCGCAGGCCGCGGCGGGAATACTGTGCCGGGTCGATGCTCGACAGCTTCGCGGCATAGCGGGCGGCGCTTTGGCGCAAAAGCTCGGCGACCTGCCCTGCCGGCAGCGAATTGTAGTTTCCCTCTTCGGCGGCCCGGTCCTGGTCCCAGTTGGGGAATGTCGGGTCATCGTGCTCAAGCATCAATTCGAAGCGCCCGATCATCACCTGCAGCATTTCGGCTACGTGGGCAACGTACTCCTGGTCGCTCCAGCGCGCAGGGTCCGTGCGGGTCTGCGCATCGGGGCGCCCGAGCACCTCGATAAAGCGGTCTACGCACACCGGAAGCCGGGCAACGGCATCGCCGGGCGAGATGCTGCGCACGTCGTGGGCGCACTGCTCGCACACCGTGTCCAGGACAAAGGTCCAGTCCTTGCCATCGGGAACTAGCTGGCTCATCAAGACCTCCAAGTCGAACGCCGCCGTGAAGGCCAGTCTATGGCCGATGCAGCAGCAGGGGCAGGGATTATGGCAACCACAGGGAAACGCCGTGCAACATTGCGTCCGGGTTGAAGCGCAGGAACCGGCGAACCGTAGAATTGAGCTCATGCGCATTGTGGTTTTGGTTTCAGGTACCGGTTCTAATCTCCAGTCAGTCATCGATGCAGTGGCCGACGGCCAGCTGGAAAACGTCGAGATTGCGGCCGTCGGTGCAGACAAGCACGACACCTACGGCGTGCAGCGCTCTGCAGAGGCGGGCATCTCGACCTTCGTGGTGAACTTCAAGGACTTCGCGGACCGTGCCGAATGGAACCATGCGCTAACCGAAAAGTGCTTGTCCTACGCCCCGGACTATGTTGTCTCCTCCGGTTTCATGCGCATCGTCGGTGAAGAATTCATCAAGGCTTTCGACGGCACCTACATCAACACCCACCCTGCGCTGCTGCCGTCCTTCCCCGGCGCCCATGGCGTGCGCGATGCGCTGGCCTACGGCGTGAAGGTTACCGGCTGCACCGTGCACATTGCCGATGCCGGGGTTGATACCGGTCCGATCCTGCGCCAGGAAGCGGTAGCCATCGAGGAGGGCGATACCGAACAGACCCTGCACGAACGCATCAAGGTGGTTGAGCGCCGCCTGCTCATCGCTACCCTTGCCGACCTCGCCCGGGGAAAGTAGCGTGCAACCCACCGCGTAAAATTGGTGGGGAGATGACTGAACTGACACCGCTGCCCGGGCAGGCACTAGAAACCGAACTGTTTACCGAAGCGGAACTGTCCGCCGCGTTGAAGGTCTTATCGGTGGTGCACCAGCTGGACCCCGAGGATGAACGGCATATTGCCGTGCGCAGAGCCACCAGCAACATGTTCAAAGCAGCCAAGCGGTACCGCAAGTCCCAAAAGCGTGCCGAAATCAGCGCCGCGGACCGGGCCGTGATTGAGCGTACCGCCACCGGCTCGCCGCATCGGCTGGATGATGAAACCCTCGGCCTGGATCTGAGCAGCTCAACTGGCAGCTCAAGTGCCGGGGAGTTCCGCAAGCCGCGTGGCTGCTACATCTGCAAGAAGCGCTACACCACCGTGGATGCCTTTCACCATTATCTCTGCCCGGACTGCGCTGCCGCGGGACGCGAACGCAGGGATGCACGCGCGGATCTGAGCGGAAAGCGCGCATTGCTGACCGGCGGACGAGCCAAAATTGGCATGCACATCGCGCTGCGTCTGCTGCGCGATGGCGCCCACACCACCATCACCACGCGTTTCCCCAAGGACGCCGCACGACGCTTCGCGGCCGTGGAGGACAGTGCCGAATGGATGCACCGGCTGCGCATTGCCGGTATCGACCTGCGCGACCCAGCCCAGGTCATCTCCCTGGCAGACCGCGTCGCTGCCGAAGGCCCGCTGGATATTCTGATCAATAATGCGGCACAGACCGTGCGGCGTACCGCCAACTCTTACCAGCATCTGATCGAATCCGAGCGCCAGCCCTTGGCAGCTGAATTGCTGGCCTGCAACGGGGGACCAGAGCTGTGGGGAGAAGCGAACCCGCCGGCTGCGCATCCCAGGGCCCTGGCCAGTGCCTTCCGCTTGGAACAAACGGCCCTGCTGGCCCCGGCAACTTCGGGAAGCTTCGATGCGCAGCAACTGGCAGAGTTGGCCATGCGCGCAGGCTCCGCATCGCTGGAACGCATGGCAGCGGGAACCGCAATCGACGCGGGCGGCCTGATCCCGGACGTGGTGACGGAGAATTCCTGGACCCAGATCCTAGGCGATGTTGACGCCCTGGAAATGCTGGAAGTGCAGTTGTGCAATGTCACCGCCCCGTTCTTGCTGGCTTCACGCCTGCGCCCGGCATTGGCCGCCAGCCAGGCGCGGCGCAAGTACATCGTGAACGTTTCAGCAATGGAAGGCCAGTTCTCCCGCCGCTACAAGGGAGCCGGGCACCCGCACACGAATATGGCCAAGGCCTCGCTGAACATGCTCACCCGCACCAGCGCGGAAGAAATGCTGAACACCGACAGCATTCTCATGACCGCAGTGGACACCGGCTGGATTACCGATGAACGCCCGCATGAGGCGAAGGTCCGCAAAGCCGCCGCCGGGTGGCATGCCCCATTGGACCTGATCGATGGCGCCGCCCGGGTGTACCAGCCCATCGTTGACGGGGAGCGCGGCATTGACTTGTACGGGTGCTTCCTCAAGGATTACGAGCCCTCGCCGTGGTAGGGATCCGCGCGTGATGCTCCTGGGCTAGGAAGTGCCATGCTGGGGCAGCGGAACCTCGGCCAGCACCGTTGAGCCGGCATCGCGCAGCTGGATGGCCGAAATGTCGTGCAGCATCACTGGCACAGCACCGGTCATTTGCGTCTGGCCCGTAGCGGTGGCCTGCCAGGCTCCGGCCTGGTCGGCACTTCCTGCCGCATCCAGCACCCATAGCGAGAGCTTGCCATCGGTGGGCAGGTCGTGGCCATTGAAATTCACTTCGGTGCCCCATGCCTTGGCGTTCAGCCCCAAGGCCACCTGCGCGCCGGTGCTGCTTTGCACCTCGTAGCTGGCATCCGGTTCCGGTACCTGCGAAGGAAACAGCACGGGCGATAGCCCGAGCCCCAGTGCGACCGAAGCCGCGACGGCCGCGGTGAAGCCGGCGCCCTGCGCGATCCGCCGGTTGCGCCGCCGGACCCTCAAGTCCCCCATCGATCGGGCCGGGGCAGCAGACTGCCGATCCGCAGGGCGAGCCGCGAGCAGGGCGTGGGCGGTTGCCCGGTCCATAGTGCGCAGCCGTTGGCCCACTGCGGCTAATTGCTGCGAATCCAGCTGGCATTGCTGGCACCCGGAGAGGTGCGCTTCAAATGCTGCTTGCTCTCCGGGAGCCAACCCGCCAAGCAGATATGTGCCGAGTTCGAGGTGCTCGTTCACTGTTCCACTCCCATCTCGACCAGGATCTCGCGCAACGAGCGCAGAGCATAGTAGGCGCGGGACTTCACGGTTCCCTCCGGGATCTGCAGCTCCAGTGCCGTTTGGGCCACGGTGGAACCGAAGTAATGCAGATGGACTACCACCTGCCGATGCTCCAGGCTCAAACGCATCAGCGCCTCCTCCATCAGGATCCGGTCCAGGGCCTCGGCGATGCCGGCAGCCGAACCGTTGGACTCGGGATCGACTTCTCCCAGGGGAATTGCCGAGATCCTCGCGGCGGCTCGTCGGTGCCGGTCAATGATGACATTGCGTGCCGTGGCAAAGAGGTAGCTGCGCAGTGAACCGGTCACGTCCGGAGCGGCCTTCCAGACACGAAGCACCGTTTCCTGCACCACGTCATCGGCCTCCTCTGGGCTGCGTGCCACTCGCATGGCGAAACGCCGCAGGGCATCGCCGTGCTCGCGGTAGATATCGGAGACTACCTGCGCATCCAAGGGCACCTTCGTTCCATCAGGTTTCCTGTGATCCAAGGCTTCACTTCCTTAGACGTAGCCGAGCGGCAAATGGTTCAACCATGGCCCAAGTATGAATAAGAAATTCCATGAAAAGTGAACCCGGGCACGATTCCCTGCGTCTTATAGGGTGAGGGCGCGGTAAGCACGCTCCCCTGGGACGCGGTTCAGCCTGCACGAGGAAAGGAACGGACCATGGGTAACAAGAACAGCAAGAGAGTTGCGGTTTCAACGGCCGCCGTGTTCTCAGCGGCATTGCTGCTGGCCGGATGCGGTGGCGGCACTGGTTCCGGCGGCGGTGGCGGAGGATATGGGGGCGGAGGCGGAAGCACCAGCGAAGCCCCAATGGAAACCGGGTCCGGGGCTGACTTGGGTGTTGCTTCCACCGAGCTAGGAGATGTCGTGGTGGATTCCAAAGGCATGACCCTGTACTACTTCACAAAGGATGAGAAGGGCGCAGCGACCAGCGCTTGCACCGGTGATTGCCTGGCCAAGTGGCCGATTGCCACGACCACGAGCGATGAGCCGGCATTGGATGGTGTCACCGGTGACGTGGACGTCATAGAAAGCCCCGAGGGAGAAATGCAGCTGACGCTCAACGGCATGCCGCTGTATACCTTCGCCCAGGATGCCAAGCCCGGAGATACCGCCGGCCACGGAGTAGGCGGGGTCTGGTATGCGATTTCCCCTGACGGGACAATGATTCAATAATTCCCGCAGTCCAGAGCCAGGGAAGGCTTCGGGGCCGGGCCCGCACGCGTAGGAGCGTGCCGGCCCCGCCCCGGAAC
>NZ_JBOGEG010000015.1:0-83664 GCF_050701915.1 Glutamicibacter sp. | reverse complement strand
GTTCATCCCCATGGGGATGAACCGAGGCGCTTTGCCTGGCCCGCTTAGCGCGAACGGTAGTTCGGTGCCTCAACGGTCATCATGATGTCGTGCGGGTGCGATTCCTTCAAGCCTGCTGCGGTGATGCGGACGAACTTGCCGCGTGCCTTCAGCTCGGGAACGGTGCGTCCGCCAACGTAGAACATGGTCTGGCGCAGTCCGCCAACGAGCTGGTGGGTGACAGCCGACAGCGGGCCGCGGTAAGGAACCTGGCCTTCGATGCCTTCCGGGATCAGCTTTTCGTTCGATGGCGCGTCAGCCTGGAAGTAGCGGTCCTTGGAGTACGAGGTGTTCTTGCCACGGGTTTCCATTGCGCCCAGCGAGCCCATGCCGCGGTAGGCCTTGAACTGCTTGCCGCCCATGAAGACCAGATCGCCCGGGGACTCAGCGGTACCTGCCAGCAGGGAGCCGAGCATAACCGAATCGGCGCCGGCAACCAGTGCCTTGCCGATATCGCCGGAGTGCTGCAGGCCGCCGTCAGCGATCACGGGAACGCCAGCTGGGATAGCGGCCTTGGCTGCTTCGTAGATGGCGGTAACCTGCGGTACGCCCACGCCGGCAACGATGCGGGTGGTGCAGATGGAGCCTGGGCCCACGCCGACCTTGATGGCGTCAGCGCCGGCGTCGATCAGTGCCTTGGCGCCGTCGTAGGTGGCTGCCTGGCCGCCGATAACGTCTACATGTGCGGCGGCTGGGTCCTTCTTCAGGCGTGCAATCATTTCCAGCACGCCCTGCGAGTGGCCATTGGCGGTGTCGACAACCAGTGCGTCCACGCCAGCGTCAATCAGGGTCATGGCGCGCTCGTAGCCTTCGCCGAAGAAGCCAACTGCTGCGGCAACGCGCAGGCGGCCTTCGTCGTCCTTGGTAGCCAGCGGGTACTGCTCAGCCTTGTCGAAGTCCTTGACGGTGATCAAGCCGGTCAGCTTGCCCGCCTCATCGATCAGCGGCAGCTTCTCGATACGGTTCTTGGACAATAGCTCAATGACCTTTTCAGGGGCTACGCCCTCGTGAGCGGTCACCAGCGGCATTCCGGTCATCACCTCGTAGACCTTGGTGGTCATGTACCGTTCGCGGGGCACAAAGCGGGTGTCGCGGTTGGTGATGATGCCCAGCAGCTTGCGGTTTTCGTCAACTACCGGCAGGCCGGAGACGCGGTATTGTGCGCACAGCTCATCCCATTCGGCCAAGGTGGCGCCTGGGTGCACGGTGACCGGGTCGGTGATCATGCCCGACTCGCTGCGCTTGACCTGGTCAACCTGCTTGGCCTGGGACTCAATGGAGAGGTTGCGGTGAATCACGCCGATACCGCCCTGGCGTGCCAGCGCGATTGCCATGGGAGCTTCGGTTACCGTGTCCATTGCAGCCGAGCTGATTGGCACCTGGATGCTGATGCGCTTGGTGAAGCGGGTGGTGGTGTCCGCTTCCGAAGGAATCACATCCGTCGGGCCAGGCAACAGCAGAACGTCGTCGTAGGTGAGTCCTTCAAAGGCAAAGGGGTTGAACTCAGTCACGTGGGAACCTTTCGGGGCGACAGCGGAGGTTGATTAAATGGTAGAGCTCTTTTGGCGTTCCGGTTATTCCTTCTTGGCGCACTGTGTTCAAGCTCATGCCCCACCCTGTATCCGGGATGACTTATTCCCAGTTTGTTGCTTCCTTGAAGGAAGCAGCGAACTGGCGCTTGGCACTGAGCACGAAGGTCTTGGACAGGTGCGAATCATCCAGGTACGTCAGGACGTTGCCAATGACAGCTTTGCAGACCCCATCCGGGCAGAGCAACCCCGTCATGTCCAGGGAAACAACCTGATCCCCATAATCCCTTGAATCCAGGAATTGCACTACCGGATTCACGCTATTCAAGGCATAGCCAGCCGAACCATCACAGTTGGCAAGATTGCCCTTATTCGAATCCACGCATTCCGGAATGGAGTAGGTGTAGCGCGGAGTATCGCGCATCGCGATGACGCGGCTGCCGGCATCCAGCAGCGGCTGGATCATCTTGGCGTAGTTATCCACCAGGATTTCCTGCTCGCCGGGGCTGCGCAGCATGCCATCCGGTCCGGCTACGGTTTTGCTGGCGGTTGTCAGCACCATCTGTGGTGCCATATCCGCAACATATTCCTGTGCTGCGTCTTGGAATTCGGAGCAGGTTTCCTTCGCACGATCCGCATCGGAGCCGTAACGGCATCCCGGTTCATAGACCAGGATCCAGCTTCCGCCAGCTTCCTCGATCATCGCCGAAGCCGCTGCAGACCAATGCTGCATGTGGGAGTCGCCCAGCAGCACCAGGTCCGGCGCTCCCCCGCCAAAGTCGCCGCCCTGCTCGCAGAAGCGGATCCGCTCATCATCGGGCGCGTTCTGCCCCTCGCAGACAATGCCGGGTGTCTGCCATTCGCTATCCAGTTCGGTAGCCAGCGGCAGGGTCAGAGCCGCTGGAGATGGATCCCAATCCTCGGTCGCGTTGGCACCCGGGTTGTCGGTAGCGGTCTGCGCCGCGGCCATGGTGCGGCGGTGCTCGACGTTGTTCTCCCAGGCCATCACCGGAAGGCTGGCCACGCCAATGCCCACCGCAACAACGGCAAACTGGGCGATCAGCTTGAAGCCGGTCTGCGGGATCAGGCGCGAGAAGCTGGCGCTGGCCTGCCAGGCGATGGCCGGCTTTTCGATGAACTTGGTGGTGCACCACGATGCGGCGATTGATGCCACGATCAGGACGGTACCGGCCAGGAAGGAGGCCTGCGAATTGCCGGAGACCTCAAGGTAGAAGACCAGCATTGGCCAGTGCCACAGGTACATGCCGTAGGACAGGTCGCCCAGCTTTACCAGCGGCGGCAGGGAAAGCAGGCCCGATGGGTTTGCCCAGCTGCGCGGTGCCGGGGCAGCGATCACCAGGGCGGCGGCGACGGTAGGAACCAGCGCCATGAAGCCCGGGAATTGCCCCTGCACATCCAGCACGGCCCCGCTGCCAATGACGGTGGCCAACCCTGCCCAGCCGCCAATGCGGCGGATCTTCTCCGGCAGGGTGGACAGCCATGGCAAAGCCAGGGCGAACAGCGAGCCGAGGGCGAATTCCCACAGGCGCGCGCCGGTGTGGAAGTAGGCAAGCTGCTGGTTGGTGGCGGTGATGTAAATGGAATATGCGAGGGAGCCAAGGAAGATGGCACCGAAGGCGCCGCCGGCGACCAGCGCGAAGCTGTGCCGCGAGAAGAACTTCTTCCAGATCAGTGCGCTGCCGGCAAGGACCAGCGGCCAGATGATGAAGATCTGACCTTGGACAGACAAGGACCAGAAGTGCTGGAGCGGCGAGGCCGCTGCGGTGTTGAAGGCGTAGTAGTCCACCTGGTGGTCCGACAGGTACCAGTTCTGCCAGTAGAACAGGGCGGCGTTGGACTGGTCAATCAGCTCCAGCCAACGCGTGCTTGGCAGGATGATCCAGGCCGCTATGACAACGCCAATAATGACTACTGCCGCTTGCGGGATCAGGCGCGAGAATCGATGCAGCCAGCCATCCAGGAGTGGAGGGCGCTGCCCGCGGGCAATGCGGCGCGCGGTGGACGAGGTGAGGAAGAAGGCGGAGAGCATCAAGAAGATGTCCACACCGCCGGAGACCCGGGAGAACCAGATGTGATAGCACATCACCAGCAGGACTGCGAGGGCGCGAAGTCCCTGCAAATCAACTCGGAAACCGGCACGTTGAGTGCTTGCCCGAGGCTGATCCAAGGTATGGCTCACTGGCTGCGCTTTCGTCGGGGACAGGTCATTGTCCTCGGCGTTTTCTACTCGAATCACGTCAGACAACCAACCATCTTATCAATTCGCCATGGCCGCGCCGTGCGAGTGGGCGCTGCCTCGGCTGTGAAGCGATGTATATAGATTGACCGTATCGGCCTGACTTGCGCGGGATTAGCTGTCGAAATTCGAGAACTGGCGCAAAGTTCCACGGCGGTTTGCCGCCCAGCCATCGTCAGCACGTCTGCAAATGGCCGCTTGGCCAAGCACGCGAAGGCAATCCCCGCATTCTGGAACAACAGCTTTCTTGACTAGACTCATGAATAACTCTGATCAGTTCTAGCCGAGGGGCTCCCGGATGACGTCTTCAACTCCTATGCCAGGACGACGCGAACGCAACAAGCAGGCGAAGCTTGAACGGATCATCTCCGCGGCCAGCGAACTCTTCGCGGCACACGGTGTCGACGAGGTCACCACGCAGCAGATCGCCGATGCGGCGGATATCGGAACCGGAACCCTTTTCCTCTATGCCAAGTCCAAGTCCGAACTACTGCTGATGGTGCAGAACCACCACTACGAGCGCTCCTTGGAGCAAGGCATCGAGACCGCTAAATCAGCAAAGACGGCGCTGGAGGCAATCATGGCCTTATTGGCACCGATCATCGACTGCAATCGGAAGCATGTGGGCAACGGGCGCGTTTACCTGCGGGAAATGGCTTTTGGCGATTCCGCGGAACCTCATCATGCCGAAGCCCTGCGGATCGCAGCGCTAACCGAGCAGGCGGTTGCCGGGATCCTGGGCACGCACGGGAATGCCGAAGCGCCCGAGGCGGCCACGATTGCCCGGGCCATCACTTCCATCCAGTTCCTGGCGATGGCTTCAGCTGCGGATCCGGCACTGGCCACTGCTGAAGTTGCCCAGAGCATCCGCGCTCAGATTGCTGCAATCCTCCCCCAGTGACAAGCAGAGCGCGCGCACCACCGAGGTGAACGCGCTCGCTTTACTTCTGCTGCATGGAGATGACGGTCTTGCCGCGCCGGCCGCCAGCCACCATCGATTCAATAGCCTCTGCCGTTTGCGCGAAGCCGAAGACCTGGCCCACCACGGGCTTCAGGGCCCCGGAGTCCACTAGCTCGGCGATGCCTCGCAGCTGCTGGCCGCTGGGCTTCATGAAGAGGAACTCGTACCCGACCCCCAGCTTCTTGGCCTTCTTGAGAATTGTCCGGCTCAGCGCGCGGATAGCCAAGCCCATCACGGGATTCAGGCCTGCTTCCTTGGCGAATGCCGGCGTCGGCGGGCCCGTGATGCCGATGGCCTTCCCTCCAGGGCGCAGGACTCCCAGCGACTTGGCAAGTATTTCGCCGCCCAGGCTATCCAGCACCAGGTCATAGCCGGAGATCTTCGCCTGGAAATCCTCGGTCTTGTAGTCGATGACTTCATCGGCTCCGAGCTCCTGCAAGAATTCGGCATTCTTCGCCGAGGCTGTTGTCGCGACATAGGCGCCGAGGTGCTTGGCCAGCTGGATGGCGATGGTTCCGACACCGCCAGCACCAGCGTGGATGAGCACTCGCTGTCCCGGCTGCAGATTTCCCCGCTCGACCAGTGCCTGCCACGCAGTCAGTGCAATCAGCGGCAGCGAGGCCGCTTGCCCCAGGTCGATGGATGCGGGTGCCTTCGCGATATCCATTTCATTCACGGCAATGCGCTGGGCGAAAGCTCCGATCCGATGATCCCGAGGCCGGGCGAAAACCTGGTCCCCTACCGTAAAGCCGCGGACTCCTGGGCCGAGCCCGATCACGGTCCCTGCGACATCGTGGCCGAGAACCAGCGGCATCTTGTAGGGCAGGATCGCCTTGAATTCGCCCGCGCGGATCTTCTCGTCAAGCTGGTTGACGCCAGCGGCCGCAATCTCGATGAGCACCTCTCGCTCCCCCAGCTCAGGTTCAGCGACCTCGGCCTGCACCAGGGCACCCTTGTAGTTTTCGAGAACGAACGCGCGCATGGAAGATCTCCTGTACGGATATGGAATGGGCATCAATCTTTGACTGAGTTCAATTATGAGCATACTCATTTATCATGTCAATGCACTGGGTCACACCGGGCGGATCGATTTCGCAGCGCAAAAAACCGCCGCTGGCCCCAGGAGTTAATTCCTGGATCCAACGGCGGCTTTCGCTCACGAAGCATTGCTTCGGTGACGGGCTAAACCCTAGTGGTTGTGCGCCTCTTCAGCTGCTTCAACCTTCTCTGCCACCAAGGTCTCGGTGGTCAGAACCAGGGCCGCGATCGATGCTGCGTTGCGCAGTGCCGAGCGGGTTACCTTGACCGGGTCGATGACCCCTGCGTGCAGCAGGTTCTCGTAGACACCAGTCTTGGCGTTGAAGCCTTCGTTAGCTGGGGATTCTGCCACCTTGGAAGCAACTACCGCACCGTCGAAGCCGGCGTTGGTAGCGATCCAGAACAGCGGCTGCACCAGGGCGCGGCGGACAATCGCCACGCCTGCTGCTACGTCGCCTTCGGTGGCTGCGATGCGGGCATCGGTATCCAGCGAGGACAGCGCGTCAACCAGGGCGGTACCGCCGCCGGCAACGATGCCTTCTTCCAGCGCAGCACGGGTGGAGGACACAGCGTCCTCGATGCGATGCTTGCGCTCCTTCAGCTCGACCTCGGTGGATGCGCCCACCTTGATCACGCCGATGCCGCCGGACAGCTTGGCCAGGCGCTCGGAAAGCTTCTCGCGGTCCCACTCCGAATCGGTGCGGTTCAGCTCTGCCTTCAGCTGGGCTACGCGTTCTGCGACATCTTCCTCGGTGCCAGCGCCATCAACGATGGTGGTGGAATCCTTGGTGATGGTCACGCGGCGTGCCGAGCCGAGTACCTCGGTGCCAACCTGGTCCAGGGACAGGCCCAGTTCCGGGGAGACAACCTGGGCACCGGTGAGGATAGCCAGATCCTGCATCATTGCCTTGCGGCGGTCGCCGAAGCCTGGAGCCTTGACGGCTACCACGTTCAGCAGGCCGCGCAGCTTGTTGACCACCAGGGTGGAAAGGGCTTCGCCCTCAACGTCCTCGGCGATGATCAGCAGCGGCTTCTTGGCTTCCAGGACCTTTTCCAGCAGTGGCAGGAATTCTGCCACGGTGGAGATCTTGGCTGGGTTGATCAGGATCAGTGCGTCTTCCAGGACAACTTCCTGGCGCTCCTGGTCGGTGATGAACTGCGGCGAGAGGTAGCCCTTGTCGAACTGCATGCCTTCGGTCAAAACCAGCTCGGTCGCGGTGGTCGAGGACTCCTCGATGGTGATGACACCGTCGGTGCCCACGGTCTTGAAGGCCTTGGCCAGCAATTCGCCGATTTCGTCCGACTGCGCGGAGATCGCGGCAACGTTGGCAACCTTGTCCTCTACCGCAACGGCGTTAGCGGCCAATGCGTCCGAGACGATCTCTACAGCCAGTTCGATGCCCTTGCGGACATCGCCCGGAGCGGCGCCAGCGGCGACGTTCTTCAGGCCTTCCTTGACCAGAGCCTGAGCGAGCACGGTGGCGGTGGTGGTGCCGTCGCCTGCTACGTCATTGGTCTTGGTGGCTACTTCCTTGGCCAACTGCGCGCCAAGGTTCTCGTATGGATCTTCCAGATCGATCTCACGCGCAATGGTGACACCGTCATTGGTGATGGTCGGGGCGCCCCAGGTCTTGGCAAGCACCACATTGCGGCCGAGTGGGCCGAGGGTGACCTTCACCGTGTTTGCGAGCTTATCAATGCCCGCTTCGAGGGCGCGTCGCGCTTCCTCGTTGAATGCTAGCTGCTTAGCCATGCATTTTCTCCTGAAACTTATAAGAGGTTGGCGTTACTTTACGACGACTGCCAGTACGTCGCGAGCCGAGAGCACCAGGTACTCTTCGTTGCCGACCTTGACCTCGGTTCCGCCGTACTTCGAGTACAGGACTACGTCGCCTTCTGCAACGTCCAGGGGAATGCGGTTGCCGTTGTCGTCGATGCGGCCTGGGCCTACTGCGACTACGGTGCCTTCCTGTGGCTTTTCCTTAGCGGAGTCTGGGATGACCAGGCCCGAAGCAGTGGTGGTTACGGCTTCGACCTGCTTGATGACAATGCGGTCTTCGAGCGGCTTGATGGAGACAGACATGGTCTCTCCTTTTCGTGTATGAACCAATGGTTGTAGGGGTGCGCCCTATGGCATTGGACCAACCGTCGTCGCGGTGCCAGTTGGTGGTATCCAGTCAGGCGGTGTGTAACGCTGCAAGCTGCAGATGCAGTTTTCAACGTGACACCCACACATGACTTTAGGACGTGCTTTAGCACTCGGTCAAGGCGAGTGCTAATCATTGCCCTAGTTCTTCACACCGGTTCGCGCAGAGCGCACAGCCGCGGACTCCTCGATGTCCTCCGGAGCCTCCAGATCCATCTCGGTGAGCTTGACCATCTTGGACTTGGTCACCATGCGGTGCACCAGCCACAGTCCGAGGAACAGCGGCAGCCCGATATAGGCCGAGAGCACTTCCAGCCCGTGGCCGGCCAGCACCGCTTGGTAGTTCTGCCCGACGATCACGGCGATCAGCATCAGGAAGGCCACGATGGGACCCAGCGGGAAGAGCGGGGCCAGGTAGGGCAGGTCCTTCACGCTGTAGCCCTGGGCAAGATAGCCACGGCGGAAGCGGTAGTGGGATACGGCAATGCCCACCCAGACGATGAACCCGCACAACCCCGAGACATTCAGCAGCCAGGTATAGGCCGCGCCCTGGCCCACCAGGGCGGTGAGGAACCCGAAGAGGCCCACCGCGGCGGTGGCCAGCAGCGCCATGATCGGCACGCCACGCGAGTTGGTGCGCCCGAAGATCTTCGGGGCTTTGCCGTCATGGGCCATGGAGTAGAGCATGCGGGTCGAGGCGTAGAGCCCGGAGTTGCCCGCCGAGAGGATGGCGGTGAGGATGACCGCGTTCATGGCAGCTGCGGCGAAGGCGATGCCGGCCCGCTCGAAGACCAGGGTGAAGGGCGAGGAAGCCACGTCGGCCTCGCCGCTGGCTAGCAGGCTCGGGTCGGTGAACGGAATCAGGCAGCCGATGATGAAGATGGCGCCGATGTAGAAGAGCATGATGCGCCAGAACACCCGGCGGATGGCCTTGGGCACTTCGCGGCGCGGATCCTTGGCCTCCCCGGCGGCGACACCTACCAGCTCGGTGCCCTGGAAAGAGAATCCGGCAATCATGAAGACCGAGACGATGGACAGCCAGCCGCCATGGAAGACGTCCTTGCCTTCGCGCCAGTTGGCCAGCGGATCGGTGTGCGCTCCGAGCACCCCGAAGATCATCAGCACGCCGGCGGCCAGGAAGGCGATGACGGTGACCACCTTGATCATGGCCAGCCAGAACTCGCCTTCGCCGAAGGCCTTGGCAGACAAGGCGTTCAAGGCGGTCAGGGCCACCAGGAAGGAACCGGCCCAGACCCAACCGGGGACATCGGGTAGCCAGAAGCTCATCACGATGCCGGCGGCCACCAGTTCCGCCGCAACGGTGATGGCCCAGTTGAACCAGTAGTTCCAGCCGATGGCGAAGCCGAAGGATGGAGAGACGAAGCGGGTGGCGAAGGTCTGGAAGGATCCGGCCACCGGGATCTTCGCGGTCATCTCGCCCAGGGACTGCATGAGCAGGTAGACCATGAGGCCCACCGCGGCATAGGCCAGCAGCGCGCCGCCAGGACCCGCCTGGGCAATGGTGCCGCCGGAGGCCACGAATAGCCCGGTGCCGATGGAACCGCCAATGGCGATCATCTGCAGGTGGCGGCTGCTCATGCCGCGCTTGAGCTGGTTCTGCGCCAAGGGCGCGGGATCCACTGGCGCGATGGCCACGGCGCGGGGATCGGTTGTCGACGTCGCTGTCGTTCGCTGCATAGGTTTCATCACAGGTGCCATACAACACCAGTTCCACACTGGAATGCGACGCGGATCACTTCATGTCTTGCGGAGGGTATGTACCCGCTTGCAGCCAACGAGGCGACTTGGTCCAGCCAACGGCTTCCTGGCGGCGGAGAACTGTAAATCAGCGATAGAGCTACCCGTTAGCCAGATGCACCAGCTAGCAACAAGCATTACTCTCTCTAACCAAATCAGTACCTATGAGAAAGCAACACTTATTCTTCTGGTTTTCAGGCTTCACATCTCCCGGCGTCGGGTTGCCCTTGGCGCGACTGTCGCGCGGCCGGATCCTGGGGCCTGGCGAAGCCCGCCTGGTAATTCTGTGAATTCGGAATGTGACGCGCTTTTGTCACATAGATCACTTGCCCTGCGGTCTGGACGCACCGCGAAGCCCAGTCTGATCCAAGGCGCATCAACGATAGTCTTGGATCATGGCCCAGGCTTCAAATGACTCCACGCTCGATGAACAATTCACCGCCCTGCTCTCGGAAGATGGGTGGAAGCTGCTTTCCACCATCGACCCGTCCATGGTGGCCACCAAGGATGCTGCTTGGTCGCTGAATGAGAAGCTGCGCAAGGAAGGCCACGACCCCAAAGTCGTCCGCGCCGTCATGGCCCAGGCCGAGCTGCGTTTCCGGGCAAGGGTGAAATTCGGCCCCTTCGCAGACTCGTTGATCTTGACCCCGGCCGGACTGGAGCAGGCCACGCGCCTGACCATCGCCGGGCTGCATGCCCGCCGCTACACCAATGCCGGATCCACGCACGTGGCAGACCTCGGATGCGGCATCGGCACCGACTCCATTGCGCTGGCCAGCGCCGGCCTTCAGGTCACCGCGGTAGAGATGGATGAAACCACCGCGGCAGCCACAACCCTGAATCTGATGCCCTTCGACAACGCCACCGTGATCCACGGCAGCGCCGAGGATACCGACCTGACCGGGATTGACGGCGTCTGGCTGGATCCAGCCCGGCGTACCGACGTGAAGGGAAGCACCCGCCGGCTCTTCGACCCCGAGGCCTTTTCCCCTCCCCTGTCCTTCGTGGAGAAACTGGTGGACTCCGGGCTGGATGTCGGAGTGAAACTCGGTCCAGGCCTCCCCCATGAAGCGATTCCAGCGAACGCCGAGTCTGTCTGGATTTCGGACCACGGCTCGGTCATTGAGGCCTGCCTCTGGTTCGGCAAGCTCAAGCGCAAGGACATTGCCCGTGCCGCGCTGGTCATCGACAAGGACGGTGCCCACGAGCTGGCCAGTGCAGCTGCCGCAGCAAATGACCGACCAGCCCCGGTAGGCGAACTGGAAGCCCACATCTATGAACCAGATGGCGCAGTGATCCGTTCCCACCTGATCTCGACCTTGCTGGAGCAGACTGGCGGCCACCTGCTCGATGAGCACATCGCCTACTTCACCCATGGACAGCAGATTTCCACGCCGTTTGCCCGCGGCTACAAAGTCATGGCTGTCCATGACTACAACGTGAAGAAGCTGCGCAGCTGGGTGAAATCCAACGGCATCGGCACACTGGATATCAAGAAGCGCGGAGTCGACGTCACGCCCGAAGAATTGCGCCGCATCTTGCTGGCGGGCTCCCCCAAGAGCGCAAAGAACAAGGCAACGCTGATCCTGGCTCGCCTTGGAGACAAACGCGTAGCTTTCGAGGTCATCGCACACTAGTCTGGGGTGACGCAGGTCCCACCGGAACATGGTCCCGGCAGGAGCGGCGCAATACATACAATGAGTATGGAGAAACATCGAGGAATCGGTGGATGCTCCATCCATTTTGTTCGGCTCCGGAGCATTCCGTCCGAGACGTCATCAATAGGAGCGCCGTGCAGAAAATCGAGTTCGCCCACTCTTCCCAATCCACCATCGGTGTCGAATGGGAAATCGCCTTGGTCAATCGCGAAAGTGCGGACTTGTGCTCGGTTGCCGAGAATATCCTTGACCAGCTCAAGGACGAGGCTGGCCTCGCGCACGAAGATGAGCATCCCACGGTGAAACCGGAATTGCTGATGAATACCGTCGAGGTGGTCACCGGCGTCCATACCACCGTGGCGGACGCGGCCGAAGAACTGCGCACCAACGTGCGCATGCTCAACGAGGTCGCCGGCAACCACGGCGTGGACCTGTATTCTGCGGGTTCCCATCCGTTTGCTGCGCCGACCTTGCAGCCGGTGACGGACAAGGATCGCTATGCCAAGCTGATTGACCGCACCCAGTGGTGGGGGCGCCAGATGGTGATCTACGGCGTGCACGTGCACGTGGGTTTGGATGATCGCGAAAAGGCCCTGCCCATCACCGACGGGTTGATCAACTACCAGCCGCATTTCCAGGCGCTCAGCGCTTCCAGCCCCTACTGGGGCGGGGAAGACACCGGCTACGCCTCGCAGCGTTCGCTGATGTTCCAGCAGCTGCCAGCCGCCGGGATCCCCTTCCACTTCGATTCATGGTCCGAATACGAATCCCACGTTGCAGACATGCTGCACACCGGGGTTATTGACGATGTCTCCGAGATCCGCTGGGATGTGCGCCCGGTGCCGCGCTTGGGCACCGTGGAAATGCGCATCTGCGATGGCGTGAGCTCCCTGGATGACATTGCCGCGATCACCGCACTGACCCAGTGCCTGGTGCACGACATGTCGCTGTCCATCGAGGCCGGCTACAAGATTCCGGTCATGCCTGCCTGGTTCCGCGTCGAGAACAAGTGGCGCGCTGCCCGCTACGGACTGGATGCCATCATCATCCTCAACGCCCAAGGCGACGAGATGCTGGTAACCGACCACCTGCGTTCAGAGGTCAAGCGCCTGGCGCCGATTGCCGAGCAGCTGGGATGCGCCGAAGAGCTGCAGGGCATCATCCGCTTGATCGACCGTGGTGCCGAGTACCAGCTACAGCGTCACACGTTCGCGGCTTCGGGCGGGGATTTCAAGGCCGTGGTGCAGGAAAACGTCCGGCGCATGAAGGCTGTTTAGTCCGGGCAGCGCCCTCGATAATGCAATTTCTCCTAATCAGAAATTCCTAGGGGTCAATTATTCTGGCTGGCTTTATCTCCAGCACGAATAGTTGACTGAATTTCTTTCATTGCTATGGTCAGCTTCATGGGAAAGAATAACTACGCGCCGCCATCAGTCCAACACGTACAGACCGAAGGCAGCGTACTTCAAACCGTTGGCATGGTCCTCGCAGCGATTGGTCTCACTGTAGGTATTCTTGTCGCACTAATCGGTGGGACATCTGTTCTTCTCGCTCTAGTGCCAATCGGCTTACTTGCTGCTATTACCGGCTATTTGAAACAAATTGCCGTGGCCACGTCAGCCTCGTATCTACTGGCGATGAATGGAACTTCTGCCACCGAGGCATCGCCCAGCACAAATGAATAACGGTTATTTTCTTGGAACCACATGATGATAAATCCCGAGAATTGGGCGACTTAACCTGAACACGCCATGACGAACTCAGGTGTTCGTTCATCCAAGGCTCCAACTTGAAGCTAAATGCTTTCCAGGATTTGATTGCCTTGCATCAATTTCGATTCAGTCCGTGTTGACGGGTGGCGAGAGCAAGTTTGAAATGGCTCTCGGCTGCATCAATTTCTCGCGTCGGTGTCGACGGGTCGAATACTCGCAACAGCGAATATCTAAAGCCGGACGGGTTTAGTCCACGCAGTTCCACATTTCCACCATGGCCGTTGACAGCGTAGCTACTCCAACGCTGAAAAATATTCTCCACGCCATCAGCCTTGCCAACATATTGACGGCCGTCGTTTGTGTCGGTGATCAGGTAGACGCCCTGTACCGAAGCGAGCGCGGTCCGCCATGAAGCGTAACGGTGTTCTCGCATCACAGCTTGGAGATGCGAATGATTCAATATGAGCTGGTCAAAACCAGGGAAGGGCAGAGGTTGCGCGTCGGCAATCTCCATCACGGGGTAGCCCGCACTCGTAGGACCATTTAACCGCCAGGCGCGGGGTGATCTCCAACCGATTACCAAGCGATTCCTGAGGTCGGACATTTGCTCTGAGACAACTAGATCAAATTTCCGGATCACACCGTCGTTATACACTTCGCCTCGGTTCTCCACGACTGCCCAGAACCTTGCCCGGTCGCCACCTTCACGAATGAAAACGATCCAAATTCGGGGCGGCGCTGAAGGAAAGACCCGTGGCTTCGCCGACTGCCTGCTCGTATAGGCAAGTATTTCTTCGTCAGTTGAATCTGCGTCGATACCGTGGTCTTCCGTGTCCTCATGTTCCCTGACAAATGCGTGGCGGATTACCTGCACTGCAGCCGGGTCAAGACCCGCACTGCGCAGGATCGGTTCTAGCGTCAACACCAACAATTTCACCTTGTCATTTCACTTGGCCATTCATGGCTAAGAACATCCATGCTATGCGAGAATGAGCAACTCCGTTCATTCCCCCGCAATCGGTTTTGACGAACTTTGTCCAGGCATTGATTCAGGACCTGGCTTTCGCGCTTATGGCATCCAGCTCATGCAGTAATCGAGATTCTTGATAACGGTTCGGGCCGCGGCCTCGGGGTCGCCTGCTTCGATAGCGTCAACCAATGATTCGTGGCCCTCGTGCAGGCAGCCATCGAATCCGTCGGAAAGCCGCTGGACCATCTTGGTTCCGTGGAAAACATCCCCGAAGCTCTCATAGATCTCATGCATCAGCGGAACACCGGATGCGCGTGCCACTTCCAGGTGGAACTTCCAGTCGACTTTCGCCCACGCAGGGTAGTCCCGGTTCTCCCAAGCTTCGCTTCGCTGGCCTAGCAAAGCGCGCAGCCGTTCGACTACTTTTGCATCAGCATCATTTGCAGCGAGCCGGGCCGACTGGGTATCCAGAGCGAAACGCACTTGGAGCACATCCTGGTCGGAGTGGTCGCGGTACACCCGTTGGGCGGTGCCGCTGATCTCGCTGGTCGCGCGCACATATGTGCCATCTCCACGGCGGACCTCGAAGATCCCCGTGCTGGCCAGTGCCTTGATGGCTTCACGCAAGGTCCCCCGGGAGACACCCATTTCCGCCATCAGCTCGGGCTCTGCCGGAATGCGGTCCCCTACCTTCCAGCGTCCCTGGGCTACGGAGCCCTGCAACTTCGCCACGACCTCTTCGGACAAGGGCGGACGCACCGGAGCCTTGGTCATGACCGCTCCACTTCAGCCGAGCCGTCAACTTCGATCAGCTGATGCGAATCGGCTTCGGTACGCAGGCCGCCGAGCTTGTAGCAGAACAGAAGCTGCACGACAGCGAAACCGAGGATGATCACCAGGCCAGCCGTCCAAGACCCCAACGCGCCCTGCATGAGTCCCAGGGCGAAGGGCCCAATGGCTGCAATCAGGTAGCCGACAGATTGGGCCACCGTGGACAGGGCTGTCGTTTCTTCTGCGCTGCCGCCACTGCGGCTGAGCATGAGCATCACCAGCGGGAACACCCCGAAGCCCAGGCCAATGAAGATCGAGCTGATCAAGGACAGCTCGACCGGCAAGAGCAGCAGTGCAATGAAGCCGAGTACAGAGCAACTGGTAGTCAGCACGAAGGCACTGCGCAGCAGGGTCGGCTTCGAGGCCATCCATAGCATGATCATGACTGCCGGGATGCTTACGCCCTGCACGATGCCCAGCATCAACCCGGCGTCAACTGGCTCCAGCCCGCGCGAAATGAGGATATGCGGCAACCAGCTGACCACGGTATACACCAGCAGTGACTGAATACCGAAAACAGTGGTGAACAGCAAGCCCTTGCGCGTGGCCAGCAGCGGCCACGGAGAAACATGCGTGCCTTTCTGAACTGCGGAACGCTTCCCGGAGATGGACAGCGGCACAAAGACCAGCAAAGCCAAGCCGGCGGGAATTGCCCACAAAGCCAGTGCCGTCGTCGGCGAACCCGCCTGCACCGCCAGCGGAACGCTGACTGCGGAAGCCAGCGTCGCGCCGATGGACATGGTGGTCGTGTAGGCCGCGGTCATCGAGGCAGCACGATTTCCATGGTGCTCGCGAATGAATGATGGCATGGCCACATTGCAGATGGCCAAGCCGCACATGCCCACCACGGTGCCGGCCAGCAAAGCCCATGTTGAATCAACAACGCGCAAGGCCAGGCCAGCGGTGAGCAGCAGCAAGGAAAGGGCGATGCCCAGTTCCAGGCCGGTCCGGCGGATCACCAAGCTCGTTGCCGCGCCGGCCACGGCAAAGCACAAAACTGGGATGGTAGGCAGCAGCGAAGCGATGAACGTGCCGTACCCCATCATCTCCTGCAAGTCATGGAAGAGCGGGGATGCCGAGGCAATGCCCATGCGCAGGTTCAGGCCCACGAGGATTACGGCGGCTATGGCTAGGGCACCGGCCAGCCATGGGGATTTGCGTGGTGCATTGGCCGTCGGCGGAAGCACTGAATCAGAGGAGTTGGCGATCACGTTTAAACATTAGACGTTTGATGTTTGCCGCGGCGAATCTTGTGACCTGGTGCACGCTCTAATCGGAACGCATTTGAAGGGCGCAAGTTCGACCGTTTTATTTATGCACAGGGACAAATGCAGACTGCCAATGTTCACTATCCAGTCACTAGACATCCCTACGCTCTAGGAGTTATCAGCCGACTGACTAATTAGCTGGCTATCTATTAATGTGAAAGGCAGTTCTGTGAGCAATTCTTCTTCTGTCCCCCGTCGTGGAGTACTGATTGGCAGCACCGCTGCCGCGATTACCGGTCTTTTCGCTGCTAGCAGCACTGCGGCGGCTGCAGCGCCAGCCAAGAAGTCCCCGGCAGCCGCCCCGAAGCTCAAGTTCGCTGCCGACGGCAAGTTCAAGATCGTCCAGTTCAATGACACACAGGATGGGCCGCGCACCGATCGCCGCACCCTGGAGCTGATGGACAAAGTCTTGGATACCGAAAAGCCGGGTTTCGCGCTGATCAATGGCGATGTCATCAATGGCTCGGCAAAGACCACCGCCGAGGTCAAGCAAGCCATCAACAATGTGGTGCAGCCAATGGAATCCCGTGGCATCCCTTGGGCTCTGACCTTTGGCAACCATGACGAGGATTCGATGCCTAACGGAACAAATATGACCGATGCCAAGATTCTCGATTTCGTTCGCGGCTACAAATTCAACGCCAACGCGAAGAATGACAAGATCCAGGGAGAATCGAACTCCCAGCTGCTAATCGCGTCATCCAAGAACGCCAAGCCTGTCTTCGGCATTTGGCTGCTGGATTCGAATCGCTACGCACCAGATACCATTGGCGGCCAGGACTTCGAGGGCCTCATGTCCTACGACTGGATCCGCCCGGAGCAAATCGCTTGGTACCGCGAAGCCTCCAAGGCAACCGAAGCACGCTACGGCACGGTCCAGTCCCTGATGTTCTTCCATATCCCGCTGTGGGAGCACCACCACATGTGGTACGGAGCCCAGTTCACCTCGAATGATGCCGACCATGAGAAGGCAGTCAAGAAGCACTCCATCGAGGGAGTCAAGAACGAGGGCATCTACACCGGTGCGTTCAATTCCGGCATGTTCACTGCCCTGCAGGAACGCGGGGATGTTCGTGGCGTGTACTGCGGCCACGACCACATCAACACCTTCAAGGGCGACTACTACGGTATCGAGCTGGGCTACGCGCCGGGCACCGGCTTCGGCACCTATGGTTTGGGCGGTACCGAGAACCACGAGCTTCGTGGCGCTCGCGTCTTTGAACTCGACGAGAACAAAGACGGAGTCTACACCGGAACCCGCACGGTGTTTGCCAAGGATCTGGGAATCGACATGAGCACCAAGGCGCAACCGCTCGACGAGCCGCTTCCGATGCCATAGTCAGCATGGCTTGTTGCGCGCTGAATACCCAGCGCGCAACAAGCCAATGGAACCAAGAAACACAAGGATGGAAGCGGCTCCGGAATTGGCTTAGTTCTCATTGCGAGTGAATCAGGATTGCTCGAAGTCTCCCACCCTGTTGGGAAACCGATTAACATACCCAGCTTTAGGAACTACGGCAATGCGATTATCCCAAGGTAATCCGTGTGACAGGCTGCGAAGAATCCGTCGCAAAGCCCAACCCAGATGGAGCCACGCCACCAGCAACCAACTGTGCACCAAGCGCAGCAACCATGCCACCGTTATCCGTGCAGAGGCTGAATGGTGGAACCACAAGCTCGATTCCTGCCGAAGTACAACGAGCCGCCAGCAGTTCGCGCAATCGGGTATTAGCTGCAACTCCCCCACCTAACAGCAAGGTCTTCAGACCTTGTTCCTGCATTGCGCGCACAGCCTTGGATGTAATCACGTCCACGACTGCTTCCTGGAATGAAGCAGCAATGTCAGCAATTGGGATCTCTTCGCCGTTAGCTTCGAAGTGCTCAACGCAGCGAGCTACAGCAGTCTTGAGTCCTGAGAACGAGAAGTTATTTCGATGCTTGCCAGGATTTTCAGCGCTGCCCACGAACTTCGGTAGCGACAATCCGCGAGGGAACCGGAATGCCTTTCGGTCTCCATCCTTGGCCGCCTTGTCGATAGCCGGCCCACCTGGATACCCAAGACCTAGCAGACGAGCAGTCTTGTCATAGGCTTCACCCGCTGCATCATCAATCGTGGAACCCAACAGCTGCACATCGCTAGTCAGCGAAGTAACCTTCAAGATTTCGGTATGCCCGCCCGAGACCAGCAATGCCCCGAAAGATGGTGGCAATACGGTTCCTTCGAGAACGCCTACACCTACGTGGGCAACCAGGTGGTTGATGCCGTAGAGCGGTTTGCCGGTAGCCAGGGCCAAAGCTTTGGCCGCCGATACGCCAACCATGAGGGCTCCGGCCAGACCTGGACCGCTGGTCACGGCGATGGCATCAATATCGTCAAGAGTCAGCTCTGCTGCATCCAAGGCGGACTGCAAGGTAGGTACGAAGGCTTCTAAATGTGCACGCGCAGCGATCTCGGGAATCACGCCACCAAAGCGTACGTGCTCATCCATGGAGCTGGACACAGCGTTAGCTAGAAGCTTGTTGCCGCGCACGATGCCCACGCCGGTTTCATCGCAAGAGGACTCAATGCCCAGTACTACGGGTTCGGTGATGCTCATGCGTTTCGTTCTTCCTCTTGTCCATGCTGTGCATCCAGCGGGAGTCTCATGATCAGTGCGTCAACCCCGCCTTTGTAGTAGCCCTTGCGACGGTGAATGGTTGTGAATCCCATGGATTCATACAGGCCAATAGCCGTGGGGTTATCAAAGCGAACTTCAAGCATCACGTCCAGCGCATTTTTCTCACCGGCAGTCTTGATCAGCAATGACAATAGCTCGCGCCCCAGGCCTCGTCCTTGGTAATCAGGGTGCAGAGCAATAGTCTGCACATCGGCTATCGGAAGGACCACGCACAGACCGGCATAGCCGACAACTCGACCAGCGTCTTCATAGACCCAGTAGGTGCGGGTATCGCGCTGCGCTAGCTCGGATTCAAAACCGGCCAGTGGCCATGCATCCTCGGGAAAAAGCTGTTGTTCCAGGTCATGAACGGCTTCCAGATCATTTGGTTGCATGCGGCGCAGAAGTACCTGGTTCTGCTCGCTCATGCTTTGGCCTTCTTCATGAAGGCCGGGACCTGCGCATCGGATTCACGCAGATACTGGGGCGAGGTATCGGATAGGTCCTTGCCGTCAGCGAGGTCGCCTAGGCCTCGACGGGCCAGGAATCCAGCGTCAGCAATCCATTCAAAAGACCCAGTCATTGGCTTGGCGCCGACTTCCTCAAGTTGCTCAGCATAGATACCGGCGCCCACGCCGAAGACTGGCAACGCTGGAAGAGCTGATGCCGCAGAAACATGCGGCCCAACAACCATGACACCGGCCTTGCCGTAGCGGGCCCAGTACACTTCCTTGCGGCGTGCGTCTGAGGCGACAACGAATTCAGCTGGAACATCGCCGGACTCCAGTACCTGTTCGGCGAGCGCATGCAACGACATCACACCATATACGGGTACTTGCCAAACGAAGCCGAAGGTACGTGCGGCAACCAAACCAACGCGCAGGCCGGTGAATGGACCCGGACCTACGCCAACGATAATGCCGGCAAGGTCTTGGCCTTTCTGGCCGTGAGCGTCCAAAAGTTCTTCGACATACGCCGACAGGGTTTCGGTCTGGTCGTTTCCCTTGGAGGACACACGCTTGTCGACAATAGAACCGGTAGTCTTGTCAACCAGTGCCACGGATGCGTTGGCAGAGGTGTCGATAGCTAAGTAATTAGGCATGTTTTTCTTCCGTGCGCTGTGCGGCAATCGCAGACAGCAATGAATCTTTCAACTGGGCAAAGGTGTTCCCGTCCCAGCGCGGGCCGATAGCCTTCAGGCTGAACAGCCGTGGCTCGTCCAGTTCCTCCTCGGATTCTTCCCACGGGTTAGCACTCGGTGCGGCCAGGGCTTCGCGATCCAGCTGGATTTCCAGGCGTGAATCCGTAAGGTGTTCCACCTTCCCCAAGCCCCATTCCACAACGGTAACCGAGTCGGCCAACGTGGATTCAAGATCCAGGGTGTCCACGTCGTCGTGGCCCTTCAGGCGGTAGGCATCCACGTGGATCAGTCCAGGGCCCTCCCCCATCGATGGGTGCTGGCGAGCCAGAACGAACGTCGGGGAGATGATTCCTTCACGCACGTTCAGCCCCACGCCCAGTGACTGGGTCAGCGTTGTCTTGCCAGCGCCCAGTGCCCCGGTAAGAATGACCAGGTCTCCGGCGTTGAGCTGAGTACCTAGGGCCTCACCCAGTGCTTCGGTGACGGTGAGGTCATCTAGCTGGCAGGAGAATTCCTGCACCCGGTCACTCACCGGCTTCACCCCAGCTGCCTTCAATGTAGTAGCGAGGCACGCGTGGCGAAATACGGGTCACCACTTCGTAGTTGATGGTGTTCGCAGCATAGGCCCAGGTATTCACGGACTGCCCGCCTTCACCGAAGATAATCGCTTCAGCTCCAAGGAATTCCTCGGGGTTGATGTCTGCGCCCAAATCAATGACGCACTGGTCCATGGCAATGCGACCGCGCACCGGGTAGGTGCGTCCGTTAACTGTCACAGGTGCACCGGTGGCGATCCGCGGCAAGCCATCTGCGTAGCCCATGGGGATCAGGCCAAGGTGGGTCTCTCCCTCGGTCTTGTAATTCAGGCCGTAGGAAACTCCCTGCCCCGGGTGGACCTTCTTGACGTTGGCAACACGGGTCTTCACCGTCATGGCTGGGCGCAGTCCAAAGCTCTCCGGGGATTCCTCTTCAAAAGGGCTCAAGCCATACAGGCCCAGACCGAGGCGAACCATTTCATGGTGTGAATCCGGGCGGGAAAGAATGCCCGGCGTGTTGGCGATGTGACGCACTTCCAAATTGAAGCCTGCACCTTCAACCAGTTCTATGGCTTTGTTGAAGATATCCAGTTGCTCATCGGTTTCCGGGCGCTCGGGCTCGTCTGCCACTGCCAGGTGGGAGAAGATGCCAATGACGCGCAACAGTCCTTCTTCTTGGAAGTCGCTGGCGCGGTTCAACAGGTCAGGCAGGGCATCCATGGTGGAGCCATTGCGGCCAAGTCCGGTATCTACCTTGATGTGGATCCGTGCCGGAGTCTGCACGGCACGGGCTGCGGCGGCAACGTATTCCAGTTCCCAACCGGAGACGCCGAGGTCAAGTCCCGCATCAATTGCTGCCTCGAATGGAGTGTCTTCGGTGTGCAACCAGGCCATCATCGGCGCATCGATGCCAGCTTCACGCAGGGCGAGTGCTTCAGTGACATGGGCGCACCCGATCCAGCGGGCTCCGCCTTCCAAGGCGGCCTTGGCTACCGGGATGGCTCCGTGCCCGTAGGCGTCTGCTTTGACGACGGCCATTACTGCAGCGGGGGCTACAACATCAGAAATCTGCTTGACGTTGTTGCGGATGGCCGACAGGTCAATGACTGCACGGCGTTCAAATCCGATAGCCTGTGCACTGCTGGTGCTGTTTGTCAGGTTGCTTTCTTCAAGCGCTTCAGAGTTCACCTATTCATCTTCGCACTTTTCGGTTCCGCTTGCCTTGTTCACCCATGCGCAGTTCGGCACATAGTGCTGGTTAAAGTCGGAAGGAACGGGCCGAAACAACTTTGTTGTTCGGGCCCGCTCCTTGGAGACGGATGTTTGTCAGTGCTTAGCGCAGAGTCTTCAACTCGTCGCGGATCTGGGCGAGCAGCTCCAGCTGTGGATCTACTTCTTCCTCTGGCACTTCTACGCCGGCAGCACGACGTGCAGCCATACGCTCGTTGAGCTTGGTCATAGGCATAACCAGTGCGAAGTAGACAGCTGCAGCAATCAGCAGGAAGTTGACCAATGCAGTCAGGAAGACACCGAACTTGATGTCAACGCCATTGATGTTCAACAGCAGGAAGCTGTCGAAGTTTGGAGAACCAACCAGTGCGGCGATCAATGGCATCAGCACATTGTCAACCAGAGCGGTGATGACGGCGCCGAAGGCAGCACCGATAACAACAGCAACGGCCAGATCGACAACGTTGCCCTTCATAATAAAATCGCGGAAACCTTTTAGCATGGTTAGAGCATACACAGGAAAAACACAGCACCACTACGAATTCGGGGTCCGATCTGTAATAGTTCGGCAAATTCACAGAATTCGTTTGCTTAAATATCAGCTGAAGAAGCCTAGATTTTCCTCAATAGCATCCGGCGCACCGAATGATCCGCCGCCTTGCGCAGTACCAGCTGAGCTCGCCCGCGCGTAGGCAGGACGTTTTCCTTGAGGTTCGGCTCGTTAATGCGCTTCCAAATACTGTGAGCAGTTTCCCGCGCTTCAACATCAGTGAGCTGTGCATAGCGGTGGAAGTAGCTGGCGGGGTCAGAGAAGGCACCTGAGCGCAGACGCATGAATCTCTTGATGTACCACTCTTCGATATCCGCCGTACGTGCATCCACATATACGGAGAAGTCGAAGAAGTCGCTCAGCGCCAGGCCCACAGTTCCGTCGGAGCGGGTTCGAGCGGGTTGCAATACGTTCAGCCCCTCGACAATCAATACCTGCGGTGAGCGGATTACGTTACGCTCCCCCGGGATGATGTCGTAGGTCAGGTGCGAGTAGACCGGGGCACTTACTTCTGGGGCGCCAGACTTTACCGCCGAGACAAAGCGCAGCAGCGCGCGCCGGTCATAGGATTCGGGGAAACCCTTGCGGTGCATGATCCCGCGGCGCTCCAGCTCGGCATTCGGGTACAAGAAACCATCGGTGGTTATGAGCTGGACATCGGGAGTATGCGGCCAGCGGCGCAGCATTTCCTGCAGTACACGTGCAGTTGTGGACTTCCCCACGGCAACCGAGCCGGCGACGCCGATGACAAAAGGCGTGCGGCTGGTCTGCTCGCCCAAGAAGGTAGTGGTTGCCTGATGCGTTGCGCCGGCACCCTCAACATAAAGCGACAGCAGGCGGCTCAGCGGCAGGTAAACGTCCCGGACCTCTTGCAAGTCCAGCTGATCACCGAGGCCACGTAGCCGTTCAATGTCCGAGTAGTTCAGCGGCTGTTCCATTTGATTGGACAGTCGCGCCCACGTCTCGCGCTCCAGTTCAACAAAAGGCGAGATGGGCGTTTCAAGTGTTCCGTGTGGTTCCACGAGGGTAAATTCTGCCAAGAATATGCTCCACATCCCAATTAACAAGATCAACAGGGCTATTGGTTTAGGCAAAAACCGGCCAACTGGTGATCTAAGACATAGGTAATTTTGAGTGCTCCGACACGATTATTCCCATCGATGGGCATTGAACCGGTAGGATTTTTCCCATGTGCGGAATTGTTGGATATGCAGGAACCTCGAGCCAGGTCGCCGATCATGGCGCCCTCGACGTTCTAATTGAAGGTTTGCGTCGGTTGGAATACCGCGGCTACGACTCGGCTGGTGTCGCTGTTGTTGCCGATGGCGCCATTCATTCTCGTAAGAAGGCCGGCAAGCTGGTCAATCTGGAAAATGAAATTGCCGAGTCCCCATTGCCTAAGTCGATGACCGGCATTGGGCATACCCGTTGGGCAACCCACGGTGGACCGAGCGACCAGAACGCTCACCCACATCTGGCCGATGGTGGCAAGCTTGCCATGATCCACAACGGAATTATTGAAAACTTCGCCGGCATCAAGGCCGGCTTGGCAGCCGAGGGCGTTGAATTACTCTCGGATACCGATACCGAGGTTGCCGCAGCTCTGCTGGGCAAGCTCTACAGCTCTGAGGCCGAGGGCGATTTGACCCACGCCATGCAGCTTGCTGTTCAGCAGCTCGAAGGTGCTTTCACCCTCTTGGCAGTTCACCAGGACCACCCAGGTGTTGTAGTTGCGGCTCGCCGCAATTCCCCTCTGGTTCTGGGCCTGGGCGATGGCGAGAACTTCCTGGGTTCGGATGTCTCCGGCTTCATCGACTTCACCCGTCGTGCCGTAGAGCTGGGCCAGGACCAGATCGTTACCATCACCCCGGATAACCACTACATCACCGACTTCGACGGCAACCCGGCCGAAGGCAAGGAATTCACCGTTGACTGGGATGCAGCCAGCGCTGAAAAGGGCGGCTTCCCATCCTTCATGGAGAAGGAAATCTTCGACCAGCCTGCAGCTGTTGCCGACACCCTGCTGGGCCGCTCGGACGCTGATGGCCGCCTGACCCTGGACGAACTGCGTATCGCTCCAGAGGAACTGGCCGAAATCTCCAAGATTGTTGTTCTTGCTTGCGGCACCTCGGCATACGCCGGCTCCGTCGCCAAGTACGCTATCGAATCCTGGTGCCGTATCCCGGTAGAGGTTGAACTCTCCCACGAGTTCCGCTACCGCGAGCCCATCGTGGACGAGAAGACCCTGATCGTTTCGATCTCCCAGTCCGGCGAGACCATGGACACCTTGATGGCCGTGCGTTACGCCAAGGAGCAGGGCGCCAAGACCATGTCGATCTGCAACACCAACGGATCGACCATCCCACGCGAGTCGGATGCAGTGCTGTACACCCACGCCGGTCCGGAAATCGCTGTGGCTTCTACCAAGGCATTCCTGGCGCAGATCACCGCAACCTACCTGCTGGGCCTGTACCTGGCGCAGCTGCGCGGCAACCTGTTCCAGGGCCAGATCAAGGACATCCTTGCCGACCTGGGCAAGATCCCTTCCAAGATCCAGGACATCCTGGACCGCGCGGAAGAAATCAAGGATCTGGCACGCAACATGTCGGATGCCAACTCCGTGCTGTTCCTGGGCCGCCACGTAGGCTACCCGGTAGCAATGGAAGGCGCCTTGAAGCTCAAGGAAATCGCCTACATCCATGCTGAAGGCTTCGCCGCTGGCGAGCTGAAGCACGGTCCTATCGCCCTGATCGACGATGGCCAGCCAGTGTTCGTAGTAGTTCCTTCCCCTCGTGGTCGCGACTCGCTGCACTCCAAGGTTGTCTCCAACATCCAGGAAGTCCGCGCCCGTGGCGCTAAGACCCTGGTTATTGCCGAAGATGGCGATGCTGCGGTCAAGGACTTCTCCGAGTGGGTCTTCTACGTACCAGAGACCCCAACCCTGCTGATGCCTCTGCTGGCCACCGTGCCACTGCAGATCTTCGCTTGCGAACTGGCATCCGCGAAGGGCTTCGATGTCGACCAGCCACGCAACCTGGCCAAGTCGGTGACCGTGGAGTAATCCACCAAGTACCATAATTGCGGGCATTCCCTTTTCGGGAATGCCCGCAATTTTTTTGCCCTGCAAGCACTGGATAAACTGATAGGCATGATTGCAGGTATTGGAGTGGACATTGTTGATGTGCCACGTTTTGGACGTCAGCTTGAGAAGACTCCGCGTTTGCGTGAACGGCTCTTCACCGAAGAAGAACGGGAACTGCCCCTGCGTTCCCTAGCAGCCCGCTTCGCAGCCAAGGAAGCCATTGCCAAGGCGCTAGGCGCTCCTGCAGGCATGAACTGGCAGGACTGCACCATCCGCAAGGATGAAGCCGGTGACCCCCAGATTCACAACACCGGTTCAGTTGCCGCTGCCAGCGAGTTGCGCGGTATCAAGTCGTGGCATTTGACCATGTCCCATGATGGCGACATGGCTATCGCCATGGTGGTTGCCGAGCGCTAGGCACCAACGCCACGACGAAAGAATAACGACACGTATCTCATTAAATAGGGCATCGCACAGGAGCCTTGAGTATTGTTTGTCTTATGATTCCTGTCTACAGTGTTGCGCAAATTCGTGCGGTTGAAGCCCAGGAGAACTCCAAGCGGGGCGAGACCAGCTTAATGAAGCAAGCGGCCGCCCATTTGGCTTCAACGGCAGTCGCCATGCTGACTGAAAATTCCAGCGTCGAACCGGCTTTCGCGGTGGCGCTCATCGGCCCGGGCAACAACGGTGGCGATGGCTTGTATGCACTTGCAGAGCTCCAACTGCAGAAGATTTCCACGTTGGCCCTGCAGTGCCACGAACAAATCCATGCCGAAGCCGCTGCAGCGTATCAAGCTGCCGGCGGCACCGTGCTTGATCTCGCCGACGGTCAAGGCGAACTGGCTAATGCTTCGCTCATCATCGACGCCATCTACGGCCTTGGATACCATGCCGGCTCTGCCTTGCCGCCACTGCCCGCTGGCGCACGGGTGCTGGCCTGCGATATTCCATCAGGATTGAATCCCGAAACCGGCGTTGCGCAGGACTCCGTTCTTCGCGCAGAACGCACGGTAACTTTCGGTGCCATGAAGTCCGGTCTTCTGTCTGTAGACGGACCGCTGGTTACTGGTGACATTACCGTGGCTGATCTCGAATTCGACTTTTCTTCCGTCCAGGCTGGAACGCAGCTTGTGGACGAGCTGGCTACCCGCGAGCTGCTGGACCAGCACCGCTCTTGGCGAGATGCCGGACGGCACAAGTACCAGCGTGGCGTCCTGGGACTCATTGCCGGATCAGATCTGTATCCCGGAGCTGCTCAGCTGACCGCCAAGGCCGCTGTAGCTTGCGGCGTCGGATTGCTTCGCACCCATGTGCCAGAATCCATTCAGCCTCTCATGGCAGTCACTGTGCCGGAGTCCGTGCCTTTGGATGATGAGCAGATCAAGGAAGCGCTGTCTTCCTCCCGCCGTCAGATTCACGGCAAGGGTGCGAAGATCAAGGCTTGGGCTATTGGCCCGGGCCTGGATGGCCGCACTCCCCCGACTGGCGCCATCGCTGATGTCTTTGCCAGCCCGCAGCCGGCCGTCATTGACGCGTCCGGCCTGGAAGTCGTTCCTGCCGGCCCAAGCGAGCAGCCTCGCGTGCTGACGCCTCATGCCAAGGAGCTGCGCATGCTGCTCAGCCGCGCTGGAGTGAAGATCACTCCCGATGAGATTTCCCAGGACCCGATTCGCTGGACCCGGTGGGCCGCCCTGGCTTACAACGCGGTTGTCCTGCTCAAGGGCCCAACCAGCTACATCGTTGCGCCTAATGGCGACAGCCTGATGGTGAGCCACTCAGCGCCAGAATTGGCCACGGCAGGCAGCGGAGATGTCCTGACTGGCATCCTGGGATACATGCTCTCCGACAGCTCGCTGACGGGCACCGAAGGCCTGCGAACCGTACCTAACCGCCGCATGATGGAACTGACTGCGTGCGCAGCTTATATCCATGGCCACCTGGGCCGGGTGACAGCTGCGGAGGGAACTGTCAATGCTTCGCGCCTGATCGAGAACCTGCCAAAGGTCATGAAGCAGTTCGGCTTCTAGTCTTTGTTCATAGCAAGCGGAACGGGCGGTTCTTCCAATTGGAAGAACCGCCCGTTTTTGTCCCTGAGCGCTTAGGCCTGAACCGGGATCGAGGTAGTGGCCGGAGCCATGTTGCCCAGCTCGAAGTACTCTCCCGGGCCGGTAATGGTCCAGCCTTGATTCCGCCATTCAGGGCGGTCCAGGACGTTGCGTCCGTCAATCAGCTGCTTGTTGGCCACTACGTCCGCCAGATCCGACGGGTTCAGGTCGCGGAATTCGTTCCATTCGGTCAGCACCAAGGTCAGGTCCGCGTTCTTAGCCGCTTCCTTGCAGGAATCAACGTAGTTCAAGCGCGGGAATCGTCCGGCCGCGTTGGCGTTGCCTTCTGGGTCATAGACCGAGACTTCAGCACCTTCGTTGTACAGGCGGACAGCGATATCCAAGGCTGGTGAGTCCCGCACATCATCGCTGTTCGGCTTGAAGGTCACCCCGAGTACGCAGACATGCTTGCCTGCCAGCTCATTGCCCAGCATGTGCGAGGCCAACGAGACCACGCGGTCCCGGCGGCGCAAGTTGATCTGGTCGACTTCAGCCAGAAAGCCCATGGTCTGGCTCAGGCCAAGTTCGCTGACGCGTGCCTGGAGGGCCCGGATGTCCTTAGGCAGGCAACCACCGCCAAATCCCACTCCAGCGTTCAGGAAGCGGCGTCCAATGCGCTTATCGTGGCCAATCGCGTCGGCAAGGACCTTGATGTCGCCGCCTACAGTCTCAGTAACCTCGGCAAAAGCGTTGATGAAGGAAATCTTGGTAGCCAGGAAGGCGTTGGCCGCGACCTTGACCAGTTCTGCAGTCTCCAGATCCGTAGCGATCTCCGGGGTGTCCAGGGCAAGGATCGGCGCATAGACTTTGCGCAGCAGCTCCAGTCCGCGTCCATTATCCAAGCCATAGACCAGGCGGTCGGGGCGCAGGGTGTCCTGGACGGCGAATCCTTCGCGCAGGAACTCCGGATTCCACGCGAGCGCGATATTGCTTCCTGGCTTGGCAGCTTGAGCGATCCTCTCGTTCAACCGGCGTGCGGTGCCTACCGGGACAGTGGACTTGCCAACGATCAGCGCTTCGCCGGTGATGTGCTCCAGCAGGGAATCCACGGCACCGTCCACGTAGGACATGTCTGCGGATTGCGAGTCGGCGCGCTGCGGGGTGCCCACAGTAATGAAGTGGATATCAGCGCCGGCAGCGACTTCTGCGTAGCTGTCGGTGAAGCGCAGGCGTCCGGAAGCCACGTGCTTGCGCAGCAGTTCAGGCAGGCCTGGCTCATGGAAGGGCAGAACGCCAGCGGCCAGTGCTTCCAGCTTGGCTTTGTCTACGTCCAGTCCAATGACTTCATAGCCCAGTTCAGCCATGCAGGCGGCATGGGTTGCACCGAGGTAGCCGGTGCCGATCACGCTGATGCGTAAAGTCACGAAAGTCCTTCTCTCCGAGAACGCGAACCGATATCAGTTTCTATTAGTTAGCATGCCACACCCCCGCAGCGTGTTCCGGCGTGGAACGCGCTGCGGGGGTGTGAGTTTTCTTGATATTTACGTATTGGTTGCTGGGAAGCTACTGAGCCTAGAGGGCCAGGTGCTCCTTGACCGATTCGGCCAAGGTCTCAGCTTCGGCCTGAGCCTGCTCGTGGGTAGCTGCCTCGACCATGACGCGCACTACTGGCTCGGTCCCCGAAGGACGCAGAAGCACGCGGCCGGTGGTGCCCAAGCGTGCCTCGGCAGCGGCAACTGCCCGCTGCAGCGGTTCGCATTCTGGAACGCTGGCCTTGTCTACGCCGCGTACGTTAATCAGCACCTGCGGCAGGACGGTCAGCACGGCAGCAAGCTCTTTCAGGGACTTGCCGGTAGCCTTCACGCGGGCTGCAATCATCAGGCCGGTCAGTACGCCGTCACCGGTGGTTGCGTGCTTGGAGAAGATCACGTGGCCGGACTGTTCGCCGCCCAGGGAATAATCGCCCTCGCGCATGCCTTCGAGCACGTAGCGGTCGCCCACGCCGGTCTGCTTGACGGTGATGCCAGCTGCTTCCATGGCCAGGGTCAGGCCGAGGTTGCTCATCACGGTGGCAACCAGGGTGTTGTCCTTGAGTTCGCCGCGGTCCTTCATGTCCAGCGCCATGACGGCCATGATCTGGTCACCGTCAACGACGGTGCCTTCGTGGTCAACAGCCAAGCAGCGGTCTGCGTCGCCGTCGTGCGCGATGCCCAGGTCTGCGCCGTGCTCCAGCACAGCGGCCTGCAGCTTCTCCAGGTGGGTGGAGCCATAGCCGTCATTGATGTTGATGCCGTCTGGATCCGCGCCAATCACGATGGTCTCGGCGCCGGCAGCCTTGAAGACCTCCGGGGAGCAGCCTGAAGCTGCGCCGTGGGCGCAGTCCAGGACTACCTTCAAGCCGTCGAGTCGGTTTGGCAGTGCCTGCAGCAGGTGCATGATGTAGCGGTCTTCAGCGTCGGCGAAGCGCGAGACTCGTCCTACTTCACCGCCGGTTGGGCGTGGCTTTGGCATCTTCAAGCAGGCTTCGATGGCGTCTTCCAGCGCATCGTCCAGCTTCTTACCGCCACGGGCCAAGAACTTAATACCGTTATCCGGAGCCGCGTTGTGCGAGGCGGAGATCATGACGCCGAAATCGGCGTTCAAGTCCCCTACCAAGAATGCTGCCGCAGGAGTCGGCAGCGTGCCGGCATCCATGACGTCAACACCGGAGGCAGCCAGGCCAGCCTCGATTGCGGCAGACAGGAAGTCACCACTGATGCGCGGGTCCTTGGCAACCACAGCAACCGGCTTGTAGCCGTCCTCTGGTTGGCTCAAGCCCAGCACCACCGATGCTGCCTGCGCCAGTTCCAGCGCGAGCTCGGGAGTTAACAGTTCGTTTGCTTTTCCTCGGACCCCATCGGTCCCAAATAACCTTGCCATCGCATTCAATCATATGCCCTCTGCATTGATTTAAACGGCTCAAAGTCCCGGAATAACAGTGAAATGAGAAAAGTTTAATGGGATTTTGCGCTCTTCAGGGTTAAATGGCCAAAGGCCCTGGCGTCCTTTGCAGGTTGCCAGGGCCTTTGGAAAGACCTTGAAGTAAGGTTTAGCGCTTCGAGAACTGCGAAGCCTTACGTGCCTTCTTCAGACCAGCCTTCTTACGCTCGATGACGCGTGCGTCACGAGTCAGGTAACCGGCCTTCTTCAGGGTGGCGCGGTTAGCGTCGCGGTCGATCTCATTCAGGGCGCGGGCGATGCCCAGGCGCAATGCGCCAGCCTGACCGGAGATGCCGCCGCCGTTGATGCGTGCGATAACGTCGTATGCGCCTTCAAGACCCAGAACCTTGAATGGTTCGTTAACATCCTGCTGGTGCAGCTTGTTTGGGAAGAAGTTGTCCAGCTCGCGACCGTTTACGGTCCACTTGCCGGAGCCTGGTACCAGGCGAACGCGGGCGATAGCCTGCTTGCGACGGCCAACAGCTGCACCTGGCACGGTCAGTGGAGCGCGCTCGGTGTCAGCAGCAACAGTCGAAGCTGCGGTCTCGGTAGTGTAAGTCGAAGGGGTCTCACCCTCGAATTCAGTGGTTTCTTCAGCGTTCTGAGCCACGATAATCTCCTATTAAGTATTTCTTCTCGGGGCCAGGACTACTGAGCGACCTGGGTAATTTCCAGTGCCTTTGGCGACTGAGCAGCGTGTGGGTGCTCTGCGCCGCGGTAGACCTTCAGCTTGGACAGCTGGGCATCCGAAAGCTTGTTCTTAGGCAGCATGCCCTTGATAGCCTTCTCGACAGCCAGTACTGGGTTCTTTTCCAGCAGGTCTGCGTAGTTGATGCTCTTCAGGCCACCTGGGAAGCCGGAGTGGCGGTAAGCGCGCTTGTTCAGCAGCTTCTTACCGGTCAGTGCAACCTTGTCTGCATTGATGATGATGACATGGTCGCCCATGTCCATGTGTGCAGCATAGGTTGGCTTGTGCTTGCCGCGCAGCAGGGTTGCGGCCTGGACGGCGAGACGGCCGAGTACTACGTCGGTGGCGTCAATGACATACCACTGACGAGTCTGGTCAGCCGGCTTTGGGGTGTACGTACGCACAGTAATTGCCTTACGTTGATTCGTTTCTGGTCAAACAGTCGCTTGGCTGAAGGCGGTGAGATCCCCCAGTGACAGGCACTGTCGTGTTGTTCTTGTGTTTAGACCAGTACGTCAGGTGAGGACTGATGATAACCGGCCGTCCATATGTTGTTCGCACACCCAGCAGACCAGCGACTATGCAACTAAGCCGTCACGCTTGGGCGTGTAGTGTCGAACGTGGACATACACAACTCATAAAAGTTTAGCGGATTAAAGTGTTTCCGGCCAAAAAAGCATGTACGTCGTGAGCAACAACACCCTTAAGATCCCGGGGATTATTGACTAATCAGCTTTCCATGCAGGCTTCATCGACCTCGGCTTCGGTTCGCCGGGCCCGGGTCAGACGTGCTCGCTCTGCCAGTTCTTCAGCCTCTGGGTAGTAGACCTCTTCAAGAACCAAGGCCCGCGGGTGCGAAAGCTTGGTCTTGGAGTCGCGGACCATCTGTTCCAGCCGCTGGGCCAAGAACCCCGGTTGCTCACGCCCATCCCCCACCATCATCGCGGCACCGATCAGCGCACGGACCATGTTGTGGCAAAAGGCATCGGCCTTCAAATGCGCCAGCACCAAGCCGTCGACTCCGCGGGTGAAGCTGAACTCCTGCAAGGTGCGGATGGTCGTGGCATGCGGACGGGGCTTGCAGTAGGTCAAGAAGTCGTGGCGGCCCAGCACGCTCTGCGCCTCGCGGTTCATCGCTTCGACATCCAGCTCTTCACGGTGCCACGTGGTCAGGTGGCGGGTCAGTGGATCCCAACGCTGCTGGCCATCGGCGACCCGGTAGGAGTACCGGCGGGCCAGCGCCGAGAAGCGGGCATCGAAGCCTTCGGGTGCGCGTTCGGCGTCATGTACCCACACGGCACCATCTTGGCGGCCAAGAATGCCATTGATGCGGCGTACGAGCGCAGGACCAGGAGCCAAGGGCGCCTTGCGTGGCAGGCCCGCGTACTCTTCCTCGGTCAGGTCGAAATGCACCACCTGGTGGCGCGCATGCACGCCAGCATCAGTGCGGCCTGCAACAACCACACGCACGCGGCGGCGGATCATCAATTCCAGGGCCTCTTCAACCAGCTGCTGCACGCCCAAGACATTGGGCTGGCGTGCCCAACCGCTATAGGCGGCGCCGTCGTATCCGAGCACCATGCGCATGCGGATCCATGCTGGTGCTTCAGTGGCCCCCAATGCGGTGGTGCCCATTGGATCGATGCTTTCTGGCTGAGTACTCATGTATTCAATTATGCGTAAGGATACGCGCAACCGTCGAATCAGGTGCCCGCCTTCACGCCGTTATCCACAGGCCCAAAGACGAGAATTACTGCCGGAGGTAGCCTATGTGCATTCCACGGACCTGCCGCACGGGCAGCCGTTCCATCCGCACCACCCTAAGGACTCACCATGTTCAAGAGTGCCGCTAGCTTCATCGCGATATCCGCAGCCGTTTCGCTCTGCTTGAGCGGTTGCAGTTCGGGGCAGCTGAACACAAGGCAGTCATGCGCACTGCTTGATGAATTGGCAGTTGAGCATTCCATCGAGGAAAAGTGGGCCCTGGCGTATATGGGGATTCTTGCGCAGAATTCGGAACCTGCAGTTGAAGCTATGGAAACGGCCATCGTGATCTACCGGGCAGTCTCCGAGCAGACTGGCAATAAGCACTTGCGCACTGCGTTGAAGTCCGAAATCAAGAACTACCAAGACTTCATTGGCCTCATTGCCGGTCGTCCCTTTGACGATCCAACGCTGGCGTCAGACGTCGAGGCGGCCAAGGCCGGACTGCAGGATCAATACACCGTCTATGTGCAGGAAACCTGCCCTGCTTCTCTTCCTGATCCTGCCCCGTCCGCACCCTAGGAACTCGTTTTCTGCAGATCCGGTCATGTCATACGCTGACTGTAATAACTCCTGCCTATAGAATAAACAAGTACTTATCGTTGCCTCACCTGCTGGGCCAGCGGATTATCATCGCCTAAGGATCTCCATGTTGAAAAAGATCGCGGCATCTGCCGCTGTACTCACCCTTGCATCCCTCATGCTCACTGGCTGCGGTGCAGGCAAAATGTCCACCGAGGACACCTGCACTTTTATCAATGACCAGGTAGCCGAGCGCGGACTGCAGGAGAAGGCGGAGGACTCCAGCGCAGAGGTCTTGGCTGGCGACACGTCGGCCTATGCCGAGATCATGGACGAATTTGATTCGATTCTGGGCGAAGCCGCTGATAATACGAAGGACAATAAGCTTGCCACGTCGTTGAATGCGGCATCGGAGCAGACCAAGAAAATGGCTGGACTGATGGCTGAGGGCAACAGCAGCAACCTGATGGAGATTTCGCAGAAGATCGCCGAACTGGATACGGCTGAAGCAGCCGAGGCTACCGAATACCTGAATACTGCTTGCCCGGACATGGATTCGTTCAGCTAGGCAGTTCCAAGATGCGGATGCGTTGGCTCTCCACCTGACAGGCAAGAGCCCTCCGCATCTTCACGCAATCAGGCTTAAACAAAAGATTCCCGTTGGTTCCTTGCGGATCCAACGGGAATCTTTTTCGCCCTTGCAGGCGAGGGAGCATTAGCTCGAAGGGGCTTAGGCCTCTTCGGTCTCAGCAGCCTTCTCGGCAGCCTTGGTGGCTTCCTTGACGACAGCCTGCTTTGGCGAAACTGGCTCCATCACGAGCTCGATAACAGCCATAGGAGCGTTGTCGCCCTTGCGGTTACCGATCTTGGTGATGCGGGTGTAGCCACCCTCGCGGTTTGCCATTGCTGGTGCGATGTTCTCGAACAGTTCGTGAACGATCGACTTGTTGGTGCGCGAACGCGAAGCGATGACAGCCTGGACGCGGCGACGCGAAGCCAGGTCTCCGCGCTTAGCGAAGGTGATCAGGCGTTCTGCGTGTGGACGCAGACGCTTGGCACGGGTCAGGGTGGTGGTGATCTTCTTGTTCTCGAAGAGCTGTGCCGACATGTTAGCGAAAATCAATCGCTCATGTGCTGCACTGCCGCCGAGACGCGGACCCTTGGTAGGGGTAGGCATTGTGGTTCTCCTAGATGAATAACCCGTACTGGACGAATATTTCGTTCAGTCGGATGAAGTAGTGTGTCGCTAGACGCGGGTCTTACAGACCTTCGTCGTATTCGTCGCCATCGTCGATGGCGCTACGAGCGGCCAGATCGAAGCCTGGAGGGGAATCCTTCAGGGCCAGACCCAGTTCAACCAGCTTGGCCTTGACTTCGTCAATGGACTTCGCACCGAAGTTGCGGATGTCCATCAAGTCGGCCTCGGAGCGGGTTACGAGTTCACCCACGGAGTGGATGCCCTCACGCTTCAAGCAGTTGTACGAACGAACGGTGAGTTCCAGATCCTCGATCGGCAGCGCCATGTCAGCAGCCATAGCTGCATCGGTTGGCGATGGACCGATTTCGATACCTTCAGCCTGAGTGTTCAGTTCGCGGAACAAACCGAACAGCTCAACCAGGGTGGTACCTGCGGATGCAACTGCATCGCGCGGGGTGATCGATTCCTTGGTCTCCACGTCAACGATCAAGCGATCGAAGTCGGTGCGCTGCTCGACACGGGTTGCTTCCACGCGGAAGGTCACCTTCAACACTGGGGAGTAGATCGAATCAACTGGGATTCGACCGATCTCGCCATCAATGTTCTTGTTCTGAGCGGCAGACACATAGCCGCGGCCGCGCTCAATGGTCAGTTCCATGTCGAACTTGCCATTGGCGTTGAGGGTGGCGATGTGCAGATCAGGGTTGTGGAACTCCACACCTGCTGGAGGGGTGATGTCCGCTGCAGTAACGATGCCCGGGCCCTGCTTGCGCAGGTAGGCAACGACTGGCTCGTCGTGCTCGGAAGATACCGACAGGTTCTTGATGTTCAAGACCAGTTCGGTGACATCTTCCTTGACACCGGCTACGGTGGTGAACTCGTGCAGTACACCGTCAATTCGAACGCTGGTGACAGAGGCACCAGGAATCGAAGAGAGCAGGGTACGGCGGAGCGAGTTACCTAGGGTGTAGCCAAAGCCTGGCTCCAGTGGTTCGATAACGAACCGGGAGCGGTTTTCGGCAACTACTTCTTCGGTCAGGGTTGGGCGCTGCGTAATGAGCACTTACATTTCCTTTCAGCGAGCGTCCGCTATATGACGCTTCACGGGGGTGGAAACGACGGTAGCCTGAGGTGGCCGTTCGTCTTTTTGCAGGCTAATAAGTCCAAGATAGTCACCGGAGCACCCACGAGGGAATGCTTCGGTGACTTCTTAGGCTAAGCCTAGCGAATCAATTAGACGCGGCGACGCTTCGATGGGCGGCAACCGTTGTGAGCGCTTGGGGAAACATCCTGGATGGATCCAACCTCAAGGCCAGCAGCCTGCAGCGAACGGATCGCGGTTTCGCGTCCCGAGCCTGGGCCCTTGACGAAAACGTCAACCTTGCGCATGCCGTGCTCCTGAGCGCGCTTTGCAGCGGACTCAGCAGCCATCTGGGCAGCGTATGGGGTCGACTTACGCGAACCCTTCATGCCTACCTCGCCGGCCGAAGCCCACGAGATAACAGCGCCAGTCGGATCGGTGATCGATACGATGGTGTTGTTGAAGGTGCTCTTGATATGCGCCTGTCCCTGCGCAATATTCTTTTTGTCCTTGCGACGCGGCTTACGTACCGCTCCACGAGTCTTTGGGGGCATTTCTTCTCCTACGAAAAAAGTATTTGAACTAGATCGCTAAGATTTAGCGAGTCTTCTTCTTACCTGCGACGGTACGCTTCGGGCCCTTACGGGTACGTGCGTTGGTCTTGGTGCGCTGACCGCGGACCGGCAGGCCCTTACGGTGACGAATACCTTCGTAGGATCCGATCTCTACCTTGCGGCGAATGTCAGCCTGAACCTCACGGCGCAGGTCACCTTCTACCTTGTAGGTGGCTTCGACGAAGTCGCGCAGCTGCACGAGCTGGTCATCGGTGAGATCCTTCACGCGAGTGTCCGGGCTGATGCCGGTCGCTGCGATGGTCTCTTCTGCACGGGTCTTGCCCACGCCGTAGATGTAAGTCAGCGCGATGATTACGCGCTTCTCGCGTGGAATGTCCACGCCTGCTAAACGAGCCAAGTGGCTACCTTTCAACGAACGGAGGTCTGGAGCAGTACCTTCCGTGATTGCTCACGGCCCCGGCCTCCGAATCCGGGGGTACACCAGGACTTTCGTCCTAGCTGATACTGCCTAATTGACTACGCGTGGGAATCCCGTAAAAACGGAATTAGCCCTGACGCTGCTTGTGGCGTGGGTTCTCGCAGATCACCATGACCACGCCGTTACGACGGATCACCTTGCACTTGTCGCAGATCGGCTTCACGCTAGGGTTAACCTTCAAGGCTTTGTCCTTTTGCGGTTGCAGTTAAATGTGGAGCAGTAAAAAGCTTCGTCCAAGAACATCCATTCAGCGGCCGTTGCACAAAACTGTGCTTCGCACGCTGGGAAAAACTTGGATTCTGCAGATTTACTTGTAGCGGTAAACGATGCGACCTCGGTTGAGGTCGTATGGGCTCATTTCAACCTGCACTCGGTCCTCTGGGAGGATTCGAATGTAGTGCTGACGCATCTTACCCGAGATAGTGGCGAGCACTACGTGTCCATTCGGCAGCTCCACGCGGAACATCGCGTTCGGCAGTGCTTCCGAGACGGTGCCCTCTACCTGGATGACGCCTTCCTTCTTGCCCATTTTCCCCGCTAACTTTTTTTGTTGGCAATTTCCACCAACAAGTAATTGGTTCTGGTCCTCGATCCCTGTACCGAAAACCCGAGAGTTTTAGGCGCAATTAAATCAGGAACCAACAAACAACGATACGGCATTAGTCCACACAGTGCCAATCGTTCATTGACATTTAAAATGTTAGATCCAGCACGCCACAGCCATGTGGCGTACTGGATCCAATGAATTCCAGGCTGGGGCTAGCCCTGAATCGGCGATGGGGTCACGCCGAAAGGAGCCAGCCCGGCTGCTCCCCCGTCATGCGCGGTCAATACCCAGATGCCGCCCATGTGGAACGCTACGGTGTGCTCCCACTGCGAGGCGTTGGACTTGTCGTTGGTGACAACGGTCCAGTCGTCTTCCAGCACAGAGGTCTCGATGCCGCCGCGAACCAGCATTGGCTCGATGGCCAAGCACATGCCCGGCTTGATGCGTGGGCCGCGGTGCCCGGAGTTGTAGTTCAGCACATCCGGCGCCATGTGCATCTGCGAGCCGATGCCGTGGCCGCAGTAGTCTTCGAGGATGCCCAGCTCGTCGCCTGGCTGACTGGTGACGAAGTCATCGATGGCCTGGCCGATCTGTCCGATGAAGCGTGCGTTGGCCGCCGCGGCAATGCCGGCCCACATGGCCTGCTCCGTGATGTCGCTCAGGCGCTGATCGGCCGGGTCGATGTTCTCGCCGACCAACACGGTGCGTGCCGAGTCGGAGTGCCAGCCGTCGATGATGGCCCCACCATCGATCTTCAGCACGTCGCCGTCCTTCAGCTCGTAGTCCGACGGGAAGCCGTGGACTACCTCGTGGTTGACCGAGGCGCAGATATTCGCTGGGAAACCATGGTAGCCAAGGAAGTTGCTGGTCGCGTTGTGGCGTTCAAGCACCTTGCCAAAGGCCTGGTTGATCGCTTCGGTCCGCACACCCGGGCGAGCCATCGCAGCGGCTTCGTCCAGCGCTTCAGCCAGCACCAATCCGGCCTGGCGCATCTTCAGGATCTCGGAATTGGATTTGTACTCGATTTTCGGCTGTCCTAAAGCCAATGTGATTCCCCTGCCTCAAAGTGTGATGCCCTTGCCATGTGCCGCGGCCGGCAACGGCAAGGTCCATCAATGCAAAAAGTACGCAGGGACCGGGCTGCAACATCCATTGTTGCCGCACGGTCCCTGCGCGTTGTAACGCTTGTGTCTAGGCGTTGACGTTCAACGCTGCAAGAACACGATCGGTGACTTCTTCGATAGCGCCCAGGCCATCGACCTTGCGCACGATGCCGCGTTCCTCGTAGCGCTCCACAACGACGCGAGTCTCTTCGTTGTACAGGCCCAGGCGGTGGCGGATGACCTCTTCGGTGTCATCGGCGCGGCCTTCGATCTCGGCACGCTTCAGCAGGCGGGCTACCAGCTCGTCGTCATCGGCGGTCAGCTGCAGCACTGCGTCCAGGGCGATGCCCTTGTTGGCCAGCATCGCATCCAGCGCGTCCACCTGTGCGCTGGTGCGCGGGTAGCCGTCCAGCAGGAAGCCCTTGGCGACGTCGTCCTGGTTCAGGCGGTCTTCAACCATGTTGTTGGTGACCGAATCAGGTACAAAGTCTCCGTTGTCAATGTACTTGCTGGCTTCGAGACCCAGCGGGGTGCCGCCCTTGACGTTGGCACGGAAGATGTCACCGGTCGAGATGGCAACAATGTCCAAGCGCTCGGAGATCTTTACGGCCTGGGTGCCTTTGCCGGCACCGGGTGGTCCAATAATTAGCAGTCGACTCATCGCAGAAGCCCTTCATAGTTCCGTTGCTGCATTTGAGCATTGATTTGCTTGACGGTTTCCAAACCCACACCAACCATAATCAGGATCGATGTACCGCCAAATGGGAAGCTTTGGTCAGCGTTGAACAGCACGAAGGCAATCAGCGGGATCAACGCAACGAACGCGAGGTACAACGCGCCCGGGAAGGTAATACGGGAGATCACGTACTGCAGGTACTCGGCGGTCGGACGACCAGCGCGAATGCCCGGAATGAATCCGCCGTACTTCTTCATGTTGTCGGCGACCTCTTCAGGGTTGAAGGTAATCGCGACATAGAAGTAGGTGAAGCCGATGATCAGCAAGGTGTACACCAGCATGTACCACGGCGAGGAAGTCGCCGAGTGCTCCTGCAGCCACATCGCCCACTGCGGCAAGGTGCCGTCATCGTTCTGGTTGAACTGAACGATCATCTGCGGCAAAGCCAGGATGGAGCTGGCGAAGATCACTGGGATCACGTTCGCCATATTCAGCTTCAAAGGAATATAGGTGGAGGTGCCGCCCACGGTGCGGCGGCCCACGGTGCGCTTGGCATACTGCACCGGAACACGGCGCTGGGACTGCTCGACGAAGACCACCAGGGCCACAATCAACAGGCCCACCAGCAGCACGCCGATGAATGTCATGATGCCCTGCGCCTGGAAGATGGCGCCCATCGAGGATGGGAAGCCCGAAGCAATGGAGATGAAGATCAGGATGGACATGCCGTTGCCGATGCCGCGCTCGGTGATCAACTCGCCCATCCACATGATCAGGCCGGTGCCTGCGGTGAGGGTGATGATCATCAGCATGATGACAATCAATGAGTCATCCGGGACCAGCGGAAGGGTACAGCTTGGGAACAGGCTGCCGGTACGGGCCAGGGTGACCAATGTGGTTCCCTGAAGCAGTGCCAAGGCGATGGTCAGATAACGCGTGTATTGCGTCATCTTGGCCTGGCCGGCCTGGCCTTCCTTGTGCAGGGCCTCGAAGTGCGGGATCACCACACGCAGCAACTGGACGATAATTGCCGCGGTAATGTACGGCATGATTCCCATTGCGAAAACCGAGACCTGCAGCAGGGCGCCGCCACTGAACAGGTTCACGAATGAATAAAGTCCACCGGTGGTTTCACCCATTGCCAGACACTGCTGAACGTTGCTGTAATCAATGCCCGGAGCGGGAATGAATACACCGACACGATAGATCGCAATGATCCCAAGCGTGAACAGCAACTTGTTGCGCAGATCAGGCGTCCGAAAAACTCGGGCTATGGCGCTGAACAAGCGTCCTCCTGAAGTAAGTGCTTGAGCCTGAGGAAGAGATTCTTCCTAGACCTAACGATTCTAGCGGTCTGTTAGGCAATCCTGCCAAATGCGCCACACGAAATGCACGCAAATGTTTGCAGGAATGACGCTAAACCAACTAATCATCCAAGCAATTATAAGAAATCTTAGAATGTTTCGCCGAGAGAAAAAGAAAGTCCCGGTTCACGTTGATTGCTCAACGCGAACCGGGACCATTCAAAGGCTTGACCCTGTATTAGAGGGTGTTTGCCGAGCCGCCAGCAGCAGCGATCTTCTCGGATGCGGAAGTCGAGAAGGCATCAACCTTCACGTCAACCTTAACCGTGATGTCGCCGGTGCCCAGGACCTTGACGGGCTGGTTCTTGCGAACGGCGCCCTTGGCAACCAGTGCCTCGACGGTGACTTCGCCACCTTCTGGGAACAGTTCCGAGATCTTGTCCAGGTTTACAACCTGGAACTCGACACGGAATGGGTTCTTGAAGCCGCGCAGCTTTGGCAGACGCATGTGCAGCGGAAGCTGACCACCTGCGAAGCCTGCCTTCACCTGGTAACGAGCCTTGGTACCCTTGGTACCGCGACCTGCGGTCTTACCCTTGGAGCCCTCACCGCGACCCACACGGGTCTTAGCGGTCTTGGCACCCTCAGCTGGGCGCAGGTGGTGAACCTTAAGTGCTTTTTCTTCAGCCATCTCTACTTCGCCTCCTCGACCTTCAGCAGGTGTGGGACCTTGTTGACCATGCCAACAGTCACAGGATCGGCGGTGCGCACAACGGTCTGACCGATGCGCTTCAGGCCCAGCGAGCGAACAACGTCGCGCTGGCCCTGGTTTCCACCAATGATGGACTTGACCTGGGTGATTGCCAGCTTGGCATCGCTTGGAACAATGTTCTTAGCCATTGATTAAGCACCTGCCTTCTGGGACTGGATGTGACGCAGCATTGCTGCTGGTGCAACCTCGTCCAGCGGAAGACCGCGGCGAGCTGCAACAGCTGCAGGCTCTTCCAGAGCCTTCAGCGCAGCAATGGTGCCCTGAACGATGTTGATCTGGTTCTGCGAACCCATCGACTTCGACAGGATGTCGTGGATGCCTGCGCACTCCAACACGGCGCGCACTGGGCCACCGGCGATAACACCGGTACCAGGAGCTGCTGGGCGGAGCAAGACAACGCCAGCGGCGGCCTCACCCTTGACCAGGTGTGGAATGGTGGTGCCAACGCGTGGAACGCGGAAGAAGGACTTCTTGGCCTCTTCTACGCCCTTTGCGATAGCAGCAGGAACTTCCTTGGCCTTACCGTAGCCAACGCCGACCATACCGTTGCCGTCGCCAACGACCACAAGTGCGGTGAAGCTGAAGCGACGACCACCCTTGACGACCTTGGAGACACGGTTGATTGCTACAACGCGCTCAAGGAACTTGTCCTTGTCTTCGTTGCGGCTATCCTTCTGGTCGCGACCACGACCGCGGCCTTCGCCACGTCCACGGCCTTCACCACGACCGCGGCCTTCGCCGCGACGGGATCCTGCGTTCTCGGTAGCGGGAGCCGATGCAGTCTCGACTGCTTCAGTAGCTTCAGACACCTGAGTTTCCTTCTTGTTAGTTGCTTCGCTCACAGTGCCAGCCCACCTTCACGTGCGCCGTCAGCAACAGCAGCCACGCGACCGTGGTACTTGTTGCCACCGCGGTCGAAGACAACTGCTTCGATGCCAGCAGCCTTGGCGCGCTCTGCAACGAGCTCACCAATGCGCTTGGACTTTGCGGTCTTGTCGGCATCGCTTGCGCGAAGATCTGCTTCCATGGTCGATGCGCTGGCCAGGGTGATACCCTGCGAGTCGTCTACGATCTGTACGAAGATGTGACGAGCCGAGCGGTTGACAACCAGGCGTGGACGAACGGAGGTACCAACGATGTGCTTGCGCAAACGCTGGTGACGACGACCGCGCTGAGCGGACTTGCTCTTGCCCTTGATTCCGATAGCCATGATTACTTACCAGCCTTTCCGACCTTGCGGCGGATGATCTCGCCAGCGTAGCGAATGCCCTTGCCCTTGTAAGGCTCGGTCTTGCGCAGCTTGCGGATGTTAGCGGCAACTTCACCGACGTGCTGCTTATCGATACCAGCAACGGTGATCTTGTTGTTGCCCTCGACCGAGAAGGTGATGCCGTCAACGGCAGCAACCTTCACTGGGTGCGAGTAGCCCAGAGCAAGCTCCAGCTCGGCACCCTTAGCCTGTACGCGGTAACCGGTACCGTGGATTTCGAGCTTCTTCTCGTAACCATCGGTCACACCAGTGATCATGTTGCTGATCAGGGTGCGGGTCAGACCGTGCAGCGAACGAGCCTCGCGGGAGTCGTTCGGGCGGCTGACGGTAACAGTGTTCTCGTCCTTGGCAACGGTGATTGGAGCCTTGACGGTGATCGAAAGTTCACCCTTAGGACCCTTGACGGCGACCAGCTGGCCGTCGACATTCAACTCAACGTTGGCAGGTACGGAAATCGGAAGACGTCCAATACGTGACATTGTATGTTTCCCCTTTCCCGTTACCAGACGTAGGCGAGGACTTCCCCACCCACGCCCTTCTTTGCAGCCTGACGGTCAGTAAGCAGACCGGAGGAGGTGGACAGGATAGCGATACCAAGACCACCGAGCACGTGAGGCAGGTTGGTGGACTTTGCGTAAACGCGAAGACCTGGCTTGGAGATACGGCGTACGCCAGCGATCGAACGCTCGCGCGATGGGCCGTACTTCAAAGTGATAGTCAGAGTCTTGCCGACTTCTGCAGCTACTTCCTCGAACGAGGCGATGTAGCCCTGTTCCTTGAGGATGTTAGCAATGCGCACTTTCAGCTTGCTCGACGGCATCGACACAGTGTCGTGGTAAGCCGAGTTGGCGTTGCGCAGACGAGTCAGCATATCTGCGACTGGATCTGTCATAGACATGTGGGCTTCAGCCCTTCCTCGTTACGGTTTCCTTAGCGGACCTGTAACGTAGTGAGATTAGTTGTTGGTCTTGAATGGGAAGCCCAGAGCCTTAAGCAAGGCACGGCCTTCGTCATCAGTCTTGGCGGTGGTAACGACAGTGATGTCCATACCACGTACGCGGTCAACCTTGTCCACATCGATTTCATGGAACATCGACTGTTCGGTCAGACCGAAAGTGTAGTTGCCATTGCCATCGAACTGGCGGTCGCTCAAGCCGCGGAAGTCGCGGATACGAGGCAGTGCCAGGGTGATCAGGCGGTCGACGAATTCCCACATGCGATCGTTACGCAGGGTGGTGTGGGTACCGATTGGCATGCCTTCGCGCAGCTTGAACTGAGCGATCGACTTGCGGGCCTTGGTAACCACTGGCTTCTGACCGGTAATTGCGGTCAGGTCGCGTACGGCGCCTTCAATGAGCTTCGAGTCCTTGGCTGCTTCGCCAACACCCATGTTCACGACAACCTTGGTCAGGGATGGTACCTGCATTGGGTTGGCGTAGTTGAACTGCTCCTGCAGGGCAGGGCGGATGTCAGCTGCGTACTTAGCCTTCAGACGTGGCTGGATCTTGGTGGCTGCTTCAGTCATTACAGATCCTTTCCGGAAGCCTTGGCGTAACGGACGCGTACAGTCTTGGACACGCCGTTCTTTTCAACGGTTTCCTCGCGGAAGCCGACGCGGGTTGGCTTCTTGGTCTCTGGGTCAACCACTGCAACGTTGGAAACGTGCACTGGAGCCTCGACAACCTCGATGCCGCCGGTGGTCGAACCGGATTCGGTCTGACCTGCCTTGGTGTGCTTGGTGACGCGGTTAACGCCTTCGACCAGCACGCGGTTGGACTCGGTAATGACCTTCAGGACCTTGCCCTGCAAGCCACGTTCCTTGCCAGCGATGACCTGAACCAGGTCACCCTTCTTGATCTTTGCGCCCATGGTTACAGCACCTCCGGAGCCAGCGAAACGATCTTCATGAACTTCTTGTCACGAAGCTCGCGGCCCACTGGGCCGAAAATACGAGTACCACGAGGATCGGCAGCGTCACCCTTGAGGATAACTGCAGCGTTCTCGTCGAACTTGATGTAGGAACCGTCTGCACGACGGATTTCCTTCTTGGTGCGAACGACGACTGCCTTTACGACGTCGCCCTTCTTCACGTTGCCGCCAGGAATTGCATCCTTGACGGTAGCGACAATGGTGTCGCCAATGCTTGCGTAGCGACGCTTCGAGCCACCAAGAACACGAATGGTAAGGATTTCCTTAGCACCAGTGTTATCGGCAACCTTAAGTCGCGACTCCTGCTGAATCACTTCTTACTCCTGTCGTCTCGCTGGTTCTCATGAATGAGCCTTGCGGAACGGATATGGTCTCCACGATACGTATCGCTTACCCCCACTGGCGCGGGCGCACCGAATGCTGATCCCAAATGCCGGCAGGGCCGAGGCGTAAAATATCGAGGCTGCACTTGCACGGCCAAACGGATTTGGACCGCACTGCATTATGTCGAAGGTGGATAGTCCCCGAACAACATGCGCACAGATTCTTAAGTCTAGCCTAGAGTGGCGCGAATCCGAAATGGTGTGGTAAGAGAAAAGCGAGCGTCGTTCGTCACACCAAGCACTGCGCAGATTCCCTGAATTTCGGGGTTTTGGCGCTGGCCTCCAGCTGGGCAACTGGCCGGTCGAGACGGCGTCAGGGTGCCAATCGTGGTGGACCAGGCGCTGCCGAGGATGAAAAGCAGCTGAATCGCCAAAAGTGAAATTAATTTTCGGTCAGCCCTGGGCAGCGCAAGCATCCGGCCAGCACCGGCAGGAATCATCGCTCAGCGAGCGAACTCGACAGTGGCGCTGACCGCAAGATGATCCGAGCCTTCAACGACGTGAGAAGAATAACCCGTCACGGACAGCCCCTTGGCCAGGATATGGTCAATGCCGATCAATGGCGCGAGCCCCCGGCCAGCTGGCCATGTCGAGCGGGGCCAGATTCCATCGGCCTGCTCATAGCCGTCCCCCAGGGCCCGGAATCCTGGATGGGCGCGAACGGAGTTGAAGTCGCCAGCAAGGATTATTGGATGATCCCGCTGCTGATCCGACCAGTCGTTGACCGCCGCCAAGCCCTGGCTCCATCGTTGCGCATCGCCAACCGGCGGGTAGATATGGATCCCGGCCACGCTAACGACCCCACCGGGTGCCTGCACATCGACGACAGGCAAGGCGTACCAACCGGTGTCCCCTGAATCCAGATCGGTGGTGCGCTCCTGCAGTGGATACTTTGAGAAGATCACAGTATCCCGTTCTCCTCCAGCAGGTGCTTCTAGGCTCCGATAGCCAAGTTCATCCAGGGCATCCAGTCCTGCCAGCTGCCGGTGCATAGATTCGCTGGTTTCAACAAGGACGAGAATCTGCGGATCCGTGGTCCTGATCAGTTCAGCTAGCTGTGCCGGGTCCGCTCCTGCCTTCAAGGCATTGAACGATAAGAGAACCAGCTCGGACTTGTCGCTTCCGGCTTGGCCAGCGGCAGAGCTCAATTGCAAATTGGGCAGGGCGCCGCAGACCAAGAACACCAGCACGAACCCGCTGAAGATCCACTGCTTGCGCAGTAGCCCGATAACCAGAACCACGGCCGGGAAGAGCAACAGGTATGGCTGGAACGCCTGCAGCTTGGGAATCCATCCAGCACCGAGGAAACCCAGAAACGGGAGGACGCCAATGGCTAAAGAAGCAACAAGAACCGTTCCAATGGGCCATCCCAGGCAAGGTTTTCGGGGACGTGTCATCATCCTCTGAGCTTATTCGAAGTAAACGACGATTCCACTCAGGATACTTTCGGCTCCGTTGGATTGCGACCGGGTTCGATTGCGGCTGGCCATTGGCTAATTCATGACTGCTGCGACGCCCACTGCGCTACGCGCTGGGCGCTCTCTTCCAGCGACAGGTCTTCCACCCTGGACATGATGGACCAACGCACTCCAAAGGGATCCAGGATCGAGGCAAAACGGTCCCCCGAGACGAAGTTGCTCAGTGGTTCACGAATGCTGGCTCCGGCGTCCACGGCCCTGGCCACCACAGCATCTGCATTTTCGCAGTAGAACCCCAAGGAGTAGCAGGCGTTCGGCGTAGTTGGCGGGCTGACTAGTCCGTAGGCCGGCGAAGGTTCCCCGATCTGCAAACGGCCATTGCCGAATTCAATTTCTGCATGCACGACAACGCCACCTATTGCTGTGGAATCAAGCACTGTCGCACCGAACACTTCTTCATAGAATGCCAGCGCTGCCCTTGCATTGGGCACAGCCAAGAATGGAGTCAGGCTGGTGAATCCATGAGGGACACCAGCAGTCGTATGTTTTCCCGTCACGCCTAGCGTGGCTTCATCTGGATTTTCCATATCCCTAGGCTAGGACTGTGTGGCACGCTGGTTCTTGTAAATATGCGACAACCTGCACGGGCGGTAGAGGCCATGGAATCAGCACCGGATCCCCGAGGCGTTCTCTACCCTGCCCGGCTACCGGCAATCGAGCGATTCTCTCCCGGTGCAGGCCTCCAGGATTTGGTCTCCTGGTTTTGGCTGGTGGATTGGAACATTGCGCCCGGACGCACCTCACGGCAGGAGCTCCTGCCGTTTCCGCAAATGAATCTGGTCATTGAACCAGAGGGCATCACGCTATCCGGCCCTGCCAGCGGTGCTTCGCACCGCGACCTGTCCGGGAGCAGTTGGGCAGTCTCGGCCTTGTTGCGGCCAGCGGCTGCGCAGGCTCTCAAGGTGGCTCCCGTCGAGTTGCTGGACCAGGAAATGCAGTTCAGCGCACCTGGGCTGCTGGCCGCGATAGCCAAGATCAAGGCTCAACCCGAGCAAGCGGACGCTGGGCCGGCGTGTGCTGAGCGCTTCGGTTCGTGGCTCACCGCTCACCTTCCAGCAGCCACAAGTTCTGGCCTTCAAGCCAATGAGCTGCTCGACACCGTCGCCGCGGAGCGCGGAATCGTAAGGGTTTCCCAATTGGCCCAGCGCCTGTCGCTCAGTACACGCAGCCTGCAACGGATTTCGGAAAGGTATTTGGGCCTGGTCCCGCTGGCGGTGATTCGGCGGTACCGTTTGCAAGAAGCTGCTCATCGGCTGCGCGAGGATCCTGCAGTTTCCATCGCTGGCATCGCTGCGGAGCTGGGATATGCGGATCAAGCCCACCTTGCGGCAGACTTCCGCAAAGTCTTGGGCTACTCCCCCGGCACCTATCGAAAGGCCGAAACTAGTCTGCCGGCACTGCCGCCACGGCACTGATTTCAACCAGCGCTCCTGGCAAACCGAGCTTCGCGACGAAGGCTGCAGTCACCAGTGGCGGTTCAGCAGCTGCCAATTGCGGGCCGATGGCGGCATAAACGCTATCGATGTCGATTCCTTCCACCAGGAGCACATTCCATTGCACAACGTCTTGGAGGCTCGCTTTGGCGGCAGCCAAGGCGAGCTTGGCATTTCCCAGCGCCTTGGCCGCCTGCGCTGCGGCGTCCCCGGCTCCGATCAGCTGCCCGGTGCCGTCTACGGCGTTCTGCCCACCCACATAGATAGTGCTGGCACCCGGCGGGACGATGGCTACGTGGCTGAAACCTGGCGAGTTGACGAGCCCTGCAGGGCGCAGTTTCCTGATCTGTTCCATAGTCCAGTGTGGCATTTTGCCCGCTGCTTTTTAAGACAGAAATGCCCCGAACTCTTCTTGCGAAAAGTCCGGGGCATTCTTCAATCACGAGATCCGTGAAATCGAAGCGAAAGCTTACTTAGCCTTCTCCACGATCTCAACGAGACGCCAGCGCTTGTCAGCCGACAGCGGGCGGGTCTCAGCGATTACAACCAAGTCGCCGATGCCGGCGTCGTTGTTCTCGTCGTGAGCCTTCACGTTCTTGTTGCGACGCATGACCTTGCCGTAAAGGGCGTGCTTAACACGGTCCTCAACGTCTACGACGATGGTCTTCTGCATCTTGTCAGATACCACGTAACCACGGAGGGTCTTGCGGTCGTTACGCTCGGTAGCGTTATCCACACCGTTCTCCTTCTCGCTCATTACTTGGAATCCTTCTTGGTTTCTTCAACCGGAACAACGACATCCTGACGAATGCCCAGCTCGCGCTCGCGCAGCACAGTGTAAATGCGTGCGATATCGCGCTTGATGGTCTTCAGGTTCCCGTGGGAATCCAGCTGGCCGGTAGCCGACTGGAAACGCAGGTTGAACAGTTCTGCCTTGGCCTTCTTCAATTCCTCGTTCAAACGAGCGGTATCGAAGCCGTCCAGGGACTCAATGCTAAGGTCTTTCGAGCCGATAGACATCCCTATTCACCACCTTCACGACGCACGATGCGTGCCTTCATTGGCAGCTTGTGGATTGCAAGACGCAATGCCTCTTTAGCTACCTCTTCACTGACGCCACCGAGTTCAAACATGACTCGTCCTGGCTTGACGTTGGCGACCCACCACTCCGGCGAACCCTTACCGGAACCCATGCGGGTTTCGGCAGGCTTCTTGGTAAGCGGACGGTCTGGGTAGATGTTGATCCAGACCTTACCGCCACGCTTGATGTAACGGGTCATGGCGATACGAGCGGCTTCGATCTGACGGTTAGTCACGTAAGCCGGGGTCAACGCCTGGATGCCGTACTCACCGAAAGCAACGGTGGTACCGCCCTTGGCAGCACCCGAACGCTTTGGGTGGTGCTGCTTGCGGAACTTCACACGACGTGGGATAAGCATTTAAGCCTGTCCTCCTTCCGCAGCCGGAGCTGCAGCGCCCTTGCGATCGTTACGACGACGGCGTTCGCCGCCACGTGGACGATCGTTGCCGCCGCCGCGGCCGCCACGAGCTGGAGCAGCAGCTTGCTGTGCAGCCAGTTCCTTGGCGGTTACGTCACCCTTGTAGATCCAGACCTTCACGCCGATACGGCCGAAGGTGGTCTTGGCTTCGAACTTGCCGAAGTCGATGTTCGCGCGCAGGGTGTGCAGTGGCACACGGCCTTCGCGGTAGAACTCCTTGCGGGACATTTCTGCGCCGCCAAGTCGACCGGAGCACTGAACGCGGATGCCCTTGGCACCAGCGCGCATTGCCGACTGCATTGCCTTCTTCATCGCACGGCGGAAAGCCACGCGGGAAGCAAGCTGCTCGGCGATGCCCTGGGCGACCAGCATGGCCTCCATGTCAGGGTTCTTGACCTCGAGGATGTTCAGCTGAACCTGCTTCTTGGTGAGCTTTTCCAGCTCGCCACGAATACGGTCAGCTTCTGCACCGCGACGACCAATTACGATACCTGGACGTGCAGTGTGGATATCCACACGTACGCGGTCACGGGTACGCTCGATCTCGACGCGGGCGATGCCAGCGCGGTCCATGCCGTTAGACAGCAGGGCGCGGATCTGGACATCTTCCTTCACGTAGTCAGCGTAACGCTGGCCTGGCTTGCTGGAATCAGCGAACCAGTGGGAAACGTGATCGGTGGTGATGCCGAGACGGAAACCGTTCGGGTTAATCTTCTGTCCCATTTAGTTCTCCCCACCCTTCTGCGTGGTTGAAACAACCACAGTCACGTGGCTGGTGCGCTTCTTGATCTGGAATGCGCGACCCTGTGCACGCGGCTGGAACCGCTTCATGGTCGGACCTTCGTCAACAAACGCTTCGCTGATAAACAGCTCGTCCTCATTGAATGCTTCACCTGCGCGGTCCGCGGCGGCACGGGCGTTAGCCACTGCCGATGCGACAACCTTGTATACCGGCTCCGAAGCTGCCTGTGGGGCAAACTTCAAGATGGCCAGTGCTTCGTTGGTCTGCAGACCACGAACAAGGTTGACGACGCGCCGGGCCTTCATAGGCGTTACGCGGATGTGACGCGCAATTGCCTTGGCTTCCATTGCTATCCTTCTCTCGTCTATCGAAGAAGTGCTAAGCGATACTAGTTCCCTTGCGGGGCCTAGCGGCGCTTGCCCTTCTTGTCGTCCTTCACGTGGCCACGGAACGTACGGGTTGGGGCAAACTCTCCGAGCTTGTGTCCAACCATGGATTCGGTTACGAACACAGGAATGTGCTTGCGACCGTCATGTACGGCGATGGTGTGTCCCAGCATGTCCGGGATGATCATCGAACGGCGGGACCACGTCTTGATGACGTTCTTGGTGCCCTTATCGTTTTCAGCAACGACCTTTAGGAACAGGTGCTGATCGACGAAGGGGCCTTTCTTCAGGCTGCGTGGCATGTTTCCAGGCTCCTATCGCTTGTTCTTGCCGGTCTTGCGGCGACGCACAATGAGCTTGTCGCTTTCCTTGTTTGGACGACGGGTGCGTCCCTCACGCTTACCGTTAGGGTTGACCGGGTGACGACCACCGGAGGTCTTGCCCTCACCGCCACCATGTGGGTGGTCAACTGGGTTCATGACAACGCCACGAACGGTTGGGCGTACGCCCTTCCAGCGCATACGGCCGGCCTTGCCCCAGTTGATGTTGATCTGCTCGGCGTTGCCAACTTCGCCGATGGTTGCGCGGCAGCGCACATCAACGTTGCGGATTTCGCCCGAAGGCAAACGCAGCTGAGCGTAGCGGCCCTCACGGGCTACCAGCTGGATCGAAGCACCAGCGGAACGAGCCATCTTAGCGCCGCCGCCTGGGCGAAGCTCAACAGCGTGAATCACGGTACCAACCGGGATGTTACGCAGTGGCAGGTTGTTGCCTGGCTTGATGTCGGCGCTTGCGCCGGCCTCAATTGGGTCACCCTGCTTGAGGTTGTTCGGTGCGATGATGTAGCGCTTGGTGCCGTCCACGTAGTGGAGCAGTGCGATACGAGCGGTACGGTTCGGGTCGTACTCGATGTGAGCGACCTTTGCCGGAACGCCGTCCTTGTCGTGACGACGGAAGTCGATAACACGGTAGGCGCGCTTGTGTCCGCCACCCTTGTGACGGGTGGTGATCTTACCGGTGTTGTTACGGCCGCCTGACTTGGTCAGGGGACGAACCAACGACTTTTCCGGAGTCGATCGGGTGATTTCTGCGAAGTCGGCTACCGACGAGCCGCGAAGGCCCGGGGTAGTCGGCTTGTACTTACGAATTCCCATTATTAATATTCCTCGTTAAAGTGGTCTCCGCTTAGGAAAGCGGACCGCCGAAGATGTCAATCGAGCCGTCCTTCAGGGTGATGATGGCGCGCTTGGTGCTCTTGCGCGTTCCCCACCCGAAGCGGGTGCGCTTGCGCTTACCAGCTCGGTTGATGGTGTTTACGGAGTCAACCTTGACGTTGAAGATAGCTTCAACGGCGTACTTGATTTCCGACTTGTTGGAGCTTGGTGCCACCTCGAAGGTGTACTGACCTTGATCGATCAGACCGTAGCTCTTTTCCGATACGACAGGTGCGATGACCACGTCGTGTGGAGCCTTTGAGAACGCGCTCACTTGGCTTCCTCCTTCTGGACCAGGGCATCGAAGGCAGCCTTGGTGAAGACTACGTCATCCGAAACCAGAACATCGTAGGTGTTCAGCTGGTCGACGTACAGAACGTGCACATTGACAAGGTTGCGAACCGAAAGGGCTGCAACATCGTTGGCGCGATCGATGACGACAAGCAGGTTCTTGCGCTCGGTGAGCGAACGCAAGGTAGCCAGAGCATCCTTGGTCGATGGCGTTTCGCCAGCAACCAAGTTCTCAATCACGTGAACGCGATCGAAGCGTGCGCGATCAGACAGGGCGCCGCGCAGTGCAGCAGCCTTCATCTTCTTCGGGGTACGCTGCGAGTAATCACGTGGGGTTGGACCGTGGACAATGCCACCACCGGTCATGTGTGGAGCACGGATCGAACCCTGACGGGCGCGGCCGGTACCCTTCTGCTTGAACGGCTTGCGACCTGCACCCGAAACCTCGGAGCGGTCCTTGGTCTTGTGGGTACCCTGGCGGGCAGCAGCAAGCTGTGCAACGACAACCTGGTGCAGCAGCGGGACGTTGGTCTGTACGTCGAAGATCTCTGCAGGCAGTTCGACGTTAAGTGCCTTAGTCATTTACTTATGCTCCCTTCACGGCGTTGCGTACGAGAACGACGCGGCCGCGGGCACCTGGAACGGCACCCTTGATCAGCAGGAGGTTCTTCTCAACGTCGATAGCGTGAATGGTCAGGTTCTGAGTGGTAACACGCTCAGCACCCATGCGACCGGCCATCTTCTGTCCGCGGAATACGCGACCTGGGGTCGATGCGCCGCCGATGGAACCTGGCTTACGGTGGTTCTTGTGAGCACCGTGCGATGCGCCAACACCGTGGAAGTTGTGACGCTTCATAACGCCGGCGAAGCCCTTACCCTTCGAGGTGCCTACGACGTCGACCTTCTGGCCGGCTTCGAAGACCTCTACGGAAAGTTCCTGGCCTGCGGTGTACTCGGCAGCGTCTGCGGTGCGCAGTTCTACCAAGTGGCGACGTGGGGTGACGCCAGCAGCCTCGAAGTGACCAGCCAGTGGCTTGGTGACCTTGCGAGGATCGATCTGGCCGTAGCCGATCTGAACTGCGGTGTAGCCATCGCGCTCTTCGTTGATGAGCTTGGTGACAACGTTGCTATCAGCCTGCACGACGGTGACAGGGATCAGGTTGTTGTTCGAATCCCAAACCTGGGTCATGCCGAGCTTCGTGCCCAGCAGGCCCTTGAAATTACGGGTTGCGGTCATAGTTTTCTCGCCACCTCCCCTTAAAGCTTGATTTCGATGTTGACATCCGCTGGCAGGTCGAGACGCATCAGCGAATCAACAGCCTTCGGGGTCGGATCGACGATGTCGATCAGACGCTTGTGCGTGCGCATTTCGAAGTGCTCACGGCTGTCCTTGTACTTGTGTGGCGAACGGATAACGCAGTACACGTTCTTCTCCGTTGGCAGCGGCACTGGGCCGACTACGGTTGCGCCTGCGCGCGTGACCGTCTCAACGATCTTCCGGGCCGAAACGTCAATGACCTCGTGGTCATACGACTTCAGCCGGATGCGGATTTTCTGTCCCGCCATGGCGTCATGCCTCTTTCTGTTAGCACTATCTAAAGTTTCTGTGCCTATATACGGGTCTTTGCAGACCGGCACGCCTTGCTCTGCGGCTGAATCCGAATCAGATCCGGGTTCCTCACCCGCAGGTGGCTCCGACCCCCGCGCTCGGGCGTGTCGCGAAATTTTCAGTCGCAACACTCCCACAAAGTTTTCACTTTATCGAAGGGCCTTATAGCTTGAAGCAGTCGTATCGATCCCGAACCCCAGGCATTATCCTGCGTGAGAGTCGATCCCGGTCGTTCAAACCAGACCGGTTACCCCATAAATGGGGACCGGGTTGCATTGAAGCAACTTATCTAGTCTGACAGGTCGGCAACGATCGCGCAAATCTTTTATGCCTATCCGCGCCCGTGATCTTGACCTCACGCCTAGCGTGGCTCATCATGGCCGGTCGGTTCCTGCCCCGGAGGCGTCGGTGGATCAACAGGGCTGTCCGGATTCGCCGGCACAGAATTCTGCTTGTCGACCTTCACCAGCTTGAAGACCGCGGCAGCAATCAACCCCAAGCCAATGATCACCAGCCAGAGGAAAGCCAGATCACGCAGGAACCACAAGACGGCCAAGGTGATAGCCACCGCACCCCACCAAATGTACAGCCGCTCCCCCAGCTTCAAGCCCCAGGCCACCAAGCCACCGAAGAAGACCAGGCCGATCACCTGCGCATCACCATTGGAGTCGATCAGCGCGGTGAGCAAGGCCAGGCTGCCGGACACCGAGGCGGCCAGCAGGTAGATCTTCTCCAATTGCGCGTTGGCCCTGATATTGCGCCACGCCACCAGCACGACCGCAATGATGCAGGCGTAGGCTGCCAAGTTGCTGGCTCGCGGGGTGCCAAGGATCTGCGCATAGCTGCTCAGCGCAAGCAGCGCACCCAGGAGGATGAAGCCGTCCACCGCGTAGGGCACAAGCCGTTGCGGTAGCTCAAATAGCCGCACCAGCACCGCAACGCCGAAGACCAGCAGCGCTCCGCCTACCACCCGCCAGTTCGCACCGCCATCCAGGTGGGCGATGCCACCGGCCAGCAAGAGGGCCAGGAGCATTCCAGCGAAGTACAACCGCGAGGCGCTGCCGGGCGGATCGGCGTGGCGGTAGCCGAATTCCGGATAGCCGGGCATCGGGTCCTTCATCCGCCCATGGAAGATGGCCAGCAGGTACAGCGCTATGCCCGCGCCAATCAGCGCCCATGCGACATCCATCGGCGCGAGGATCCACGCCCCGCCAGCTTGCCGCATTTCGAAGACGGCACGCAGGATGGCGACGCACAGCATGATGCTGGCTCCGGCGGCATACCAGGCACTCTTACGCGTGTGCACCATCAGGATGAAGGCCAGAGCCAGCAGCAGGTGCGTGCCAACTGCCCACCACGACCCCGCCTGCCACGCGGCGGCCCAAGCAGCCGGGAGGAAGATGGCCAGGCCCAGGGCCATCGAGTACTGCTTATTCGTACGCAACCGCCATTCAAGGAAGAGCGCCGCCAGGCTCAGGGCAAGCAGCATCGCGCAAGCAACCTGCGAACTCCACCACGTGGAGCGGACCCATCCGGTCCCATCGCCCATGGCCAGCGCCGGAATGCTGATCATCAGGATCAGTGACAGGATCGGGGCAAACAGATAGAACTGGCCCTTGGCCACCGTTAGGGTGGTCTCGGCCTTGAATGCGGCCAAGCCGTGCAGTCCGAAGAACAGGCAGGCCAAGAGCGCCGCTCCCCGATCCATGCCGCCCATGAACTGGCCATAGGCCAGCGTCGCCACTGGGATGCCAACCAGCAGCCCAACAGCCATCCAGCGCAATTCCCTGCGCAGCGCTTTGCCCGTGCGGATGCTGGCCAGCAAACGGAACAGCTGCGGGATGGCCACCGAAACCAGCAGCAGGCAGAACCGGCCGTGGATGTCGAATTCCATGCTGTAGGCAAACCACCACACCATGGAGCTGAAGAGCACCTGGGCCAGCGCGGCATAGAGGATCTTCCACTGCGTCTTGGTGCTGCGGCGCAGGCACCAGATGAAATACCCCAAGCTTGCCGAGCCGATGAGGATCGCCAGCAGCCAGATGTCCTTGCCGAAGCTGAGCGCATAGAGCCCCATCAGCAGGCAGGCCGCCGCCAGGTTGACCGGCTTATCCAGCTCGGGGCGCTGAGCAGGAAGATCTCGAAGCTTCCAACCCGAGGCAATGACCAGGCCAACGGCGATCGCGAGGCCAGTGATGAACCAGGCCAGTCCGCCGATGCCAAGGAACAGCACGTTGCCTTCGCTTGCGTAGCCATAGTCGCCAGCGGTTGACAGCAGTCGCAGGCCAATGAGCAGCACCGCGCCAAGCAATGCCGAAGCGGCCATGCGGCCCAGGCGGTGCCCCTGCGCCATGCCGGGATCCAGCAAGGCACGGTTCGCCAGATTCGCCGCCCACAAGATGAACAGCACGAAGAGCACCGCAATCAACGGGGCAGAGTTCTCGGACTTCCCGGAGTCCCCGGCCGTGAGCTCATGGAGCGCAGCGCCGAGCACGCCTGCGCCAACCAGCGTGAGAACCCAGCGCGCACGGCCCGCCATTTCCCTAGGCAAGTCGCGGGCGTTGCGATGAGCCAGCGAAAGCCCGAGCAGGGCCAGGGCGAATACCACCAGCGGGCGCCAGCTGTGGTTCTGCATATCAACCAGCGCTACCAGGGGAAGGACCGCGATGACTCCCGCTTCCATCTTGGCGCTGCGCAGCAGGCCAGGAATGCACAACACCAAGAAGATGGGAACCGCGATGTAGCTGAGCACGAAGGCCTCGAAGCCCTGCGCGTAGAGATAGGCGCCGGTCACTGAAACGACACCCGAGCACCACAGCACCGCACGTTCACTTTGCAGATGCCTGCGCGCCAGTCCAAGTCTCTGCTGGTAGCCGGTGGAGCAGAGCAATACCGCTACGGCCTGGAGCCCGAAGGCGAAGGCGAGCACCAGCCAGGTGCTCGTCCCGGAGAAGCCGAGGTAGTTGCAGCCGGCCACGAGCATCGCCATGAAAGCAGCGCGGGCAGCGTAGGTGCGAAGCAACCGCAGGTTGGGAAGCAGCCTGACGCTGAGCAGCAACTGGGCGGTGAGCAAGGCGAAGATCCAGAACAAATCACGGCTGGTGAGCATCTCGAAGAGGATCACCGAGAGCGCGAAGACAAACGCAGGCAGCAGCTGCGCGGTGCCCAGCAGAGCCTGGAAGAAGATTGAGTGGCGGATCCTTTCGCTGCGTACCCCCAGGAGCATCAGCACAATCGAGAGCACCAGCAGGATCAGCATGTAGTACAGGACGCCACGCTGCATCGCGGCCGCGCTGGCCATGGCGGTGCTGACCAGAATCAGCACGGCGACCCAGGCCAATACACGGGACTTGAACGTAATCGTTGCGTAGCCCACGGCTACCGTACCGATGGCCGAGAAAACCAGCCAGGTCGCAGGGCCGGATATGGTCACGGTGTTGTAGGTAGCGATGGCGCACAGCGGCAGCAGGGCCAGCCCGGTGCCGGCAAAGGCGGCTCCGGCCGGCCGCAAGGATGGCTTCACCGCGAAGGTTACAAGGCCGCCGCCGTAGAAGGCGGCTGACAGCAGGAAGAAGGCGATGAGCTTTGACAGCGGCGGGAGCGCGAAGCTCAGGAATAGTGCGCCGGCGGCAACGATCATCAAGGCCGCGACGTAGAGCGTGATGTTGATGTTGCGCAGTTCGCGCTCGCGCTTGGTAAGCACCTTGATGGGCTTTGCTGGCGCAGCGGGCCGGGGCGGGGCCATGGGGGCAGGCGCGCGGTAGGCGGGAGCAGGACCGGCCGCGGCTGGCTGGAGGTATGGCTGGCTGGCAGGGGCCATCGGTGCAGCCGGCGCCGCATCGCCGCTACTTGATGCCTGCGGCCGGGCTGGCTGCGGCTGGAGCTGCGGTGCCGGGATTCCGGGTGCTTCGGCAGCTGTCGGTGCCGGTGCCGGGGCAGCCGGTGGCCCGGCTTGCCCCAGGTACTTCACTGCCTCGTCGTAGCCTTTCTGCCAGGCTTCGCCCAGTGCATCAAGCTGTTGCTGGCTTTGCGATTTCCCGCGTTGGCCCTGGCGCCGGCCGAGGCCGAAAGCCAACAGGACCAAGATGATAGAAACGATGATCCAGCCCATCATTGAAGCCACTCCCCCACTTAGCGAATTGTTGCGCTCTCCAATTAGACCACCTTCTAGATATATTCACTAGCTGACGCTCGCATTTAACGAAAAAATCCCCCAGCACATAAGTGCTGGGGGAATTTTCAGTCCGCTAGGGAACTACATCCACAAGTATTGACTACTTGGTGATGGTGGTAACCTTGCCCGAACCAACGGTGCGGCCGCCTTCGCGAATTGCGAAGCCGAGGCCCTCTTCCATGGCGATTGGCTGGATCAGCTCAACCGACATTTCGGTGTTGTCGCCAGGCATAACCATTTCGGTGCCCTCTGGGAGGGTGATAACGCCGGTTACGTCGGTGGTGCGGAAGTAGAACTGCGGACGGTAGTTCGAGTAGAACGGGTTGTGACGTCCGCCTTCGTCCTTCGACAGGATGTAGACGTTAGCTTCGAAGTTGGTGTGTGGGGTGATCGAGCCTGGAGCTACGATAACCTGGCCACGCTCAACATCGTCGCGCTTCAGACCGCGAAGCAGCAGACCACAGTTCTCGCCAGCCCATGCTTCGTCGAGCTGCTTGTGGAACATCTCGATACCGGTAACGGTAGTCTTCTGGATTGGGCGGATGCCTACAATCTCAACTTCCGAGTTCAGTGCCAGGGTGCCACGCTCGGCGCGACCGGTAACAACGGTACCGCGGCCGGTGATGGTGAAGACATCTTCAATTGGCATCAGGAATGGCTTGTCGCGGTCGCGAACTGGATCTGGGATGAAGCTGTCAGCAGCGTCCATCAGTTCCTCAACAGCTGCAACCCACTTTGGATCGCCTTCCAGAGCCTTCAGGCCCGAAACGCGGATAACTGGAGCGTCGTCGCCATCGAAGCCCTGCGAGGACAGAAGTTCGCGAACTTCCATCTCCACGAGCTCGAGCAGCTCTTCGTCATCAACCATGTCCGACTTGTTCAGTGCAACCATCAGGGTTGGAACACCAACCTGGCGGGCCAGCAGAACGTGCTCGCGGGTCTGAGCCATCGGGCCATCGGTAGCGGCAACAACGAGGATTGCGCCGTCCATCTGAGCAGCACCGGTGATCATGTTCTTGACATAGTCAGCGTGACCTGGAGCGTCTACGTGTGCGTAGTGGCGCTTCTCGGTCTGGTACTCGATGTGCGAGATGTTGATGGTAATACCGCGCTGGCGCTCTTCCGGTGCCGAGTCGATGTTAGCGAAGTCGCGCTGTTCGTTCAGGTCTGGGTACTTGTCAGCCAGAACCTTGGAGATTGCCGCGGTCAGAGTGGTCTTACCGTGGTCAACGTGACCGATGGTACCAATGTTGACGTGCGGCTTGTTGCGCTCGAACTTTGCCTTTGCCACAAGTTCCTCCTAGAAACATTTACAGAAGACATTCTTCGTCTGCGCGGTTCGCAAACGAACTAGAAATAGTCTACTGGGGGCTTGGATAATTTAGGAAATTCCGGTCCTCTGCGGGGCCTGCATTGTGATGCAAATCCCTCGTTGGCCGTTTGCGGTGCCGGCTCCGTTTTTCAACGGAACCGGCCCGCGATCGGCCACTTCCCCGCTAAGGGGGTCACGGCCAGGTTTTTATTCCGAGACGATTACTCGCCGCGGGACTTCTGGATGATCTCGTCGGCAACTGCCTTCGGGACCTCAGAGTAGCTGTCGAAGGTCATCGAGTAAACTGCGCGACCCTGGGTCTTGGAACGCAGGTCACCAATGTAACCGAACATCTCGGACAGTGGCACACCAGCGCGGATGACCTTGACGCCAGCAGCGTCGGACATCTCCTGGATGGAACCACGGCGGGAGTTCAAGTCACCGATGACATCGCCCATGTACTCTTCTGGGGTACGGACTTCAACGCTCATCAGTGGTTCAAGCAGAACAGGGTTAGCGCGGCGTGCGCCTTCCTTGAATACCTGGGAACCAGCGATCTTGAAGGCCATTTCCGAGGAGTCGACATCGTGGTAAGCACCATCGATGAGGGTAGCCTTGACGCCAACCAGTGGGTAGCCTGCGAGGATACCGTACTGCATTGCGTCCTGGATACCAGCGTCAATGGAAGGGATGTATTCGCGAGGAACACGACCACCGGTTACGGCGTTCTTGAACTCGTAGGTTACGCCGTCAACAACTTCCAGAGGCTCGAACGAGACCTGGACCTTTGCGAACTGGCCCGAACCACCGGTCTGCTTCTTGTGGGTGAAGTCAACCTTCTCCACAGCCTTCTTGATGGTTTCGCGGTATGCAACCTGTGGCTTGCCGACGTTGGCCTCAACGCGGAATTCGCGCTTCATGCGGTCAACGAGGATGTCCAAGTGAAGCTCGCCCATGCCGCCGATTTCGGTCTGGCCGGTGTCTTCGTTCAGGGAGACGGTGAAGGTTGGATCTTCTGCGGACAGCTTCTGGATAGCGGTCGACAGCTTTTCCTGGTCACCCTTGGTCTTTGGTTCGATGGCAACGAAGATCACTGGATCCGGGAAGCTCATCGACTCAAGAACGATTGGGTTCTGCGGATCGCACAGGGTGTCACCGGTGGTGGTGTCCTTCAGGCCGATCACAGCGTAGATGTGACCTGCGTGGATCTCGTCTACCGGCTGCTCCTTGTTGGAGTGCATCTGGAAGAGCTTGCCAACGCGTTCCTTCTTCTGCTTGGTGGAGTTCAGCAGCTGTGCGCCGGACTCTGCCCTGCCCGAGTAAACGCGGATGAAGTTCAACTGGCCGAAGAATGGGTGAGCAGCAATCTTGAATGCCAGCGCCGAGAATGGTGCATCCTCGGAAGGCTCGCGAGTGAGCTCGATTTCTTCGTTCTTTGGATCGTGACCAACCATTGCGCCCACGTCGAGCGGGGAAGGCAAGAAGTCGATAACAGCGTCGAGCATTGGCTGCACGCCGCGGTTCTTGAAGGCCGAACCACAGAATACTGGGTAAGCTTCCGAGTTCACGGTCAGCTTGCGGATGCCAGCCTTCAGTTCCTCGATCGAGACCTCTTCGCCTTCGAGGTACTTCTCCATGAGCTCTTCGGATGCCTCAGCGACATCTTCAACCAGCTTGGCGCGGTACTCTTCAGCCTTTTCCTGCAGGTCTGCTGGGATTTCCTGGACTTCGTAAGCAGCGCCCATGGTGACGTCACCCTTGGAGTCGCCTTCCCAAACGAAAGCCTTCATGGTCAGCAGATCCACAACGCCGGTGAACTCCGACTCGGAGCCGATTGGCAGCTGCATTACCAGCGGCTTGGCACCCAAGCGCTTGATGATGGTCTCTACGGTGAAGTAGAAGTCAGCACCCAGCTTGTCCATCTTGTTGACGAAGCAGATACGTGGAACGTCGTACTTGTCAGCCTGGCGCCAAACGGTCTCAGACTGAGGCTCAACGCCTTCCTTGCCATCGAAGACGGCAACGGCGCCATCGAGCACGCGCAGCGAGCGCTCCACCTCAACGGTGAAGTCAACGTGGCCCGGGGTATCGATGATGTTGATCTGGTTCTTATTCCAGAAGCAGGTAACGGCCGCGGAGGTAATGGTGATACCGCGTTCCTTCTCCTGCTCCATCCAGTCGGTGGTCGAAGCACCGTCGTGGGTTTCACCGAGCTTGTGGTTCACACCCGTGTAGAAAAGGATGCGCTCAGTAGTAGTGGTCTTACCGGCATCGATGTGAGCCATGATGCCGATGTTGCGGACCTTGTTAAGGTCAGTAAGCACGTCCTGTGCCACGTTGTCTCCCTATAAGGTGAGGCCGGAATTGCTGGGCATCGGTTGATGCCCAGCTTTTCCGAGCGGTTCTTACCAGCGGTAGTGTGCGAAGGCCTTGTTGGACTCGGCCATCTTGTGAGTGTCTTCGCGACGCTTCACAGCGGCACCCAGACCGTTCGATGCGTCCAGGATCTCGTTCATCAAACGTTCGATCATGGTCTTCTCGCGGCGAGCCTTCGAGTAGCCAACCAGCCAGCGCAGAGCCAGTGCGGTTGCACGGCCTGGCTTGACCTCAACAGGAACCTGGTAGGTAGCGCCACCGACACGGCGGGAACGAACCTCGAGGGCTGGACGGATGTTGTCCATGGCCTTCTTGAGGGTCGAAACAGCGTCGGCGCCGGACTTTGCTGCGGCACCTTCGAGTGCACCGTAAACAATGCGCTCTGCAGTGGACTTCTTGCCGTCTACGAGAACCTTGTTGATCAACTGGGTGACCAATGGGGAGTCGAAGACTGGATCAGAAACTAGTGGGCGCTTTGGCGCCGGACCCTTACGAGGCATTACTTACCATCCTTCTTTGCACCGTAGCGGGAACGAGCCTGCTTACGATCCTTCACACCCTGGGTATCCAGAGCACCACGAACAATCTTGTAGCGAACACCTGGAAGGTCCTTTACACGACCACCGCGAACGAGCACGATGGAGTGTTCCTGCAGGTTGTGTCCGACACCTGGAATGTAAGCGGTAACTTCGATGCCACCGGCAAGGCGCACACGTGCGACCTTACGCAGAGCCGAGTTTGGCTTCTTCGGGGTGGTGGTGTACACACGGGTGCACACGCCACGGCGCATTGGGTTGCCCTTAAGGGCAGGGGCCTTGGTCTTGACGACCTTAGGCGAGCGGCCCTTGCGGACCAGCTGCTGAATAGTAGGCACTTTCGTGTCCTTCCATTGTCTAAGTTCTTCGGCAACACGACGAAAACGCCTAAGCCTAGAAAAGTTTTAGCGCTTCGCAATGTAGCTAGCTGCTTGCTTTACCGCCCACTCAGAATCAAAAGTCCCTAGGCGTGCGAAAGTGTGGCATTCGTTGCGCAACCTACCCGCAACCCGGACGGAGTCCATTTTGCCACACATAAAACAATTGATCTCAGTCTAGCATTAATCCACCGAGCCACCACGTACAGTAAGCTATCTCACCGACCGGCCACCCTTGGCCCCCGCCGCCATCGAGACGGTTTGGGTAGTGACTACGCTACCGGCCCCAGCTGAACGCCGTGGGGCCACCAGGTGAAAACCACCTGAATCCGCGGCTGGCCGCTGCCTGCTTGCCGGCGGATGCGCTCCGGGCAAATACTGGATACTAAATCTCCCAGGCGATCAATCTACTAATATCCTCTCCCCCTGGCTGCGCGTTTGCCCCAGCGCGCAGATCACGGAGAACTTCCGGGGTTAAACGCCCAATGCCTGCCCGCACAGTGTGCGGGCAGGCATTGGGTCAAACTACCTTACGGTGCCAGGGCTTCCGGTTTAGCGGAAGTCCGAGCCGTGATCGTAGTCGTCCATCGAGATGGCACGGAATTCAGGCGACAGCCCGCCTTCCAGCGCATCGTCGTACAGGCCCGAGGAGAAGGCCGAGGTGCCGGTGAACAAAGTCGCCTTTGCTTCATCGGTTGGCTCGACGTTGACCTGGGTGTAGCGATCCAGACCGGTACCGGCCGGGATCAGCTTACCGATGATCACGTTTTCCTTCAGACCGCGCAGTGGGTCTTCCTTGCCTTCCATCGCAGCCTGAGTCAGGACGCGGGTGGTTTCCTGGAAGGAAGCAGCCGACAACCACGAATCGGTGGCCAGCGAGGCCTTGGTGATGCCCATCAGCTCGTCACGGCCGGCAGCTGGACGCTTGCCTTCCGAGACGGCCTTGCGGTTCGCAGCGGTGAAGCGCGAACGATCGGCCAACTCGCCTGGCAGCAAGTCGGTCTCGCCGGACTCGATGACGGTGACGCGGCGCAGCATCTGGCGGACGATGACTTCCACGTGCTTATCGTGGATGCCTACACCCTGGGACTGGTACACGTCCTGGACCTCGCGGACCAGGAACTTCTGTGCCTCACGCGGGCCGAGGACTCGAAGAACCTGCTTCGGATCCAAGGTACCGCTGGTGAGCTGGGTACCGGCAATGATGCTTTCGCCCTCTTCAACCAACAGGCGGGCACGACGCAGAACCGGGTAGGCCTGCTTCTCGTCGCCGTTGTCTGGAGTGACTACAACACGCAGCTGCTTCTCGTCGTCTTCGATCGACACGCGACCGGAAACCTCGGACATCGGAGCCACACCCTTAGGGGTACGGGCTTCGAACAGTTCCTGGATACGAGGCAGACCCTGGGTGATATCGTCAGCCGACGCAACACCACCGGTGTGGAAGGTACGCATGGTCAGCTGGGTACCAGGCTCGCCGATGGACTGCGCGGCGATAATGCCCACAGCCTCGCCGATGTCCACGGTCTTGCCGCTGGCCAGCGAACGGCCGTAGCACAGTGCACAGGTTCCAACAGCCGAGTCGCAGGTCAGCACGGAGCGAACGCGGATCTCGTCCACGCCTGCAGCGTACAGCTCGTCGATCAGCACGTCGCCGACATCCGAACCGGCGGTAGCCAGTACGGTGCCTTCGGCGTTCTTGACATCGGTAGCCAGCGTACGGGTGTACGCCGAGTTCTCGACGGTCTCGTGCTTGACGCGGATGCCAGCAGAGTTATCCGCAATGGCAACGGTCAAGCCGCGCTTGGTGCCGCAGTCCTCTTCGCGAACGATAACGTCCTGCGAAACGTCCACCAGACGACGGGTCAGGTAACCCGAGTTAGCGGTCTTCAGCGCGGTATCCGCCAGGCCCTTACGGGCGCCGTGGGTCGCGATGAAGTACTCCAGAACCGACAGGCCTTCACGGTAGGAAGACTTGATCGGGCGAGGAATGATTTCACCCTTAGGGTTGGACACCAGACCACGGATACCCGCGATCTGACGCAGTTGCAGGTAGTTACCACGAGCCTTGGAAGTCACCATTCGGTTAATGGTGTTCAGCTCTTCCATGCCGTTCTTCATCGCCTCGGCAACCTCGTCGGTAGCCTTGGTCCAGATGTCGATCAGGTCCTGGCGGCGCTCGGTATCTGCAATCAGGCCCTTGTCGTAGGAAGCCTGGACCTTGGCGGCCTTTACCTCGTAAGGAGCCAAGATGGCTGCCTTATCCATGTTCGAGGTAATGTCCGAGATCGCCACGGTGACACCCGAGCGGGTCGACCAGTAGAAACCGGCGTCCTTCAGGTTATCCAGGGTAGCGGCGGCAATGATCTTCGGGTAGCGCTCTGCCAGATCGTTGACGATCTCCGAGAGCGCATCCTTGCCAGCCACGGTGGCTACCCATGGGTAGTCCCCAGGCAGGGTGTCGTTGAACAGCACCTGGCCAAGCGAGGTATCCAGCAGTGCTGGGGTACCTGGCTCCCAGCCCTCAGGGGCTGGCTGGTCTGCGGAAGGAACGAAGTTCTCCACGCGGACCTTGATCGGTGCGTTCAGGTGCAGTTCGCCCAGGTCCTTGGCCATGATGGCCTCAGATACGGTAGCGAACACGCGGCCGGCGCCCTTTTCGGTTGCACGCTTGGTGGTCAAGTGGTGCAAGCCGATGATCATATCCTGCGAAGGCTGTGCCACTGGGCGGCCATCGGAAGGCTTCAAGATGTTGTGCGAGGACAGCATCAAGATGCGAGCTTCAGCCTGCGCTTCGGGGCTCAGCGGCAGGTGAACTGCCATCTGGTCGCCGTCGAAGTCAGCGTTGAACGCGCCGCAAACCAATGGGTGCAGCTGCAGGGCCTTGCCTTCGATCAGCTGTGGTTCGAAGGCCTGGATGCCCAAGCGGTGCAGGGTAGGTGCACGGTTCAGCAGCACCGGGTGCTCGGTGATGATCTCTTCGAGAACATCCCAAACCTGTGGACGGTAACGCTCGACCATGCGCTTAGCCGACTTGATGTTCTGTGCGTGGTTGAGGTCAACCAGGCGCTTCATCACGAAAGGCTTGAAGAGCTCCAGGGCCATCTGCTTTGGCAGACCACACTGGTGCAGCTTCAGCTGCGGGCCGACCACGATGACCGAACGGCCCGAGTAGTCAACGCGCTTGCCAAGCAGGTTCTGACGGAAACGACCCTGCTTGCCCTTGAGCATGTCGCTCAGGGACTTCAGCGGGCGGTTACCTGGACCGGTCACCGGACGGCCACGACGGCCGTTATCGAACAGCGAGTCAACAGCTTCCTGCATCATGCGCTTTTCGTTGTTCACGATGATCTCTGGCGCACCGAGATCAAGCAGGCGCTTGAGGCGGTTGTTGCGGTTGATCACACGGCGGTACAGGTCGTTGAGGTCCGAAGTAGCGAAACGGCCACCGTCGAGCTGAACCATTGGGCGCAGTTCTGGCGGGATCACTGGAACGGCGTCAAGCACCATGCCCTTAGGCGAGTTGCCATTGACCAAGAAGGCGTTGACAACCTTCAGGCGCTTGAGGGCGCGAGCCTTCTTCTGGCCCTTGCCGTTTTCGATGATGGTCTTCAGCTCTTCAGCTTCGCCCGCCAGATCGAAGTTCTCAAGGCGCTTCTGGATTGCTTCTGCACCCATCGAGCCTTCGAAGAACAGTCCGTACTTCTCACGCATGGTGCGGTACAGTCCTTCGTCACCCTCAAGGTCAGCGACCTTCAGGCCCTTGAAGCGTTCCCAGACCGCACGCAGGCGCTCGGCCTCGGCCTTGGCGCGCTTGTCGATCTGCAGAACGGTCTTCTCAGCCAGGGTGCGAGCCTTGTTCAGCTCAGCGTTCTTGGCGCCGTCTGCTTCCATGCGCTCCAGCTCAGCTTCCAAGTCGGCTGCGACAGCCTTCTTGTCAGCTTCTGCGTTGTTCGCAAGGTTGCGCAGTTCCAGGTCGTGCTGGGCCTGCAGGTTAGGCATTTCGGCATGGCGACGTGCCTCGTCAACACCGGTGATCATGTAGGCAGCGAAGTAGATGACCTTTTCGAGGTCCTTCGGAGCCAGATCGAGCAGGTAGCCCAAGCGCGATGGAACGCCCTTGAAGTACCAGATGTGGGTCACTGGAGCTGCAAGCTCGATGTGGCCCATGCGCTCACGACGAACGTTCGCACGGGTCACCTCAACGCCACAACGCTCGCAGATGATGCCCTTGAAGCGCACGCGCTTGTACTTGCCGCAGTAGCATTCCCAGTCGCGGGAAGGACCGAAGATCTTTTCGCAGAAAAGACCGTCCTTCTCCGGCTTCAGGGTGCGGTAGTTAATGGTTTCCGGCTTCTTTACCTCGCCGTAGCTCCATCCACGGATTTCATCCGCGGTGGCAAGGTTGATTCGCATGAGGCCGAATGAGGAATCGTTGGACATATGGTCCTTTTCTCTCTTCTGTGGTGTCTGAAGTCGATACGAATGAGGGTTGAATTCTCGGCCGCTGCCTGCACGTTCAGCGCAGGCAGGGCGTCAAATTAAACTTCCTCTACGGAGTTCGGCTCCGACCGGGAAAGGTCGATGCCCAGCTCTTCAGCGGCGCGGAACGATTCCTCGTCCGACTCACGCATTTCGATAGTGTTGCCGTCGGTACCAAGTACCTCGACGTTCAAGCACAGCGACTGCATTTCCTTGATAAGCACCTTGAACGATTCTGGAACACCAGGCTCTGGAACGTTCTCGCCCTTGACGATTGCTTCGTAGACCTTCACACGACCGTGGATATCATCCGACTTGATGGTCAGGATTTCCTGCAGCGTGTAAGCGGCACCGTATGCTTCCAGTGCCCAAACTTCCATCTCGCCGAAGCGCTGGCCACCGAACTGGGCCTTACCGCCCAGTGGCTGCTGGGTGATCATGGAGTAAGGACCGGTGGAACGGGCGTGGATCTTGTCGTCCACCAGGTGGTGCAGCTTCAAGATGTACATGTAGCCCACGGAAACCGGATCCGGCAGCGGGTCGCCGGAGCGGCCGTCGAACAGCTTCGCCTTGCCGGAGTTGCCAATCAGGCGCACACCGTCACGGGTCTTGCTGGTCGCATCCAGGATGCCGCGGATTTCCTCTTCCGAAGCGCCATCGAAGACCGGGGTCGCCACGGTGGTGGAACCGGACTCGCGTGGCAGGTTCGGCAGATCGCGGACCCATTCAGGCTCGCCTTCGATCTTCCAGCCCTGCTTGGCAGCCCAGCCCAGGTGGATTTCCATGACCTGGCCGACGTTCATGCGGCCTGGCACACCCAGCGGGTTCAGGATGACGTCCAGCGGGGTGCCGTCTTCGAGGAATGGCATGTCCTCAAGCGGCATGATGCGCGAGATGACACCCTTGTTGCCGTGGCGGCCTGCGAGCTTGTCGCCGATCGAGATCTTGCGCTTCTGCGCAACGTAGACGCGGACCAGCTGGTTCACACCAGGGGAAAGATCATCGTCGTTGTCGCGGTCGAAGATGCGCACACCGATCACGGTGCCGGACTCGCCGTGTGGAACCTTCAGCGAGGTATCGCGAACTTCGCGGGACTTCTCACCGAAGATGGCACGCAGCAAGCGCTCTTCCGGGGTCAGCTCGGTCTCGCCCTTAGGGGTGACACGGCCTACCAGTACGTCGCCAGCTTCAACTTCAGCACCGATGTAGACGATACCGCGGTCATCGAGCTGGGAAAGGATATCTTCCGAGACATTCGGGATGTCGCGGGTGATTTCCTCGGCACCAAGCTTGGTGTCGCGAGCGTCAACTTCGTGCTCTTCGATGTGAATCGAGGTCAGCACATCATCGAAGATCATGCGCTGGGAGAGGATGATCGCATCCTCGTAGTTGTAGCCTTCCCAAGACATGAATGCCACGAGCAGGTTCTTACCCAGCGAAAGCTCACCGGAGTCGGTCGAAGGACCGTCGGCGATGATCGACTGGAACTCCAGGCGGTCGCCTTCCGACACGCGAACGCGCTGGTTGTAGGCGTTGCCCTGGTTCGAACGAGCGAACTTCATGATCGGGTACATCGACTCGGTGCCGTCATCGTTCATGACAACAACCAGGTCAGCAGATACTTCGGTGACCACACCTGGCTTGGCCGCAACAACGGAGTCGCCGGCGTCAACTGCCGCGAACTTCTCCATGCCGGTACCAACCAGTGGGCGCTCGGACTTCAACAGCGGCACAGCCTGGCGCTGCATGTTGGCGCCCATCAGTGCTCGGTTGGCATCGTCGTGCTCGAGGAATGGAATCAGCGCGGTTGCAACCGAAACCATCTGGCGCGGCGAAACGTCCATGAAGGTCACTTCAGCGGCGTCGACGATAACAGGCTCGCCGCCACCGCCCTTTTCACGAACCAGAACGGTCTCTTCAACGAAGCGGCCGTTCTCATCCAGTGGCGCGTTGGCCTGTGCGATGTAGTGCTGCAGCTCGTCATCGGCGGTCAGGTAGTCAACCTCGTTGGACACGACGCCATTGGCGACGCGGCGGTACGGGGTTTCGATGAAGCCGAAGGAGTTGATCCGTCCGTAGGTAGCCAACGAACCGATCAGGCCGATGTTCGGGCCTTCCGGGGTTTCAATTGGGCACATGCGTCCGTAGTGGGACGGGTGGACGTCTCGAACTTCCATGCCTGCGCGGTCACGGGACAGGCCGCCTGGGCCCAGAGCCGACAAGCGGCGCTTGTGGGTCAGGCCGGCCAGTGGGTTGTTCTGGTCCATGAACTGCGAGAGCTGCGAGGTTCCGAAGAACTCCTTGATGGCAGCCACAACAGGGCGGATGTTGATCAGGGTCTGCGGGGTGATCGCCTCGACGTCCTGGGTGGTCATGCGCTCGCGCACAACACGCTCCATGCGGGACAGGCCGGTGCGGACCTGGTTCTCGATCAGTTCGCCCACGGCGCGGATGCGGCGGTTGCCGAAGTGGTCGATGTCGTCGACGTTAACAGGAATGTCGACGATCTCGCCCTTGCGGGTGCCCTGAACGGTCTTCTCGCCTGCGTGCAGTGCAACGAGGTAGCGGATCATTGCTACCAGGTCGTCCAGCGACAGCACCGAAGCGCTCTCGGCGTTAACCGGAGTCTCCACGCCCAGCTTGCGGTTGATCTTGTAACGGCCAACCTTTGCCAGGTCGTAGCGCTTAGGCTCGAAGTACATGTTCTTCAGCAGTGCCTGGGCGGCCTCAACCGTAGGAGGCTCGCCTGGACGCAGCTTGCGGTAGATGTCCAGCAAGGCTTCGTTCTGATCCTTGATGCTGTCCTTTTCCAAGGTAGCACGCATCGAATCGTACTGGCCGAACTCGGACAGGATCTGCTCTTCGCTCCAGCCCAGGGCCTTGAGCAAGACGGTGACCGACTGCTTGCGCTTGCGATCAAGGCGTACGCCGATCTGGTCGCGCTTGTCGATTTCCAGCTCGAACCATGCACCACGCGATGGGATGATACGTGCCGAGAAGATCGTCTTGTCACTGGTCTTGTCCGGCGTGGACTCGAAGTACGCACCTGGGGAACGAACCAGCTGGGACACAACGACACGCTCGGTGCCGTTGATGATGAAGGTGCCCTTTTCGCTCATCAGCGGGAAATCGCCCATGAACACGGTCTGCTGCTTGATTTCGCCGGTTTCATTGTTCATGAATTCGGCCTTGACATACAGCGGTGCCGCGTAGGTGGCGTCGCGGTCCTTGCACTCTGCGATCGAGTACTTAGGATCAGCGAACTCCGGATCCGAGAAGCTCAAGGACATGGTGTCCTGGAAGTCCTCGATTGGGGAGATTTCCTCGAAGATTTCTGCCAGGCCCGAGGTGTTGGGCACGCTGAAGTCACCAGCGGCCTCTGCCTTGGCCAGGCGCTCTACCCAGTTCTGGTTGCCGACGAGGCGGTCAAAGCTCTCGGTCTGCAATGCCAGCAGGTTAGGCACTTCTAGGGGTTCGTGAATCTTTGCAAAAGAAAGTCGGCCAGCGTATGCAGCATCGCGAGCCGAACTAGCGGTTTGGTTGTTAGGGTTGCTCGAGGCGACCAAGATGGATCCTTCCAAAGACCGTCAGGTTTCCGAACGCTTACCGTGCTAAGGTTCCTGCCATAGGACAGTTCCTCTTTTTTCGTCCGCACGAACCCACCGCTATATGAAGGCCGCGCGCGCAAACAGTAAGGCGCAAATTTCTACTCTACCGGAGGAAAATCCGGTTGTCGATACTCGGTGCAGAAATTCGTGCTATAGTTTTCGCCCCCACTTTCGCACGGGCCGCCGATCAGGTTTCCAAGCACACCTCCGGCGCGAAACCCGGCTGCACCGCCCGGCGAGAAGGCCACGCATTTTCCCAACTGACACCCTAGTTTTCGCGGATTCGAGCGCATTGCCAAGCCCTTGGCCTCGCTGGCCTCGGTATCCGGATTCCGAACACCGGGCAAGATTATGCGTTTTGTCACATCCGCCTCGATAGGCCTCTAAAACCGCAATTTTTCGCCGCTTCAGCACTATGGCGAACTTTCTTGGCAATTTTTTCCGGTCGTCTTGGAGCCTTGAACCAGCGCGCTCCACCAGCAGATATTAGCTTCCGCGGCGTCGTGTGTCCGGTGGCTTCTTCCGTGGCCACTAGCTATGATCGAGCAAACATCCACGGTTAGGAGACGAAGTGAATAAGCTGCAGTCAGATGAAGCACTGACCCGAGTTACCCTGGACGCCTCGCGCCGGAACATCCCCATCGAGATTGTGCCGCGCGACAAGGTCCGCTCGCTGGAAGAAGCTGCGGACGCCTTGGGCATCTCGGCCTCGGCATTGCTCAAGACGCTGGTTATCAAACGCGCGGACGGCACCTTCGTTTTCGCGCTCATTCCCGGTGGGCGGAAACTCGATTGGGCGAAGCTGCGTGGCGCCATGGGGGTCAATAAGCTCTCCCTGCCATCATCCGATATCGCCTGGGATGTCACGCACTACGAGAGCGGAACCATTACGCCCTTTGGCTCACACACGGTGCTGCCGGTTTACATCGATGCCAGCGTATTCGAAGAGCCCGTACCGGAACAGATAGGACTGGGCAGCGGGGATCGTGCTCATGGACTGCTTGTTCGCGCCAAGGATCTGGTTAGCGGATTTGATGCCACGATTGCCGATATTTCGACTCTGGAATAACCAGCCCTGGCTTAGCCAATGCCTTCTTGGCCCAGGCGTGGGCCTTGGTCAATCCCTTGATCGTAGCGTTGCGCAGCGGCAAGCCCAGCGGTTGCTCGACGAAGCGTGCCACCAGGTAGGCGATTCCAAGCATCAGCACCAGCAAACCGGCCAGCAGCACGTACTTGTTCACAACGCCATGCAGCTGGTTGATCAGCCACCAGCCCCACAACTGGTGTACCAGGTACAGCGGGTAGGTCAGCGAACCGGCCACAGCCAGCCATTTGCCCTGGACATTCTTGAGCGGGGTCAAGGCGCATACTGCAAGCAGCAATACGCACAGTACTGTCAGCAGCTGGAAATGCCAGGCCGGGATGTCCATGCCCGAGAGCAAGTCCGCGTCGGTGCGTCCCTTGATGCCGGTGAAGAATGCAGCGATGGCGGTATTGCCTGCGACCATGGACCAACGCAGAATGCTGTGGCCGCTTTGATAGATCAAGAAGAGCACCATGCCGGCTGCGAACAGTGCCGCGTACTGCCCGGCAATCCATTCCTGCAGTTCGTCCATGCTCGTGAAATGCAGGTATAGGCCCAAGACAGGCCAGATGGCCGAGAGCAAGAGGATGTGCTTGTTCTTCACGAAGCCCATGGACAAGAGCACGGCGAGCAGCACGTAGAAACGCAGCTCGACCCAAAGGGTCCAATAGACACCGTCCATATCGGTGACGCCGAATCCTGCCTGCATCATGCTCAGGTTGGGCAGAATATCGCTGGCCGAGCGTCCTTCGTTGCCCGAGGGCCAGATCCCAAGCGAGAGTACTGTCGCTGCGAGTACCGCGAGCCAGTAGGCCGGGTAGAGCCGGCCCACGCGCGAGCCGATGAAACCAATGACGTTCTTTCCCTGGAGGGACATCAGGATAACGAAGCCCGATATCAGGAAGAATAGCTGCACACCCAGCTGTCCGTAGCGGGTGAATTCGGAGAGAACCGGCCAGAATTCCGAGGCCTGCCTCCCCCAGTGGTCATGTCCCCATGCGGTGTAGTGGTAGAGAACGACAATGAGCGCAGCTGTAATCCTCAATGCGTCTAGGAGCCCTAGCCGCGGTGCTGGTTTCTGGTTCTGGGTAGCTACGGTTTTTGACACATTTTCACTGTAAACAATGAACTTGAATAAACGCTGTTAATAGAAACGTTATAAAACAATTGCTATGGACTCCCCAGCTTAACGGCCAAAGGCCCACAGACTTTCGTCTGTGGACCTTTGGCAATAAGTTGCGAGTGACCGCTGAACTTACTTAACGGTGACGGTAGCGCCGGCAGCTTCCAGAGCTTCCTTGGCCTTCTCGGCAGCGTCCTTTGCAACACCCTCAAGCAGAGCCTTTGGAGCAGCGTCAACGAGCTCCTTGGCTTCCTTCAGGCCCAGGGAAGTCAGTGCGCGAACTTCCTTGATAACTGCGATCTTCTTGTCGCCAGCCGATTCGAGGACTACGTCGAATTCGGTCTTCTCTTCAGCAGCAGCTTCGCCGCCTGCAGCTGGACCAGCAACTGCAACAGCAGCAGCGGTTACGTCGAAGGTCTCTTCGAATTCCTTAACGAACTCGGACAGTTCGATGATGGTCATTTCCTTGAATGCGGAAAGCAGCTCTTCGTTGCTGAGCTTCGCCATGGTGGGCGTCCTTTCGGTTTTTGGCCTTGAGGGCCGATGAATTTGGGTTTACGTTGCGAGAGAACTCGAAAGCTTAGGCTTCTGCCGGAGCTTCCTCGGCAGCTTCGCCACCGTTCTCTTCGAGCTTTGCACGCAGAGCTTCGACAGCGCGGGCAGCAGCGGAAGCTGGAGCCAGCAGCACTGCTGCAACGCGGGCGAGCTGAGTTTCGCGGGATTCCAGCGCAGCCAAAGCAGCGATGCCGCTCTGGTCCAGTGCCTTGCCTTCGAACCAACCGGTCTTGATGACCAGCTGCTCGTTAGTCTTGGCGAATTCCGTGAGGCTCTTAGCGGCAGCAACTGCGTCGCCCTTAATGAAGGCGATTGCGGTTGGACCAGAAAGCTGATCATCGAATGCATCGATGCCGGCGTTCTTCGCTGCGATTGCGGTCAAGGTGTTCTTTACAACTGCGTACTTGGTCTCCTGACCAAGCGAGCGGCGCAGATCCTTGAGCTGTGCAACGGTAAGCCCACGGTATTCGGTCAAGACAGCCGCCGACGAATCGTTGAATTCCGTAGTGATTTCTTCAATCGCTGCAGTCTTGCTTGGGGTTGCCATAACACTCCTTCCGGGGATTTGTTCGGTACCGTTTCAAAACCGGCGAGGCCATAAAAATAGCCCCGCGCAGGAGCACAGGGCGTTTCAACTTATTCAAAGTCAAAAAATCTATGTAACCTGCGTTGGTCATCCTTGCGGATCTTTAGGAACAGTTGGAAACCAAATGTTCAACCGACGGTCTTCGGTAGTTCTAGTTTATAGGAGCAGTCCAGTCCACAGCAAATCAATGCCGGAGCCAATCTCATGATCCTGGTCACTAGTGGATTCAAATTGGAATGGCGGGACTCAATTACCAGCGCTTGGGGAACGCGGGTAGTGAGTCCCGCCGATACAAAAGCTTTGGGGAAACTTCCGTATCTCATCCGCGTAGGGCCTTGGGGGATCCATACGCGGATGACCGAAATACTCGGTAGTCAAAGCTTATCATCGGCTACCGGTCGGCATGAAACATGAATGCGCTTTTTCTGCGGCCGGGGCCATCGCATGGAGTGCTGCCTTAAAAGGTAAGGGAGCATACCGAAAATCGGCATGCTCCCTCAAGCTAGTTAGCTACTAGACTTAGGCCTCAACGCGGGTTACGTTCGCGTCAACAGGAATACCTGGACCGAAGGTGGTAGCGATGGTTGCCTTCGAGATGTAGCGACCCTTCGAAGCCGAAGGCTTCAGGCGCATAACCTCGTCCAGAGCTGCAGCGTAGTTCTCGGTCAGCTGCTTGGCGTCGAACGAAACCTTGCCAATGATGAAGTGCAGGTTCGAGTGCTTGTCGACGCGGAAGTCGATCTTGCCGCCCTTGATGTCGGTAACAGCCTTGGCCACATCCATGGTCACGGTGCCGGTCTTAGGGTTTGGCATCAGGTTACGAGGACCCAGTACCTTACCCAAGCGGCCAACCTTGCCCATGAGGTCAGGGGTTGCAACTGCTGCGTCGAAGTCGGTCCAGCCGCCCTGGATCTTTTCGATCAGGTCGTCAGAGCCAACGAAGTCGGCGCCAGCTTCACGAGCTGCTTCTGCCTTGTCACCGTTAGCGAAAACAACCACGCGGGCGGTCTTACCGGTGCCGTGTGGAAGGTTTACGGTACCGCGAACCATCTGGTCAGCCTTGCGTGGGTCAACACCCAGGCGGAAAGCAACCTCAACGGTCGAGTTGGTCTTATCGCCTGCGGTCTCCTTAGCCAGGGCAATTGCCTCGGCTGGAGCGTAGACGTTGTTGTCGGCATCGATCTTAGCCGCGGCGGCTACGTATGCTTTGCTGCGCTTTGCCATCTGCGTTATCTCCTTATGCAGTCGTGGTCATATGGACCGCGCGGGGTCCTGCCACGGGCGAATCGATCAGTTGACCGTTTCGCCTTAGATTAAATTCTTAAGTGCTATCCAACGGGTGAACAGCGGAAGGCGGGATTAGCCTTCTACGGTCACACCCATGGAGCGGGCGGTGCCGGCGATGATCTTTGCTGCAGCAGCCAGATCGTTTGCGTTCAGGTCAGCCATCTTGGTGGTGGCGATTTCCTCAACCTGGGACTGGGTCAGGTTAGCAACCTTGTCGGTGTGTGGAACACCCGAACCCTTTGCAATGCCAGCAGCCTTCTTGATCAGCTCAGCTGCAGGAGGAGTCTTGGTGATGAAAGTGAACGAACGGTCTTCGTATACGGTGATCTCAACTGGAACAACGTTACCGCGCTGCGACTCGGTCGCTGCGTTGTAAGCCTTGCAGAATTCCATGATGTTGACGCCGTGCTGACCAAGGGCTGGACCGATTGGAGGAGCTGGGTTAGCAGCACCTGCCTGGATCTGCAGCTTGATGAGTCCGGTGACCTTTTTCTTTGGGGCCATGTCGGGTCCTTCTTACTCTTGCGTTTCCCGCGGCACAGGAGCGTGGCACGGGGATCTGGCTATCGTGGCGCGACAGCCAAACGTACCCTCATATCGATAAGCGACCGATGCGGGGCACGAAGACTTAATACTACTGGATCTTGGTGACCTGGTTGAAGTTCAGGGTCACTGGGGTTTCACGTTCGAAGATCGAAACCAGTACGACCAGCTGTGCGGCATCCAGCTTGATTTCCGAGATGGTTGCCGGCATGGTTTCGAATGGCCCGTCGTTGACGATAACCGATTCTCCAACTTCGAAGTCCACAGTGACCTCAGTAATTGGAGCACGGCCTGGCTTCGAAGCCGATGGCTGCTCTACTGGATCAACGATGGTGTGCTCGAGCATGGAGAACACTTCATCAAGGCTCAGTGGGTTTGGATCGTGGGCATTGCCAACGAATCCAGTGACACCTGGAGTGTGTCGAACAACACCCCACGAAGCGTCGGTCAGCTCCATGCGAACCAGGACGTAGCCCGGGATGCGCACGCGGCGAACGATCTTGCGCTGAGTGTTCTTGACCTCAACGACCTCTTCCATTGGAACCTGGATATCGAAGATGAACTCATCCATGTCCTGGGTCTGGATACGGGTCTCAAGATTGACCTTCACGCGGTTTTCGTAACCGGCGTAGGTGTGAATGACAAACCAGTCACCTGGAAGGCGACGGAGCTTAGCGCGGAATTCTTCCTTGAGCTTAGCTACATTGTCTTCGCCTTCAGCTTCTTCAGCGTCGGCTTCAGCTTCGTTGTCTTCGCCTTCAGCTTCCTCAGCGTCGGCTTCAGCTTCGTTGTCTTCGCCTTCAGCTTCTTCAGCTTCGGCGGCTGCGCCTTCGGTTACCTGAGCGTCTTCAGCGTCCTGTGCTGGTGCTTCGGTTGGGTCGACGTCAGCTTCAACAGCTGGCTCTACCTGATCGCCGGCGGCTTCAACGAACTCGTTTTCGACCTCGTCATTAATCTGCGGTTCGAGTTCCTTGTCGGACACTGCAGCTCCTGCTTTCTTTGACTGAATGACACTAAATTGCCTCGGGGTAATCATACCTCCGAGGCAACAAAATTACTGTTCGACCTTGTTGGTGAACAGGAGGATCGAACCCTGCCCAAACACGAAGTCCAGGGCCGTCACGATCAGCATCACCACGACCACAAAACCGACAACAACCAGGAAGTAGTTCACTAGTTCGCTGCGGGTCGGGGTGACGACCTTTTTAAGTTCTGCGATTACCTGGCGGAAAAACAAGAAGATCCGGGCAAAGAAACCCAACTTCTGTCCACCCTTACCGGAGCTGAGAGCAGATTCGGTCATGTTCTTCCTCGTTTCAAAAATTTGGCCAGTTGAAACAATCACGGTGTGCCATAGTCTATTCGACTGCAACACACCGTGATGAGATAATTCGCTTAGCGATAAATCGCTATTGCGCAGGGCAGACAGGACTCGAACCTGCAACCTGCGGTTTTGGAGACCGCTGCGCTACCAATTGCGCCACTACCCTTCGGAGCTTTTTACCGCTCCCACCTAGAACATCTTAGCGGATAGAGCATTTAGCTTTGTCCGTTGCGATGTCTCGGCAACGAGTAATAACTTTACGCAACGAAATCGGAAATGTCGAACTGACAACCTCCGGTGTGGCGCAGAACGCATTCTCGCGCCCCGTTCTGCACCTTATTGTGTCATTTTCAAAATTGTGATGCTGAAGTGCATGGTTGCGAACTAAACTGAGGTGTAACAGCTGTCCCCATAGACTTCAGGACGAATCCCCAATGTCTCGCATTTCTCGCCGCATCGGCGCAATTTCCGAATCCGCGACTCTCGCAGTAGATGCCAAGGCGAAGGCTCTTAAAGCAGCAGGTCGACCAGTAATCGGTTTCGGCGCCGGCGAACCTGACTTCCCAACCCCTGACTACATTGTTGAAGCAGCAGTCAAGGCGGCCCAGGATCCAAAGAACCACCGCTACTCCCCTGCAGCCGGCCTTCCTGAGCTGCGCGAAGCAATCGCCACCAAGACCATGCGCGATTCGGGCTACGAGCTCAAGGCCAACCAGGTTCTGGTCACCAACGGCGGCAAGCAGGCGGTGTACAACACCTTCGCAACCCTGCTTGATCCAGGCGACGAGGTCATCGTTCCGGCTCCGTACTGGACCACCTATCCTGAAGCCATCCAGCTCGCCGGCGGCAAGGCCGTATCAATCTTCGCCGGCCCGGAGCAGGGCTACAAGGTCACCGTTGAACAGCTCGAGTCCGTGCTGACCGAACGCACCAAGGTGCTGTTGTTCGTCTCTCCTTCAAACCCAACCGGTGCCGTATACACCCCGGAGCAGGTTCGCGAGATCGGCCTGTGGGCTGCTTCCAAGGGCCTGTGGGTTGTTACCGATGAAATCTACGAGCACCTGACTTACGGCGATGCCACCTTCAGCTCCATCGCGACCTTGGTCCCCGAGCTCGAAGACCGTGTTGTCATCCTCAACGGTGTCGCAAAGACCTACGCCATGACCGGCTGGCGCGTGGGTTGGATGGCAGGTCCGCTGGACGTCATCAAGGCCGCCACCAACCTGCAGTCCCACGCCACCTCGAACGTTTCCAACGTCTCGCAGCGCGCCGCCCTGGCTGCCGTTGCCGGGCCGCTGGATGCCGTGAACGACATGAAGGTTGCCTTCAACCGGCGTCGCCTGGCCATCGTTGAATCGCTGAACGCGATTGACGGCCTGCACTGCCCAACCCCGGAAGGCGCGTTCTACGCGTATTCGGACGTTCGCGGCCTGCTGGGTCGCGAAATCCGCGGCGTTGTGAACAACACCAGTGCAGAACTGGCTGCCTTCATCCTGGAACAGGCAGAAGTTGCCGTCGTTCCAGGTGAAGCCTTCGGCCCTTCCGGCTACATCCGCATGTCCTATGCACTGGGTGATGTTGACCTTGAAGAAGGCGTCGCACGGATGGCCAAGCTGCTGGGCGAAGCCAAATAAATACGCCGCTCCGCTAAAGAAGCCGGAGAGTCCAAGATCATCTTGGATTCTCCGGCTTCCTTGCTTTTTCCGCAGTGCCGCTTAAAGGATCTTGCGGTCCACAGCCCAACGGGTAAGTTCATGGCGGTTGGATAACTGGAGTTTGCGCAGCACATTGGAGACATGCGATTCTACGGTCTTCACCGAGATGAACAGTTCCTTGGCGACTTCCTTATAGCTGTATCCCCGGGCAATCAGGCGCATAACCTGCAATTCGCGGTCGGAGAGCAAATCCAGCTCTTCATCAATTTCTGCCACCGGTGCACTGTTGCCAAAGGCATCCAAGACGAACCCGGCCAAGCGTGGCGAGAACACAGCATCTCCCCCGGCCACACGACGTACCGCATCTGAAATTTCGGCCCCGGATATGCTCTTGGTGACATACCCCCGAGCACCGGAACGAATGACCGTCACCACGTCCTGCGCTGCGTCGGAAACGCTTAAAGCCAAGAAGCGCGTGGATCCCAGCAACCCGGTGCAGCCCTTGAGCACTTCGGCCCCGCCCCCGCCTCGGCCGCCGGGCAGATGCACATCCAGGAGAACCACATCCGGTTGCTGTTCGGTGATCACCTCGATGGCTTCTTCTACGGTGCCGGCTTCCCCGACAATCTGGATGTCCTGGGCCAAGTCGGCACGTAATCCGGAACGGAAGATGGCATGGTCATCCACCAGCACTACACGGTAAGGCTCGGTGGTGTTCTCGGCGCTCATGTTTCTATTCTTCCTCCATGTTAAGTGGCATGCTCAGCTGCACCTCAGTTCCGGAATCATCGCTCCGGATCTGTGCCATGCCGCCTACGCGTTCCATGCGACCAATAATTGATTCCCTGACGCCGTGCCGGTCTGCCGGAATCCCAGCTACTTCAAAACCGGTACCGCGGTCACGCACATACACTTCTACTTGTTCGGCCGAGCATTCGATGAATACCGAAATCTTGCCGTCCGCATGCTTGGCCGCGTTCATCATCGCCTCACGGCTAGCGGCGACCAACGCCTGCTGCCCGGCAAAGCCCTGCGCATTACCCACGGAAATGACTTCTACATCGCGCAATAGCAGTTGTTCAATGTAGCTGGCCTCGTGCTGGATCTCAACGATCACATCTTCGTCATCAAGGTCCTGGTTGCCATACAGCCATTGGCGCAGTTCACGCTCTTGGACGCGCGCCAAGGTTCTCACCGCGGCCGGGTCTTCACTGCGTTTCTGAATCACGGCCAAGGTCTGCAAGACCGAGTCGTGCAGGTGGGCTGCGAATTCTGCACGTTGGGCCGCAGCCTGGCGCGAGCTTCGTTCAGCAATGAAATCGCGCCATAGCCGAGTTCCCCAAGGAAGCAAGACCACGACTGCGCCGACAATGATCGCCAAGGCCGCCCACAGGCCGCCGAGCAGGTCTGCAGCTCCGACAGTGTTGCCCAGCAGCGCCAATAGTCCGCCGATGACCAGGACCAGGCCGAAGGCCAAACGCAGCAACAGGGGCAGTGCCGGGCGCTTCTTCTGCTCGGTGATTCCTTCATCGAATTGGATCCATGCCAGCACAATACCGGCGATAACGCCCAAGGAGGGCCAGATCAGATCCCAGCGGATATTCCAGCCGGTCCACTGTCCGTAAGCCAGCACGGCGAGCGCCAGCAAGCCCGCACCGATCAACGTGTCACGCCAGGTTGAGTTCCTTTCCCATCCTTCGCGTGGACGGAAGATGCCTTGCTGCACTCGGTTCATTTCTTCAGCAAGGCTGCGCGACCTGGTGCCCCAGGAGCGAAGCTCATCAGCGTGCGCCTCTTCGGCGCTCGGGACGAATACCCAGAGCCAGGCGTAGAGCAGAATGCCGATGCCGCCCAGTGCGGATAGTCCCAGGAAACCAAGACGCACGTACCCAAGCGGGATGCCCAGGTGTTCTGCGAGGCCGCCGCAGACACCGGCGACAAGCCGGTTCTCGCTGCGCACAATCAAACGTCGTTCAGGACTTTCCATAGTTCTAAGTCAAGCACGTTCTTGCCGTTTCATCCCTGATGATCACCAGATCTAGGGTCACCCCTAGGGGAAGTTCAGGGTATCCCCTCATAGCGCGCGACCCCTGCCGCGCGAGAACATTGAACTATGAACAATGAAGGCTCTCAACGTCGTCGCGGCTTTTACGACCAGCTGCGCAAATCACCGATCACTCGCCATGACTCGCAGTGGCTCGGTGGCGTTGCAACTGGTGTTGCCGACTATTTCAAGGTCGATGTGGTGCTGATCCGCGGCATCTTCGTGGTGCTCGGTGTCCTAGGCGGCCTGGGCATGGTGCTCTACGGACTGGCTTGGGCATTGCTTCCTGATGCCGAGGGCAAGATGCATCTGGAAAGCGCCGTGAATCGGAACTGGACCAGCGGCATGACTGGCGCGGTGATCATCTTTGCGCTCGGCATCTTCCCTGCTCCTTGGTTCCTGGATTCGCTGGCACCGATCCTGTGGCCCCTGGCAATTGTTGCGGCCATCGCATTCATTATCTTCAGCCGGAAGAACACCCGGTTCGCTCGTCCGGACCAGGCACCCAAACCGGAACCAACCGGTGCCAGCCCTGCTGATCCGCCAACGGCTGCCGGCAAGAGCACCGCGTTGGAACATCCTTGGCGGGAAGAAGGCACCCAGAGTTTCAAAGCGAGCGCAGCTAGCGGGTTCGACACCGGCTACCCGGCTGCGCCAACTAAGGAGCACCCCATGAGTTCAGGTGATTCTGGCCCCGCAGGCCAGTACGAAAATAGCTATTCACCGGATCCTGCCTACACCAAGGCCTACAGTGCCAAGGCGAATCGCAAGCCGATCAGCCGCCCGATTCCGGGATGGCTTGGTACCACCGTCTTTGGCCTTACCGTTTTGGTGGTCGCCGTGGTCATGTTGGCTGATTACTTGGATATCGTGGCCTTGCCTGGTTCGGGTTGGACCGTGGCCTTGGCTTGCGGCCTGTTGCTAGTTGGTCTGGCCATTGTCCTCGCCGCACTGTCCGGGCGCACCAGTGGAGGCCTTTTGGGTTTGGCGATTCCGCTGCTGGTATTGACTGTGATCTTCTCTGCAACGTCCTTCGAGGAATCGGCCCGCGGGTTCGTGCGATCGGCAACCGGCAGCGATAGCCAATACAGTGCAGCTTTCAGCAGCTCCACAGTTGATCTGACCCATCTGGGCAGTATCACCGAACCGACTACGGTGGAGATCGATTCGGTCTTCTCCAGGATGGATCTGCTGCTGCCAGAGAATGTTCCGGTAAGGATCGAGACCGAGGGCGCGTTCCTATCCGGAATGGATATGGAACTGCCGCAGGATCTGCAGTCCTTGCCAGAAAATGCACCAGTGCTGACCGTTGAGGTTGACGGCGCGTTTTCCTCGTTCTCCACGACCGTGGATGATCCCGACATCCTGAACCCCAGCAACAAGGATTTCTAAGGACTGAGCTTCATGAATACTTCTTCCACTCCAGCTAGGAAGTTCCCTACTGGCACCTTGGTCTTCGGCCTGATTCTGATAGTTGTCGCCCTGGCATCGCTCAGCCGTCTGGTTTTGCAGTGGAGCTTCGATATGCCGCTGTTCTTCATTGCTATCGTCGCGTTGGCCGGAGTTGCCATGATCTTCTCCGGCTTGGCATCGGCCGGCAAGGCACGCAAATCCGAAGTCGAACCACCGGTTCCCACCGACCCCAACCTCTAAGCCTTCACGCATTTCCAACAATTAGGAGTTCTCTGATGGATGCATTCTTCAACTCGCTTCGTTCCATGCCCCTTCGCCGCGGACCAGGCCGATTGGCCGGTGGCGTCGCCGGCGGCATAGCCGACAAGTTCGGGTGGGATGTCACCTTGGTGCGTATTGCGCTGCTGCTCTCGTTCTTGCTTCCAGTAATGGGTGTTGCCGCATATATTCTGGCGTGGATCCTGATCCCTGCACAGGACAACACCATCATCTTGCAGAACTGGCTGCGTAAATTCTAAGTTCCATCGCCAGCCGGCCGGCTGGGGAACGACGCTTGGCATCATTAGCCGACTAGGGCGAGACTCATGCACTTCCGTGACATGAGACTCGCCCTAGTGGCTTTAAGCACGTACAATGGCACGCAGAGTAGATGCTCAATGGCGCGCGGATATTGAATGAAATCCGAATGGAACTCTTTGCTGCTACAGCGTTATCACGGGGCCTGCTCGCTCCAGCTGTTGCACAAGGCTTTCCCATTATTAAGCGAGGGCCAATGCGCATTGGAATCATGACCTCCGGCGGCGACTGCCCCGGTCTGAACGCTGTCATCCGCGGTGCGGTATTGAACGGCATCAAAAGCTACGATTACGAATTCGTCGGTTTTCGCGACGGCTGGCGTGGCGTCAAGGAAGGCGACTTCTTCGACCTTCCCCGAACCGCTGTGCGCGGCATCGCCAAGCAGGGCGGTACCATTTTGGGCACCTCACGCACCAATGCGTTTGAAGGGGAACTTGGTGGCCCCGAGAACATTTCCGAAGTCCTCAAATCCAATAGCATCGATGCGCTGATTGCCATCGGCGGCGAAGGCACCCTAGCTGGCGCCCAGCGCCTATGCGAAGCCGGCCTTCCTATCGTTGGCGTTCCCAAGACCATCGACAATGACCTGGACGCTACGGATTACACCTTCGGTTTCGATACCGCTAATCAAATCGCGGTCGAAGCCATTGACCGCCTGCGCACCACCGGGGATTCCCACCACCGCTGCATGGTGGCCGAGGTGATGGGCCGCCACGTAGGCTGGATTGCACTGCACGCTGGTATGGCATCCGGCGCGCATGCGGTGCTCATCCCAGAGGTTTCCACCACCATGGAGCAGATCTGCCAGTGGGTGAACGAAGCCCATGAGCGCGGACGCGCCCCGTTGGTCGTTGTGGCCGAAGGCTTTGTGCCCGAGGGCATGGAAGAAGCTTTCTCGGTACGTGGTCTCGACTCCTTCGGACGCGCCCGTCTTGGCGGCATCGGGGAGATGCTCGCGCCGGTCATTGAGGAACGTACCGGCATTGAAACGCGTGCGACCGTGCTGGGCCATATTCAGCGCGGCGGCGTCCCTACCGCTTTCGACCGTGTCCTTGCCACCCGCTTGGGAATGGCTGCGGTGGATTCCATCCATGCCGAGGCATGGGGCACCATGGTGGCGTTGCACGGCACCAAGGTGCTGCGCGTGCCGTTGCGTGCCGCATTGAACAACCTCAAGCGCGTCCCCATGGAACGCTATGAAGAAGCCGCCGTGCTCTTCGGCTAGGCCTGGAGATAGACCAAGGGCGTGGGTTGAAGTGCTTTTCACAGCACTTCAACCC
>NZ_JBOGEG010000014.1:0-86108 GCF_050701915.1 Glutamicibacter sp. | reverse complement strand
TGTCCGAAGAATTCGGACAGGGGCAAAGCCGCTTCTGGTTATCGGGGGATTATCTGCCCAGAGATAGCACCGTTACCCCGGCTGCCCGCAATGCCTCGCGTATCGTTGGCAGATTCTCCGGCGAGACTGCTGCGGTCAGCGGAGAAATGATGGTCGTGGTGAACCCCGCATCAGCTGCATCGAAGGCGGTGGCCTTCACGCAATGATCCGCGGCGAGCCCCACGACATCCACGGAGGTAATGCCCTTGGCCTTGAGCCAGGGGCCTAGCAGTTCTCCGCTTTCATCCGCCTTGTCAGCCAAGGGATCCAGCACCCTGGCTTCGAAGCCCGAGTAGGCTGCGGCGAAGCGCCCCTTGGCGAAGTGCGCATCCAATGGCACCTCGGCAAGCTGCGGATGCAGCGCGGCGCCGGGTGTTCCGGCGACACAGTGCACCGGCCAGGAATCGATGAAGTCCGGGGTATCCGAGAAATGATCGCCTGGCTCGATGTGCCAGTCCTGGGTGGTGACGATTGCCGAGTAGGATTCGCGGCGTTCGGCAATGTCTGCGGCAATGGCCGTGGCGACTGCGTTGCCGCCGGTCACGGCCAGGGCGCCGCCTTCGCAGAAGTCGGGTTGGACATCAATGATCAACAGGGCTCTGCTCATCGCTGCCTCCTTGGCTAGGGGAGTGTAGACCTTGGAAAACTGCGGACCGCAGGATCCTTGAATCTGGATCCTACGTTCCGCAGCTGAGTTTTTCGTGTGTTTGCCTAGTCCTGGATCATGACGGTCGGGATGACCGGTTCGCCACGCTGCATCTTGCGTGCCACGCCTGGAAGTTCCTGGACCGAGGCGAAGTGGCGCTCGGTGGCGAGCTTGACGCCAGCTGCCCCGACGTACGCCTGATCGATCTCGCCATTGCGCACCAACGGGACAATCAGATCCCGCTCGGGGCCGCCGGTGGTGTACTCGGAGGTGGAGACGACTTCAGCAACAGCGCGGTTGCGGTCATTGAGCTGGCGCACCGTATACTTGCGCCCGCCCACGCTGGCCTTGTTCGCCGCGGCCTTGGCTACCGGAATCCATTGGCCCGAATCGTCTTGGCGGGCAACCAGCTTGTAAACCATCGACGCGGTTGGATGGCCGGAGCCGGTGACCAATGCCGTGCCGACGCCGTAAGCGTCAACCGGGGCGCTGGCCAAGGCCGCGATCGCGTACTCGTCGAGGTCCGAGGTCACGGTGATCTTGGTGTTCCAGTTGCCCAGGTCATCAAGCAGCTCGCGAACCCAGCCCGCCTGCTGGACAAGGTCCCCCGAGTCAAGCCGGACGCCTCCCAGTTCAGGGCCGGCGACCTCAACCGCGGTGCGTACGCCGTTCTCCACGTCGTAGGTATCCACCAGCAAGATGGTGTCCTTGCCCAGCGAGGCAACCTGCGCTTCGAAGGCGGCGCGCTCGGTGTCGTGCAGCAGGGTGAAAGAGTGGGCCGAGGTGCCAACGGTCTTCAGGCCATAGCGGGCACCGGCTTCCAAATTGGATGTCGAAGTGAACCCGGCAATCATGGCCGCCCGCGCGGCGGCCACCGCTGATTCCTCATGGGTGCGGCGCGAGCCCATCTCGATGCATGGGCGCTCGCCGGCCGAGGCGATCATGCGCGATGCAGCCGAAGCGATGGCTGAATCATGGTTCATGACCGAGAGCAGGAAAGTCTCAATTACGCAGGCTTCAGCGAAAGTCGACTCCACGGTCAGCAGTGGCGAATTCGGGAAGTACAACTCGCCCTCGGCGTAGCCGGAGATGCTTCCGGTGAAACGGAAGTTCTCCAGGTACTTGATGGTTTCCGCGTTGACTACCTTGTTGTCGCTGAGGAAACGCAGCTGTTCGTCATCGAAGCGGAAGTTTGCCAACCCTTCTAGCATGCGACCAGTACCTGCGACCACGCCGTAGCGCCGGCCCTCGGGCAAGCGGCGAGCGAATGCCTCGAAGACAGACGGGCGGTGAGCTGCACCGGATCCCAGCGCTGCTTGGAGCATGGTCAGCTCATAGTGGTCGGTGAAGAGACTGGTGCGCATGTGACGCTCCTGATGATCGGAAAAGGCCTTAGATGATGCTGCTCGGGAAAGCAGACCGGTTTTACTGTATAACGGCTCACGCTCAAGGTGATATTTGCCGTGTTCGGTGTTGCGTTCAGCTTCCACGCGTAAAATGGAAGCCATGACCGCAATGCCCGATGTACTTTCCGAATTTGAAACCCTGGTATCCCAAGACAAGCCATGGCGCTTGGTCGTGTGGAATGATCCAGTGAACTTGATGAGCTACGTATCCTACGTGTTCCGTTCCTACTTTGGTTTCAGCGCGGAAAAAGCAGAGAAGCTAATGCTGCAGGTGCACCATGACGGCTTCTGCACGGTGCGTAGCGGCAGCCGCGAAGCCATCGAATCCGATGTGCAGGCAATGCACGGGTTCGGCCTGAACGCAACCATGACCCAGGGAGCCTGAACGTGGCGAAGGCCTTCAAGAACGGTTCCAAGGGCATTACCGGAACACTGCACTCCGCAGAACGAAAACTGATCCGCGAACTCTTCGGCGATGTCATTGAAATGCTCGACGAGCGTGCCCAACTGCACCAGCTGCCCGAAGACATTGATCCGCTCTACGCCCTGACCGGCATGCGGCCCGAGTCCATGGACCTGCCACCGGTCTCCGATCCGGCGCTGGCCAAGCTGCTGCCAGATGCCAGCGACGACGCAGTGGCAGCTGCCGAGCATCGCCGGCTGACCGAAGCGGACCTGATCGCGCAAAAGGTTGGCCGCCTGCGCGAGGCCCAGATGCTGCTGGAAACCGACAAGCTGGTCCTGGACAAGGAAACTGCGACTCGTTTTGCCCAAGCGCTGAACGACGTGCGCCTGGTGCTCGCCGAGCGCCTGGAAATCCGCAGCGAAGAGGATTCGGCTCGTGTCGCGGAGGTGCTCGATGCTTCCGAGGTGAACACCCCGGAAGAATACATGTCTTTGGTGTACAACCTGATTTCGTGGGTACTCGATACCCTGATGGGTGCACTGATGGATGCGGAGTTCTAATCCATGAATTCCTACTTTGCGACCGGGCAGATCTCTGCCCCGGAGGCCAATACCCCTATTGGCATTTTCGACTCGGGTGTTGGCGGGCTGACCGTAGCCCGCGCGATCATTGACCAGCTGCCGGGTGAATCGCTGATCTACGTGGGGGATACCGCCAACTCTCCCTATGGCCCGTTGCCAATTGCCCAGGTGCGTGCCAATGCCCTCGGGGTGATGGACGAACTGGTCGACGGCGGCGTGAAGCTGCTGGTGATTGCGTGCAATTCGGCCTCTGCCGCGGTGCTGCGCGATGCTCGTGAACGCTACACCGCGCGCTATGGCATCCCGGTCGTCGAAGTCATCCAGCCGGCGGTGCGCCGTGCGGTGGCCGGCACGAAGAATGGCAAGATCGGCATCATCGGCACTCAGGCGACGGTGGGTTCACGCGCCTACGAAGATGCTTTTGCGGCCGCGCCGAACCTGCAGGTATCCACAGTGGCCTGCCCTCGCTTCGTGGAGTTCGTGGAGTCCGGCATTACCGCCGGTGCCGAACTATTGGAAATCGCGCAGGAATACCTGGCGCCGTTGCAGGCTGCCGACGTGGACACCCTGGTTCTGGGATGCACGCACTACCCTTTGCTGACCGGCGTGATCTCCTATGTAATGGGGGATTCGGTCACCTTGGTATCGAGTGCCGAAGAAACGGCAAAAGACGTTTTCAGGGCGTTGACCCGCCATTCCCTGGTGCGCAACGACGGCGTCGCGGCGCGTCATGAGTTCCTAGCCACAGGCAACGCTGATAGTTTTGGTGTACTGGCTCGCCGATTCCTCGGACCCGAGGTTCTGCAGGTGCGCCACGTGGACCATGTAGCCGCCCACTATCCGACCGGAGCTATTTCGCGGATTACCCCGCAGATGATTGCCGCGTCGAAAGCGAGTAACGAATGAAGCTGACCATCATTGGATGCACCGGGTCATTCCCAGGGCCGGGATCGCCCGCTTCCTGCTACCTGGTGTCGGCCTTTGATGGCACGCGCGACTGGAAGATCCTGCTGGATCTCGGCTCCGGCGCTTTGGGCGTGCTCCAGCGTTACACCGATTTAAAAGACATTGATGGGATCATGATTTCCCATCTGCATCCGGATCACTGCATGGACCTGTGCGGTTTGCATGTGGCGATTCGCTGGGACCCGACTGGCTGGGGCCGGGACCGGATGCTCGTGCATGGTCCGGAAGATACCGCCGAGCGCATTGAAACGGCCTACTCCCTGCCCGATGGCGACACCATGGCCAAGGACTACGACTTCCAGGTCTGGAATTCCTTGCAGCCGGTGAACATCGGTCCATTCACCATCACTCCGTACCCGGTACGCCACCCGATCAAGGAAGCCTATGCGCTGCGCGTGGAAGCGCATGAGCCGGGCCCCGACGGCGAGCTGCTGACCAGCGTGCTGACCTATTCGGGGGATACAGACAGCTGCGATGGCCTGGTGGAGGCCGCCCGCGGCGCGGACATGTTCCTGTGCGAAGCGGCCTTTGAAGAAGGCCGCGATGACCATATCGACGGTGTGCACCTGACCGGAAAGCGTGCTGGCGAAATGGCCACCGCCGCCGGTGCCGAGCGCATGCTGCTCACCCACATTCCGGTGTGGACCGACATCAACAAGGTGGTTGAAGAAGCCAAGGAGACCTACAACGGCGGGATCGCTGTTGCCGTATCCGGGGTGACCTATGGCGTGTACTCCGGCAGCCTGAAGGAAGAAAAGGACACGACCCTGTTCAAGGGGGATCGTGGTACCGACTACCTGAAGACCCGTACCGGCACCATGCCGACCATCAAGTACGAGAAGACCCGCAAGTTCCCGTTGCTCAAACGCAAGAAGTAGGCACGAGGAACGCGGAGAAAGCACCGGCGGACAGGATGGGACATCCTCTCCGCCGGTGCTTTTCGCTTTCTGGGAGCCGATCAGCGGGTGCCGTGCTTGGCCCCCCATGGCTTGTCGTATTTGCTGGCCAGACGGGTCAGGGCCAGTGCAGCGACCAGCAGGCCCACATCGCGCAGGGCGACGTCGAGGAAGACGCCCATCGAGACCAGGTTAATGATGATGCCCAGCAGCCACAGGGACAGCACATAGCTCGCGTAGCGTGGCTTGATGATCATCGAGGCAGCGGCAATCAGTTCCACCACGCCAACGAAATGCATGGCGGTTTGTGCGGAGAACGGCAAGATGGCAATGATCCACGGGGCCAGGTATTCCGGCCAGTAGGTCATCACGTTCGCGAACTTGTCCAACCCCATCAGCAGGGGCAGGACGACAAATCCAATGCGCAGGATCCAGAATGCGCTCAACGACGGGTCGGTGTTGACCCGTGCAGCTGTTGTTGCCCGTATGTGCGAGACCGGATGCTTCTCGCTCCATGAGGCGCTCATGGCGATCACCCTCCAAAAATTTGAACGTATACCCAGAATTCGCCTCCTGGGTCTATTTGTCAAGATCCATTGTTGATAGAATTCAGGCATGTCGAGAAAACTGAACTTGCAACAAGATGCGGTCCTTAAATCGCTCAACGATCCGGTTCGGCGGCGACTGTTTGAATTCATTTCGCAAAGCACGCAACCGGTAGGACGCGACGCAGCATCCAAGGCCGCAGGAATCAGCCGAACCCTGGCCGCTTACCATCTGGACCGGCTGGCAACCGCTGGATTGCTGGCAGTGACTTTCGCGCGACCAGAGGGCAAAAACGGACCGGGGGCCGGGCGGACCGCCAAGCTCTACACACCCGCCCAAGCCGAAGTTTCCGTGAGCCTGCCAGCGCGCAATTACCGCCTCCTGGGCAGCCTGCTGGCCCACGCGGCCAGTGTCGACACTTCGGGTGTCGTGCTCCAGGCGCTGCACCAGGCGGCACGAGGCGAGGGGCAGATGCTGGGGCAGGGCAGTGGCGGACTCGTGCCGCTGCTGGACGAACTGGGCTATGAGCCTGAGGTAGATGAGCATGGCGAAATCTCCATGGGAAACTGCCCCTTCCATCTGGTCGCCCAGCACCAGACCGAACTGGTCTGCTCCATGAACTATGAACTGGTTTCAGGCGCCGTGGAAGGTTGCCAGATGGATTGCAGCAGGGTCGAGCTGAGCCCGCGACCTGGGCGGTGCTGTGTCGTGGTGCATCCGCAGTAGCGGCCAAGAATGCCCCAAGAGGTGCATTTCACCGTAACTCGCGGGTTCACCCGTGCAGAACGCGGGGTGCGCGTGGTTAGGATGGAACCATGACTTTACGCGCTGACGGCCGAGGAGCCGCGCAACTTCGAGACATTACCATCACCCGCGGCTGGTCCGCTCAGGCCGAAGGCTCGGCGCTGATCGAATTCGGCAACACCCGAGTGCTGTGCACCGCTTCCTTCACCGAGGGCGTGCCACGCTGGCTCAAGGGCGAAGGCACCGGCTGGGTCACCGCAGAATACGCGATGCTCCCACGTGCTACCAACACCCGCAACTCGCGCGAATCGGTCAAGGGCAAGCTCTCGGGCCGCACCCATGAGATCTCCCGCCTGATCGGCCGTTCGCTGCGTGCCGTAGTGGACACCAAGGCCCTGGGCGAAAACACCATCGTGCTGGACTGCGACGTCCTGCAAGCCGACGGCGGCACCCGTACTGCAGCTATTACCGGTGCCTACGTGGCCCTGGCAGAAGCAATTTCCTGGGCTCGTTCGCAGGGCATCGTGAAGGCCAACGCCAAGGTGCTGACCGACTCGGTCGCCGCGATCTCGGTTGGCATCATCGATGGCACCCCGATGCTGGACCTGCCATACGAGGAAGATGTTCGCGCGGAGACCGACATGAATGTCGTGGTCACCGGTTCCGGCGACTTCGTCGAGGTCCAGGGCACCGCCGAGGGAGTCCCCTTCAAGCGCGAGGAGCTGGATGCCCTGCTGGACCTGGCCCTTGGCGGTACCAACGAGCTGGCCGAAATCCAGCGCGAAACCCTGAACAACACCAAATGAGCAAGCCGGTACTGGTGCTTGCCTCGCGCAACCAGGGCAAGCTGCGCGAATTGCGCGAATTGCTGCGCGGAAAGGTGCCGGGCCTGGACGTCGACACGCAGGTCATCGACGCCGCCACCGCAGGGGCTGCCGACCCGGTTGAAGACCAGGTCACCTTCCAGGGCAACGCGCTGAAAAAGGCCCGCGAAATCTCGGCATCCACCGGCCTGGTGGCCCTGGCCGATGATTCCGGCCTGAGCGTGGATGTGCTCGGGGGAGCGCCGGGCATCTTCTCGGCCCGCTGGTCCGGAGTGCACGGCAACGACGAAGCGAATATCGATCTGCTGCTCGGGCAGCTCGGCGATATCGCGGCCGAGCATCGCGGCGCGCAGTTCGTCTGCGCCGCAGCACTGGCTACCCCAGAGGGCGCTGAGCACGTGGAACTGGGCAAGGTCGAGGGCGTGCTGCGCACCGAGCGTGCCGGCGAGCATGGCTTTGGCTATGATCCGATCTTCGAACCGGCCGGTGCCGGCAAGTCCATGGCCCAGCACACTCCTCAGGAAAAGAACGCGATCTCGCACCGCGCTCGCGCCTTCGCCGCTTTGCTGCCTAGCATCATTGACGAGGTAACCAAGGCCTTGTCCAAGTAGCCGCTAAAAACCCTGGATAGAACAAGAACGCCAGCAAATCCCGAAACGGATTGGCTGGCGTTCCTGTTCTAGTGCGGGAACTTCTCCCCGGACCACGCCAGGGCCTGGTGAGGCCGGTCATCGAACTCGGCAACCAGGTACTGGGTTTCGCATGCGCGGCACTGCCACTGTGCGGGAGTCCCAAAAGGCATCATGCATCCAGCGGTGACGTACTCGTCCTCATCGGGCATGAAGCTTGGCATCCCCCAGATGATCTTCAGCGGATTGCGTTCCCCGCATGCCGGGCAGGCAGGCTTCGCGTAGTTTCGGAGCTGTTCCAGGGTTGGCTGGTGGGCCATTTCGTGGCAGTCACTGCAAAGCAGCACAACCTCGTCGGCATGGTCCTGAATCTCCAAGCGCAGACCGTCTTGATGGGTCTGCGGCAGATGGACCGCGGGCCGAGCAGAAATTTCCCGATCGCAAATTTCGCAAAGCAGCGGTTCGTGCGGCGAGGCCTTCTGGAGGATGGCCACAACGCCAAGCACCTCATTGTCATCCGCGGACTCCGAGGGAGCGCAAGGGGCAGCGGTGACGAATATCGGGCGGGGGCGTTCGACCAGATCTCCGATGCTGCCCAGAAGTTTCTCGGCAACGGAATCTGCCAAATACTGCGAAGACCGTGGAAGTTCTGCGCCGATCATGGACTCGACCTCAGCCACTGAGATGGGGTCGGTGAAATTCGCCAAATTGGTGAAGGCGAGTTGGTCCGCCTCATCCAGGTTGGTGATTTCAAGGCTGGCAATCAATGGTGGAGTGCCCTCCAATGCCGTCAGGACGAGATCGCCTGCCCTCAGGTGTTCCTGAAAATTCCAGGGGAAGGTCTCGTTGTCCTGCCCCAGAGCCGCGGAAACCAGCGGATTTGCCTGGCGGCACCAATATACCGACTGATCCTTCGCGCGGGTGAGCAGTTCGCGATTCAATGCCGCATGGTTCGGACGGCGCAAGGGATAGTCCTGGATATCTTGCTCGGGACGCCGCATGGTGCCGGAGTACGAGTCCTGGATCCTGGTGATCAGTTCACGCCGTGTAGCGTGCGCGATGTCTTCACCGGTGGAGCCAGGGAAAAATATCATGTACAGCCCGAGCAGGTCCTGGCGATCCAGTGCTCCGAGAAACGGATCTGGTGCGTCAAGGACGTTGAAAAGTTCTTGCATGGTCCCTCCTGCATAGGTCTGCAACCCGTGGATTGCCGGTGATTGCCAAGCGTGCGATCACTATTTTTCCGGACGGGATCCTGCAAATTAATCGGAGCCATCCCAAGCCGTTCACGGTTTCGGACGGCGCATTAATTTATCCCGGTCCGGAGTCTCCAATTCGCTGCTCACCAATGTGAATGCAACATCGACAGTGCCCGTGCAGGGTAGCCTCGTTGACAGTTCCCAGCATAGATAACGTGGCAGACAGTTTGGAATGCCGGTTTTCCGTGGACATTTTGCCGCCCAGCTATTGCGCAGAACCGCGCTAGGTTCTATGGTTAGTTACATGAGTAACTAACCCACTAACTAACCTAGTGGGAATGAGCACGGAGGGGAGCCAGCATGATTGATGATTCAAAACCGATCTTCTTGCAGATTGCTGAGCTGATTGAGAACGACATCATCTCTGGTGTTCTTGCAGAAGAAGCGCAAGTTCCATCAACCAATGAATTCGCAGCGTTCTACCGGATCAATCCGGCCACAGCAGCCAAGGGGATCAACCGGCTCGTGGAAGACGGGCTGCTCTACAAGAAGCGGGGGATCGGGATGTTCGTCACCGAAGGTGCACCGCGGCGGCTACGAGAACAACGCCGCGAGAAATTCCAACAGCAATTCATCACCCCATTGACCGCAGAAGCCTCCAAGCTAGGCATCGGTCTGGATGAACTGGTCGCCATGATCAAGACCGGTTCGGATTCTTGAAACAACTCTACTAAGCAGGGAGGAACGACATGCCACGAACGACAGCAATCGCCACACGCGAGCTGAGCAAGACCTACAAGGACGTGCGAGCGCTCGATAACGTCACCCTGGATCTGGAACCTGATCGGATCTACGGGCTGCTTGGACGAAACGGGGCCGGCAAGACCACGCTCATGTCCATCCTGACCGGGCAGAACTATGCGGACCATGGCACCGCCGAAATCTACGGCCACGCCCCGTTCGAGCATGATCCGACGCTCTCGCGCATTTGCTTCATCCGCGAGTCACAGAAGTATCCCGATGACTTCAAGGTCCACCAGGCCTTCAAATCCGCAGCCCTGTTCTTCGAGAACTGGGATGAGGAACTGGCACAGGATCTTATCGAGGCATTCGCGCTGCCGACCAGGCGCAGGATCAAGAAGCTCTCCCGCGGACAACTGTCCGCGGTGGGCGTGATCATCGGCATGGCCTCGCGGGCCGACATCACTTTCTTCGATGAACCCTACCTCGGCCTGGACGCGGTAGCGCGGCAGATCTTCTATGACCGCCTCGTCGAAGACTTCGCGGAATATCCACGCACCATCGTGCTCTCCAGCCACCTGATCGACGAAGTGGCCAACCTGCTCGAACACGTCATCGTGATCGACAAGGGGCGAATCGTCATAGACTCGGATGCCGAAGAGCTGCGCGGCACAGCGATAACGGTGACTGGCGACGCCGCCAAGGTCCAGGAATTCATCGGCTCTGCGCAGGTGATCCATCGCGATGCACTCGGCGCCCTGGCCAGCGTTACCATCAAAGCCAAGCTGGAATCGGACCAGCGCGAACAAGCGAAACTCATGGGCCTGGACCTGAGCCCCGTTTCGCTGCAGCAACTGGTAGTCCGCAGCGCATTGAGCAACACCACCGCACAAGAGATCGACGAACGGACGGAGGCAAGAAAATGAACCGCATCATCAAGGTCGCCCGCATGCAACTGATCAACAAGGCAACTTTCATTGGAATCCCGCTGATGATCCTGGGAGCATCGTTCCTCTTCACACTGGCCATCTGGTGGCTGGTCCGGCGTAACGGCGGCGACGGAGGGCTGTACAGCGGTGGCGCCCAGGCGCCAATGTGGTACTTCCTGGCCCTGGGAATCCAGGCGCTGACGTTGACCTTCCCGTTCTCCATGGCCATGAGCATTTCGCGGCGTACCTTCTATCTGGGCACCGTGGCACTGTTCTCCGTATGCGCGCTAGTTCTCTCGGTGTTCTACTACCTGATTGGATTGCTGGAAGTTGCCACCGGCGGTTGGGGCATGGGCGGGCAGTTCTTCGCCCTGCAATGGATTGCGGATAACAACTGGCTGGTCCAGATCCTGTTCTACTTCGTGCTGATGGTGCTGCTGTTCATGGTCGGCTTCCTGGCAGCGACCATCTACATGAGGTGGCGCACCACGGGCATGGTGGTTTTCTTCGTCTTCTTGGGAGTTGTGGTGCTGGGAATCATCGCCCTGTTCACCTTCAGCAGTTTCTGGGACCAGTTCTGGAGCTGGGCGCTGACCTGGACCGCCGCGGGAGTCACGCTGTGGGGCGGCCTGGTTGCCCTGCTGATGGCCGGCGGATCCTATCTCACCCTGCGCAAGGCAACCGCCTAGCCGGAGGGGGAAACAAAAGATATAGGCACCGGTTCCCTTCCCGCGGGGAAAGGAACCGGTGCCTGCTTTTGCATCAAGTAGTCCAGCGACTTCGGGATAGCGTTTTGCTATTCTGCAATGACTGCCGGCGAAGGCGCTGGAGTGGCCGGTGCCGCGGCGGCAGGGGATCAACCCAGGAGAGAAGTCATGAGCGCCTCACCGACCGGAATTCGAACCGCAGACGGAGCGCTGGAATTGCGCCGCGAGTTCACCGAATCCCCGAGCAGGATCTGGCGATATCTGGCTGACCCCCAGTGCTTGGCGCTCTGGTACGGACCCTGGCAAGGGGACCCGGAGGCTGGTGCGGTAGATGTGGTGATGCTGGCCGAAGACGGATCGCCCACCGGACGAGTCCAGATCCTGCATTGCGATCCGCGCACGCACCACCTGCAGGTGCGCCTTGGAACAGGCCCTTCGGCCTGGCGGCTGGAGCTCGCGGTGGAAGCAGTGGGCGAGGGCAGTTCTCTGGTCTTCCGGATGCCAGAGCTCGACCCGCAGCTCGCCGGCTCGATCGGACCGGGCTGGGACTTCTACCTGGATCGCCTGGCAACCGCGGTGAACGGAACCGATGTCGCCAGCGTGGAATTCGAGGCCGATTACTATCCGGCGCTCAGCCAGTATTACGAGGAACTGTTCCGGCGCTGAGTTCCCGGCCCACAGGGTTCGACTCGCTCAATGCAGCCGGCTCCTGGTGTGAGATGCCCTGCCTTGCGCCGCGGCCAGTCAGGCCGCCAATAACTTGATCGATACAGGTCAAAATCGGGTATTCGGTGAACTATTGCCATGGAATCGCCCGGCGGAAACCTCGCGGCGCACCGTGCGCGGACGTCACGCATGCCGGTGCCAGCGATTAAGCGAGTAAGCTATTGGGCGTGGCATTGGACTTCACAGCAGTAGATTTTGAGACAGCAAACGGTTTTATCGGCTCCGCCTGTTCGGTGGGCCTGGTCAAGGTACGCTCCGGCCGAATCGTCGAAACCGAGCAGTGGCTCATGCAACCGCCGGCAGGTTTTGACCACTTCGACCCGCGCAACGTCTCGATCCACCACATCACCCCTGACATGGTGAGCACAGCCCCACGGGTGACCGACAGGATTCCGGACCTGCTCGAATTCATCGGATCCGATGTGCTGGTGGCCCACAACTCCTCTTTTGATTCCGGAGTGATCCGCGCGGCTTCCGAAGCTGGCGAACTTCCGGTGCCGGAAATTGCGCACTTGTGCACCGTCAAGCTCTCCCGCAAGGCCTACGATCTGCCCAGCTACTCGCTGCCGTTCGTTGCCGAAGAAGCGGGGCACCCTATCGAAAACCACCACGAAGCCCTGGCTGACGCTGTGGCCTGTGCTTGGGCGATGATCGATATTGCCCAGCGCAGCGGGCGGCAGTCCGTGTTGGAGACGGCAGACCACTATGGCGTCCGACTGAGCCTGACCCAGCCGTGGCAGCCGGGCGACGAGCTTTCCCGCGCCACCCGCGACGCCCAAGGCTGGCTGGCTGCTGGAATCCCGCTGCCATTGCAGGATTCCTTCAACAACTGGCCGCAGGAAGGGCCGAACCCGACGCCGAGCGGCAACGCGGATCCCAGCCACCCGCTGTTCGGCCAAATCATGGTGTTCACCGGCAACCTGTCCATGCCGCGCCCCAAGGCCAAGGAACTGGCCGCCGAACACGGCGCGCAGACCGCCTCGCGCGTCACCCGCGCCACCACGGCGCTGGTCGTCGGCGACGGCTTCGTCCCGGAGGATCTGGCCAACGGGCGGCTGACCAACAAGGCCAAGCATGTGCTCCGGCTGCGCGAAAAGGGCCAGCGGGTCAGCATCATCTCCGAAGGCGAGTTCATGCAGATGGTTGGCGGCTTCGGGCTGAGCGCCTAGCAAGCCGAAGAAGCCCGGCCGGCACAGATCGAATCCGTGCCGGCCGGGCTTCTGCCGTTTTCCAATGCGCGGTTCTTAGACCAGCAGCGCCATCCAGCGATCATGCAGCTCCGAGATGATGTCATCCAATGCGCTCGCGGGGCGCTCGCCGACTGCTTCGGTGCCGTAGACGGCAGCCAGCAGCGCTACGGCGTAGGCATCAACCTCGGGGTCCCGGGGGGCCTCGTCTGCGGCGGCTGCCGCAGGGGCGGCCTCGATGTCCGATTCGCCGGTCTGCTCGGAGGCATGCTCGCCGAAGTACGCGGCGTAGGCCTCTTCGGGGGACAGCGAGATGTTCTCGGCGATCCTGGTGGCCACCTCGCGCAGCGCATCGGCCGACGGGCCCTGAAGGCCAACGAGCAGCTCGGCCCATTCGCCGGCGGCGGCCTCGGAGCGTTCCATGGCCGAGCGGATGATCTTCGCTGCGGCAATGGCGGTCTTGGCCGCCTGGCCGTCGTGGGTCAGGAAGGCAGCCGAACGGGCCAGGGTTTCGGTGGTGCCCAGGGGGACCCGGGCCAGCAGCGCGGCAGTAGCGGCACGCGGCAGCACGCCGGTGGAGTCGGCGCCAGCACCGGTTGGACGGCCTGGCTGTCCCATGTCGGGGCTGTCCAGGCCGGCAAGGTTCTGCGGATCGCCGTCCAGTATCTTCTCGAAGATTTCGACGTTGGCGAATTCCTTGTCGATCCAGCGGCCCAGCGGTTGCGGGGCGCGTTCCGGGAAGGAGCCGGTGATCTTGCTGTAGCCACGCAGGGCCGCAAGCCACATGCAGGCCGCTTCGTCGCTGGAGACACCGTCGTTGGCCCATTCCAGCGCTTCCAGCAGGCCGTCGGCCAGGTAGAGCGGGAGGATTTCGGTGGCCCCGGGATCAATATCGTCACGGGCGTGGGTTGCGCCGTCGGCTAGGCCGAGGAGGATCGCAAACACCTTGTCTGAGTAGTTCTCTGGCAGGAGTGCAGTTTCACCGGTTTCATTCACATCACCATTCTAATGTCCAAGTTGTCCGCGGCATTGCATAAGGTTGGACACATGCGATTGCTTCACACCTCGGACTGGCATTTGGGACGCACCTTCCACGGGGCTTCCCTGATCGAAGCGCAGCGCGCAGTGCTGCAGGAAATCATCGATATCACCATAAATCAGCAGGTTGACGCGGTGCTGATTTCCGGTGACATCTATGACCGCGCGCTGCCGCATGTGGATGCCGTCCAGTTGTGCAACTGGGTGCTGCGCGAGCTGCGCGCCACTGGGGCCGCCATCGTGATCACCAGCGGCAACCACGACTCGGCCTCCCGACTGGGTTTCGGCGCTGAGCTATTGGACAGCGCTGGGGTGCACATCATCGCCGACCTTGAGCGCATGCTGCTGCCGGTAATCCGCGAGTCTGGCGACCACCAGGTAGCCATCTACGGCATCCCGTACCTGGAACCGCGCATGGTGATGGAACGCCTGGGCGTGGCCAAGGCCAGCCACGAAGCGGTCGTGCGTGCAGCCATAGCGCAGATCGATGAAAATCTTGCGCAACTGCGGGCAGGGGGCAAGCCGGTAGTTTCCATCGCGATGGCCCACCTGTTTGCAGCCGGCGGCATCGGCAGTGACTCGGAACGCGAACTGAGCACCGGCAACCTCGACGTGGTTCCGGCCGAGCTCTTCGAGCGCTTCGACTACTCGGCGCTGGGTCACCTGCATGGACGGCAGAAGGTCAAGGACCACGTGCGCTATTCGGGCTCTCCGCTGGCGTACTCCTTCTCGGAAGCAACGCAGCGAAAGGGCGTGTGGTTGATCGACACCAACGCCCGGGGCATAGAATCCATGCAGGAAATCCTGCTTCCGGTGCCGAAGAAATTGGCCATCCTCAAGGGCAAGCTCGCCGAGCTCCTGGCGGACCCGGAACTGGAATCCGCCGTTGATGCATGGTGCCGAGTCACGCTGACCGATAGCGAGCGCCCAGCCGACGCGATGGCAACGATTCGAACCCGATTCCCCGACACCGTGGTGCTGAACTTCGCCCCCGAAGGCGCCGACGGGAATGCCAAGCCGGCGAGCTATGCCGAGCGCATGGCCAAGGCCGCCAGCACCGAAGAGGTGGTGGGGGACTTCATGGAACATGTGCGCGAACGCGCCGCCGATGAGGCAGAACGAGAAGTCATCGACTCTGTCATCCAAGCCACCCGAGAGGCACAGGCCAGCCAGTGAGAATCCACAAACTCCGAATCCAGGCCTTCGGGCCCTTCGCAGGCACCGAAGAGATCGACTTCGATGAACTGGCCGAAGGCGGGCTGTTCCTGCTCGATGGCCCGACCGGTGCCGGCAAGTCCAGCATCCTGGATGCGATTTGCTATGCCCTATACGGTGCGTTGCCCGGAAGCCGTGCCGGCAGCCGGCAGATCCGTTCCGACCATGCCCCGGCCGGCTTGGCGCCGGAAGTGGTCTGCGAGCTGACCATCGGCGACCGGCGCTTCGAGGTCACCCGTTCGCCGGCATGGATGCGCCCATCCAAGCGCGGCAAGAACAAGACCACGGAGCAGAAGGCCGCCAGCTTCCTGCGCGAGTTCACCGGTTCGGGCTGGCAGGAACTGTCCACCCGCAACGACGAGGTGGGCCACGTCTTGGGCAGCCTGCTGGGTTTGGACCGCGAGCAGTTCACCAAGGTAGTCATGCTGCCGCAGGGCGGCTTTGCGGACTTCCTGCGGGCCAAGGCCAAGGACCGCGAGGATCTTCTGGCGAATCTCTTCGATACCAGCGGCTACGCGCGGATCGAAGATGAATTCGCCGCTCGCCTAGCCGAAGAGCGCAAGAAAACCGAGAGCCTGGAAGCACGCCTCAGCGCCAGCGAAGAGGCCATCCATTCCGCTGCCCGGGCGTTCCTCGCCGGCCGCGAAGCCATCGATGAGGTCGCCGAAGCCGATGGCACTGGCCCGGCTGCTGCGGCGGGCCCGACCAGTGCGGAACAGTTCGCCGACTATCGCCGCCGGATCGCGGCGATCCACCAGCGCTCGGCCCTCGAAGCGGCGAAGCTGCGCGCCGAGAAGACCCGCGCCCGTGAGCAGGCGCAGGCCCTGGACGAGCGCCGCCGGATCTTTGCTCGCCTGGCTGAGCTGCGCGGCATGCAGGCCAGCTATGCCCAAAAGCATGAGGCAGCGCTAGCCGCTGCTGCGCGGTTGGAAAGCGATGCCAAGGCCGGGGCGGTGCGCGCTTACCTGGCCCAGCTCCAGGAGGCCTCCGTTGCCCAGGACAAGGCCAAGGGCACCTGGCTGCAAAGCAAGCTGTGGCTTGAAACCGAACAGGGGCTGAACCCCGGCGCCACTGCTGCCGGTCTGGAACAGCTGCGCCTGCCGGCGCAGCAAGCGGCCGAGGATCTAGCGGTGGCCAAGGCGGCCCTGGAGGATGAAAAGCGTCGCGACGTGCTGGCCGCCCAGGCGCGCAAGGCCGCCGAACTGGCAGCTGCGCATGAAAAGACCCGTGGCCAGGCCGAAGCCGAAGTTGCCTTGCTGAAGGCCGAACGCGTTGCGCTGGAAGCAGGGGACCTTGACCAGGTAGCCGCCGGCGACAAGGTCCAGCAGGCCAAGGAACGCGTCCAGCAGCTGGAGTCCAGGATCCAGCATGCCACCGAGCGCGATGGCCTTGAAAAGAAGGCCCTGGCCGCACGGGAGAAATCCAGCGCACAAGAACTGGAGATTGTAGGCGCTGCCAAGTCCCTGCTTGACCTGCGGACCGAACAGCTGGCCCAGAGCGCTTTGCGATTGGCTGCCGCGCTGGAAGACGGGCAACCGTGCCTGGTCTGCGGTGCTCAAGAGCATCCCGACCCGGCCCAGGCGGATGCCGATGCGCCGCTGATCGACGATGAGCAGATCCAGGAACTGGAAGCTGCGGTGGCTGCGGCAAGAGCTGCCGGGCAGCAGGCCGCGCAAACGCGCGACACCCTGGTGGCCAAGTTGCAGACCGCCCAGGAAGCGGCGGGCGAGGCCTCGGTTGCGGACCTGCGGGCAGATCTCGCCGCGGCTCGGGGCCAGCTGGAACAAGTGCACAAGCAGCAGGGAGAAATCGCCGCCCGCGTGGCACAGCTGGATGCGGTGCGCCAGCGTACCGAGCAGCAGATGGCACGTGCATCCCGGGCGGTACTCGAGCACGCGACCGCGAAGCAGAACGCGCAGACCTTGCAAGCCCAGCTGGCGGATCTGGATGCCAAGCTGTCGCAGCTGCGCCAAGGCCAGAAGAACCTGGCCGAACTCGTGGCGCAATTGACCACGAAGTCCAATGGCTTGGCCAGTGCATTGCAGATCCTGCGTCGTTTCCTTGAAGCCGGCGAAGCGCTTCAGAAGGCCGAAGCCACCTGGAATAGCCAGCGCACGGCCGCCGGTTTCGACGATATGGCTGCCTTCGAGGCCGCCCTGCTGGAAAGCGCCGAACGCGATCGCCTGCGCCAGCTGCAGCGTGCTGATGCCGATCTGGCCAGTGCCATTGCCACGCTTCAAACTTCGGAGGACTGCCGCAAGGCCCAGGAGCTAGCTGGAGATGGCATTGACGGGCCAAGCGAAGAAGGGATTGCCGAAGCGAAGTTGCTAGCTTCCCTCGCCGAAGAACGCTTCGAAGCGGCACGGGAACAAGAAGTGCTGGCGCAGACCCAGCTGGCCCGCCATGAGCAAGCAGCCAGCGATCTTGAACGCCAGCGGGCCGAGGCGGGTCCGGTCATCGAAGCCTACCGCCGGCTGCGCGGTTTGGCTGACGTGATTCGTGGCGGGGGAGAGAACCTCTACAAGATGACGCTGAGCACCTACGTGCTGGCCGCCCGGCTGGAGGAAGTGGCCGTCGCCGCAACGCAGCGCCTGGGCATGATGTCCGGCGGGCGCTACTCGCTGCACCATGACGACTCCAAGCAGGGCAATTCCAAGTCCGGCCTGGGGCTGCAGGTGCTGGATTCGTGGACCGGGAAGCGACGTGAAACCCAGACGCTCTCCGGCGGTGAAACCTTCATGGCTTCCCTGGCTCTGGCTTTGGGCCTGGCGGATGTCATTTCGCACCACTCCGGCGCCGTGGACATGCAGACGCTCTTCGTCGATGAAGGCTTCGGTTCCCTGGATGCCGAGACGCTGGAAGAAGTCATGCAGGCGCTGGAAAACCTGCGTGCCGGGGGCCGTACCATCGGCTTGGTCTCCCACGTTGCAGAAATGAAGCAGCGCATCACCAACCGGATTTCGGTCAGCAAAACCCAGCACGGTTCCACCATAGAACGCGAAGGCACTGTGATCTTGGCTGGATAGATTGGACTTGCCCTAGGGCAGTAGCTATCTTGAAAGTAGTGCCATCAGGCATGCCTGGGAAATTTTGTGCGTCGGGGGGTGTGGGACGACGCACGCTTCGTCATGGAGTTTTGTTGACTCAGCATACTTTGTCGAAGGAAAACAATGAGGAATCCGAGAAAATGTCCGGATACTCCGCGTTAGTTCCTTTGGTAGGAGCACCTTTCCTGCCGCTTACTTTCCTTGCACGCCTCCCGCTGGCGATGCTCACCATCGGGTCGATGACCCTGGTAACTGCTACCACCGGCTCATATGCCATGGGCGGCTTGGCTGCTGCCATGGTTGGCCTGGGATCCGCCATTGGCGGCCCGAGCATTGGCTATCTGGCTGACCGGGTGGGACAGCGACCGGTCTTGACCACTATCGCGGTAATCCACACGATCCTGCTGGTCGCCCTGACGCTTTTTGGCGATTCAGGACCGGAAATGTCCGCGGCTATGCTCTCGGCCATGTGCCTGGCCACCGGTGCTACGGGCCCGCAGGTCGGACCGATGTCCCGTGTCCGCTGGATCGCGATCACCCGCCAGCAGAAGAAGAACCACAAGGTCCTTTCGGCGGCACTCAGCCTGGAATCCATGTTCGATGAACTGGGCTTCGTCTTTGGCCCGGTCGCCGTTGGCCTGCTGGCCTCCCTGGTGGATCCGGTGCTGCCGCTCTACCTTGCCGCCCTGCTGACCTTGGTGCTGGTGCCGGTCTTCGCCTCGCACCGAACCGGCCATGCGGTGAAGCCAGTGAAAACCACCGAGCATGCTCCCAAGGTCTCGATCAGCGGCGCGCAGGTTGCCGCGATCGGTGCCTTGGTCCTGGGCATGATGGCGCTGGGCACGGTTTTCGGTTCCTCGGCAGCCGGTACCCTGGCCTTTGCCGGCGCGCAGGGCGACTCGAACTCCGGTGGCCTGCTCTATGGCGCCATGGGCTTCTCCAGCGCGATTGCCGCGATCTCCGTTGCCGCGTGGCCGCAGGCGTTCAAGCAGATCAACCGCTGGATCCTGTGCGGCGCAGCGCTGACCGTGCTCAGCTTCGGGCTGCATATGGCCGGCAATGTCCCGCTGATGCTGGTTGCCCTGTTCATCGCAGGCTTTGCCGTGGGGCCGGTGATCGTCACGGTAATGACCCTGGGCGGCGAAGTCGCTCCACCTCAGCGCCTGTCCACCGTGATGACCATGCTCTCTGCCGGCATCGTTGTGGGAACCGCGATCGGAAACGGCTTGGCCGGCGTCTTCGCTGAAACATTGGGGTATCTCGGAGCCTTCTGGGTCTCCACCGGTGGGGCACTGGTGATCTTCCTGGCCGCGGTGGCGATGAAGATCGTTGTAGCGAAGTCGCCGTCGCTGGCCCGTGTCCGCTAGGGCAAGAACTCTGCGAACCAGGCCGGCGGCCAATATGGCTGGATAAGAAGAATCCCGTTGCCCCCTCGCCTAACAGGTGAAGGGCAACGGGATTTAGTTCCCAGCCGGGAATTGCTAGTGCGCGAGCTTTTCGCTGATGCGCGCCGCGGCGTGCTTGAGTTCCTCGATCATGCGCTCGTAGCTGCCTACCGTGCTGATGGCAAAGACTACGGCCAAGGCTGCCGGGGTTTGCCCGGAATGCTGGATCGGAACGGCAATGGACGTCACGCCCTGGATGACTTCATTCTCACTGGTGGCAAAGCCGTCAACCCGGGCCGCGATGGCAGCTTCGCGGTACTCGATTCCCGTGTCCAGCCCATCCCACTCGGCCTTGGTGTAGCGCGACTGGATCGCGATACCGGCAGCTCCCACGTCCATGCCGTGCACCGAGCCCGGGCGGTGGACAATCGCGCGCTGGGAGTTCAACGGGGAGACCGACTGCAAGGTGGTGCACAAATCGTGTTCCCAGACGGCTACGAAAGTAGTCATCGAGAGCTCGTTAGCCAGGGCGGTGAGTTCCGGGGTGGCGGCCGCCTGCAGGTCGCGCTGGACCGAACGGGCGAGCACGGCCAAGCCGGAAGCGGAACGGATATGCCCGGCCTCATCGCGGTTGAGCAGGTGATGCTGCTCCAGGGTGCGGATGATGCGGTAGGCAATGGAGCGGTGGACTTCCAGTTTCGCGGCGATTTCCGCGATGGAAAGATTCACCGGGGAATTGGCGACGATTTCAAGGACGCGGATTCCACGCGAAAGCGTCTGGGAGGTAGGCATTGTTCTTCAATCTGGCGTGCGGCGCTGCTGGAACGTCGTCGAAGGCCTTCGTAGTGAGCCTGGGGGACCAAGAGGTCCGTGATCTATATGCGATTTTAGTCGTTCTCTATTAGAACACCGAATTCCCGGGCTATTGCGGGGAAAGCGCCTGGCTGAACATGGTCATGATTTGGATAGATCTTGTGATCTGCTTCACTCGGGCATATGATGGTGTGCGACATAAACCGTCCGAACGGTCGGTAAACAACTCGCAAAAGGTCAACACATGTCATCGACTGTCACTCGCACCCAGGAGGAGCGCCGGGTTCTTGCCGGTACCCTGGTGGGCACCACCATTGAGTGGTACGACTTCTTCATCTTCGCCCAGCTCACCGCGACCCTGCTGACCCCGCTGTTCCTCGAGCCCCTGGGCCAGTCGAATCCGGGTGTCGCGCAGATCCTATCGTTCGCTATGATCGGCATCTCCTTCTTCTTCCGTCCCCTGGGCGCAGTGGTTGCCGGCCACCTGGGCGACCGCTATGGACGCAAGCGCATCCTGGTGCTCACCCTGATCCTCATGGGCGTTGCCACCGCGGCCATTGGCCTGCTGCCAACCTACGCGTCCATTGGCGTGGCCGCGCCGATCCTGCTGGTGCTCCTGCGCGTGATCCAGGGCTTCTCGGCCGGTGGCGAATGGGGCGGTGCAGCCTTGATGGCGGTAGAGCACGCACCGAAGAACCGCCGCGGCTATTTTGGCGCCTACCCGCAGATCGGTGTGCCGATCGGCATGATCCTGGCTACCGGCCTGCTGTACATCCTGCGCGTTGCCATGAGCCCGGAAGCATTCGCCGCATGGGGCTGGCGCATTCCGTTCCTGCTCTCCATTGCACTGATCTTCGTGGGCTACATGATCCGCCGTGCGGTTGAGGAATCCCCGGTCTTCAAGCAGCTCGCCCAGCGCAAGGCTTCCGAGCACACCCCGCTGCGCGAGCTGATGACCGGCCACACCAAGCAGGTCCTGCAAGCTGCGCTGATCTTCATCTCGAACAACGCCGCCGGCTACCTGGTGATCGCGTTCTTCATTTCCTACACCACCAAGGTCCTTGGGATGCCGGTGGCGCCGATCCTCCTGGCTACGACCATCGGTTCGGTGGGCTGGCTGATCTTCACCCTGGTCGGCGGGTGGCTCTCGGATAAGATCGGGCGCCGCAATACCTTCGTGATCGGCTATGCGCTGGTGTTCGTCTGGATGATCCCGATGTTCCTGATGGTCGACACCGGGAACATCGTGCTGTACACCATTGCGATCTTCGTGCTGACCGTTGGCCTGGGGTTGTCCTACGGCCCGCAGTCGGCAATGTACGCGGAGATGTTCCCGGCGCAGATCCGCTACTCGGGCATCTCCATCGGCTACGCCATCGGTGCCATCCTCGGCGGCGCCTTCGCGGCCACCGTGGCGCAGATCCTGCTGGAAACCACGGGCGCTTCGATCTCGATTGCCATCTACATCATGGTGCTGACCGTGATCTCTGTGGCAGCGGTGCTGTGGGTTGGCGAAACCCGCGGACGCAACCTGCACTTGGAAGAGGTCGAAGGCGAGCAGGCTGGCGCCGCTCACCTCGGCTAACCGCTAAGCGCACGGCAATGCCCGCGTGTTCCGATGGCCAGCAGGCCAGAGGAATACGCGGGCATTTACGCGTCTGCGGGGGGAGGAGGGGAAAACTTTTGATCCAAGGGCGGAACCGAGTGTGCGTGCGCGGAACCTGGTCGAAGAACTAGGCCGGACTTGTGGTGGAGGAACGCACAATCAGCCGATGATTCAATTCATGGGCCTGTGCCGGCTCTTCACCGCGAATCGCACGCAGCAGCATGGCAACCGCCAGCTGCCCTTGTTCATGCGGCCGCTGCTCCACCGTGGTCAAGCCAAAGAGCTCGGCAAGATCGTGGTTATCCACGCCAATTACCGACAGGTCGCGAGGCAATTGCAAGCCCAGATCGCGGGCGGCCAGAATCGCGCCGATTGCCATCTCATCGCTGGCGGCAAAGACCGCGGTAGGCCGGGAAGCAGGATTGCCCAGTAGCTGCTTGGCCACCGCATAGCCCTGGGTCATGGAGAAATCGGCGCTCACGATCAGCGACTCATCGATAGGCAACCCTGCCTGCTCCAGCGCCTGCTCGTACCCGGCGCGGCGGTGGGTGGGAATCATGAAGTCCACATCGGTTTCCGCGTTGCCGCCAATAAAGCCAATGCGTTCATGGCCCAAAGAAATCAGGTGCCCGGTGGCCAGAGCCGAAATCGCTTCATCATTCACGTGCAGCGTTGGCACCCCTGGAAGCGGGCCGCCGACGCCAACCAATGGCTTGTCCACAGCCAGCAAGGCCTGGACCTCCTCATCGGCTAATTCGACGTTGACCGCGATTACCGCGTCAACGCGCTGGCGCAGCAGGAAATCGGAGAAGACCTTCTCGCGCTGGGCACGGTCCTGGGTCAGCTGGTAAAGGGTGGTGTCGTAGCCCTCATCCATCAGCCGGCTGGAAATGCCTTCCAGCACGCAGGCATAGAACCAGTGGTTGATCACCGGAACGAGCACACCGATATTGCGGGTGCGCCCCGAAGCCAGACCGGATGCAGAAGAAGAGACCACATAGCCCAATTCGGCGGCGGCGCGCTGCACTGCCTCCTGCGCGGCAGCTGAGACCGAACCACGTCCAGATAATGCTCGTGAGACGGTGGCAATGGATACTCCAGCGGCTTGTGCGACGTCTTTGATCCCGGCCACTTCTCTTCCTTCCTTCACGGGTGAAGCCGTGGCTGGGGGAAATGCTTCCCATAGCCACGGCTACTGCCCAACAATACCCGGTGCGGCTGCTGCCGGTATTCTCAGTTACCGACTAGTCCAGCTGGAACCAGATGGTGGTTTCGCCCGGAATCATTCCAGCTTCGGCCGAATCCAGCTCCTGGCTGCGCACCAGCTCGGTGGCTGCCTGCGCCTCAGCTGGCAATGGCAGCGGGGTCTGTGCGTAATTGGCTACCACCAGCACGTTGCCGTTGGCGAAGGCCAGGACATCGTCCTCGGTGCCTTCGACCCAGTTCAGCGAACCGGTGCCCAGTGCATGATCCTGGCGCAGCTGCAGCAGGCGGCGGTACAGGTTCAGCGTGGAGGACTTGTCATCAACCTGCGCGTCGCGGGCGTAGGAATCCCAGTTCGCTGGCTGCGGCAACCAGCTTTCGCCGCTGTCACTGAAGCCATAGGCAGGCTTGCCGCTTTCCCATGGAAGCGGCACACGGCAACCGTCACGGCCATAGCGTTCGCCGTTGGTACGGAACCAGGTTGGGTCCTGGCGTGCTTCATCTGGCAGGTCGATGGCTTCTGGCAGACCCAGTTCCTCGCCCTGGTAGATGTAGGCGCCACCCGGAAGGGCAAGCATCAGCGAGCTCGAAGCACGCGCACGGCGCAAGCCGACTTCAGGTGCTGGCAGGTTTGGAGTGCGCGGGCCGATGCCATCACCCTGCGGGTTATCGGCGCTCAAAGCCAAACGGGTGGCGTGGCGCACCACGTCATGGTTGGAGAGCACCCAGGTGCTCGGGGCTCCGACCTTGCCGAATTCTTCCAGGGACTCATCGATGGTGTGGCGGATCTGCTGGGCATCGAAGTCGCAGGAGAGGTACGGGAAATTGAATGCCTGGTGCATTTCGTCATTGCGAACCCACTTGGCCATCAAGGACAGGGGCTTGACCCAGGCCTCGGCGCAGAGCACGCGATTGCCCTCGTATTCGTCCATGACTTTGCGCCAGTCGCGGTAGATCTCGTGCACGCCTTCCTGGCCCCACCATGGAGCCAGTTCCTCGGTGCCGCCCATGGATGCGGCGGTGGGGTCCGGGGTGAAGTCCGGAAGCCCATCGGCCTTGATCAATCCGTGGGCCACGTCGACGCGGAAGCCATCGGTGCCGCGGTCCAGCCAGAAGCGCAGGACATCGCGGAACATTGCGCGTACTTCCTCGTTGTGCCAGTTGAAGTCCGGCTGCGAGGAATCGAAGATGTGCAGGTAGGACTGGCCGGTGCTGCCATCAGCATTTTTGGTTTCGGTCCACATCGGGCCGCCGAAGACGGATTCCCAGTTATTCGGGTGGCCGGTTTCCGGGGTGTCCTTGAAGACGAAGCGATCGCGTTCAGGAGAGCCCGGAGCTGCCTTGAGTGCGGCCTGGAACCATGGGTGCTGGTCCGAGCAATGGTTAGGGACCAGGTCGATGATGACGCGCAACCCCAGTTCGTGGGCTCGGGCCACCATCGTGTCGAAGTCTTCCAAGGTTCCGAACAGCGGATCAATGTCGCAGTAGTTCGAGACATCGTAGCCGCCGTCCTTCTGCGGGGACGTGAAGAATGGCGAGAGCCAAATGGCGTCGACCGAAAGCTGAGCGATGCTTTCCAGGCGCTGGGTGATGCCACGCAGGTCGCCCATGCCATCGCCATTGGAATCGGCGAAGGAACGCGGGTAGATCTGGTAGATCACCGAGGAGCGCCACCACTGGGAATCTTCGGGCTGCACAGGGGAATCTGCTGTGGAAGGAATTGAAGTCATGACGGTAACGATAAATGATTCCACGAAGAATGTAAACGTTTGCAATTTTTCTTGCAGATAGACCTCGATGTGAGGTCTTGTCTATATTCACTGGGTGTTTGAAACTGATTTCATCGGCGTTCTTGTCAATTTCCATGATCTGTGACACGCTGTAAACGCTTACAATAAATGTGTAGCTCGCATCACACTTAGACCCGACCGGCGAAAAAGCGGAACACGCTGCCAGACAGCTCCCTCAGGACGCAGTTGTCACGAAAGGACATCCCATGAAGGTGAATAAGAACCCTTGGCTTCTCGGCGGAGCGCTCACGGCCATTGCCGCACTCTCGCTCACCGCTTGCGGCGGGTCTGGCTCCAACGCGCCAGCAGCTTCCTCCAGCCCCGCAGCGGCTGAATCCTCGCCAGCTGCGGCCTCCGGCGGCAAGCTGACCGTGTGGGTGGATGCTAACCGCGAGCCAGTGCTCAAGGAAGCGGCAGCTGACTTCGAGAAGCAGTCCGGGGTCAAGGTTGACCTCGTGATCAAGGACTTCTCCAAGATCCAGGAAGACTTCCTGCGCCAGGTTCCAACCGGCAAGGGACCGGATATCACCATCGGTGCCCACGACTGGCTGGGCAACCTGGTCAACAACGGCGTAGTCCAGCCAGTTGAGCTGGGCGACAAGGCCGGCGAATTCCAGGACGTCGCCGTGAACGCGATGAGCTACGAAGGCAACACCTACGGCGTTCCCTACGCCACCGAGAACCTGGCCCTGCTGCGCAATGCGGATCTGGTCAAGGAAGCTCCCAAGACCTTCGATGACATGATTGCCGCCGGCGAAAAGGCCGACACCGAATTCCCATTCCTGGTCCAGGTCTCTGACGTAGGCGATCCATTCCATGCCTACCCATTCCAGACCTCCTTCGGCGCACCGGTCTTCGGCACCGATGAGTCCGGGGCCTACGACCCGGCAGACCTGCAGATCGGCAATGAAGGCGGCATTGAGTTCGCCAAGTGGCTGGCTGAAGAAGGCGAAGAAGGCAACCTGAAGACCTCCATAGATGGCGATATCGCCAAGGAGAAGTTCGTCTCCGGAGACTCGCCGTTCTTCCTGACCGGACCATGGAACGTTGAAGCAGCTGAAGATGCTGATATCAACCTGGAAATCGATCCGATCCCGTCGGCCGGTGGCGAAGAAGCCCAGCCATTCGTAGCCGTTCAGGGCTTCTTCGTTTCCGCGAAGACCGAGAACCTGCTGGCCGCTACCGAATTCCTGACCAACTACATCGGCACCGAAGAAGTCCAGACCGAACTGTACGAGGTTGGCAACCGCCCGCCGGCAAACAAGGCGGCTTTCGAAGCGGCCAAGTCCGATGAAACCATCGCTGCTTTCGGCGAGGTCGGCGCCAACGGCGTGCCGATGCCGAACATCCCGGAAATGGCTGCCGTATGGGAGTTCTGGGGCGTAGCAGAGGCCGAGATCATCACCGGCAAGGCTGATCCGGCCAAGCGCTGGAAGCAGATGGCCTCGGACATCGAAAAGGCCATCTCCAAGTAGCATCGCCTGCCACCAGGCACAACGATGCGCGCTGGGGCCGGGAGGAAAACCTCCGGGCCCCAGCGCCTTCAACTCACCAGCGCTAACTGCACTTGATCGACAGGGACATCTGGAAGATGACAAAGACTGCCCGCCAGGGGCCGCAACCCGGCACCGAGGAGACGAAGCCCAAGCTGTCACCGACAGCCAGGCGCTTCGCCAACGCCACCAACACCTCCATTGGCGCCATGCTCGCCAAGATCATCCTGGTGGCGATCGTCGATGCGACCGCACTCTTCGCGGTCTTCACCGCACTGGGGCGCGAGGCCTGGGTGATCGCCTCGGTGATTGCGGCCATTGCCGTGCTGATCAACGTGGTCTATTTCAAGCGCGGATGGCTGCCGGCAAAGTACCTGCTGCCGGGCACCATCTTCCTGCTGATCTTCCAGGTCTTCGTGATCGGCTACACCGGGTACATTGCCTTCACCAACTACGGTTCGGGGCACAACTCGGATAAGGCCGACGCGATCAGCGCACTGCTCCAATCCAACCAGAACCGCGTCGAGGGATCAGCCGGTTACCCGGTGTCCATCCTCGAGGGGCAAGACGGGCTGGCGATGCTCATTGAGCGCGACGGCCAGCAGCTGCTCGGCGACGCGGATGATCCTTTTGCCCCGGTAGACCCGGCTGGCCTGGGGGACTACTCCGAACTGGCTTTCGCCGATTTGCTGGGCCGCCAGCAGGAGGTCACCTCGCTGGCCGTTCCGGCCAGCGAAAACCCGGCAGATGGCACCTTGCGCACCAGCGATGGCCGCACCGCCTACCAGTACACCTCCTCCATCAAGCACGACGAAGCCTCGGACACCATGACCGATCAGGAGACCGGCGTGGTTTACAGGGACACCGGCGTGGGCGCGTATACCGCGCAGGACGGCTCGCAACTGATGCCCGGCTGGTCCATCAACGTGGGCTTCGAGAACTTCACCCGTGCCGTTACCGACTCGTCGATCCGCAATGCCCTGTTCTCTGTCACCGTGTGGACCTTCGCCTTCGCCTTCCTTTCGGTGGCGACCACCTTCTTCCTCGGGCTGTTCCTGGCGATTGTCTTCAACGACATGCGCATGAAGGGCCGGAAGATCTACCGCGTCATCTCGATCCTCCCTTATGCATTCCCTGCGTTCCTGGGCGGGTTGGTCTGGGCCGGCATGCTCAACCGCGACTTCGGGTTCGTCAACCAGGTGCTCCTGGGCGGAGCTCAGATCCCTTGGCTGACCGACCCGTGGCTGGCGAAGTTCTCCGTGCTCTGGGTGAACCTGTGGCTCGGATTCCCGTACATGTTCCTGGTCTGCACCGGGGCACTGCAGTCCATTCCGAATGAACTCTCCGAAGCGGCCACCATCGATGGGGCGAAGCCTTTCCAGATCTTCCGATTGATCAAGCTGCCGCTGCTGCTGGTCTCGGTGGCTCCGCTGCTGATCAGCTCCTTCGCGTTCAACTTCAACAACTTCAACGTGATCTACATGCTCACCGAAGGCGGGCCGCGCATGCAGGATGCAGGATTGAACGTGGGATCCACCGACATCCTGATCTCGATGGTCTACAAGGTGGCGTTCGTTGGCTCCCAGCGCGACTACGGCCTGGCCAGCGCCTTCTCCATCATCATCTTCGTCATCGTCGCGATTATCTCGATTATCAGTTTCAAGCAGACCAAGGCACTGGAGGAGCTGAACTAATGAGCACCGAAATCACCGGCAGGCCGGTAGCCCGCGCATCCAAGGGGCGCGCCGGGCGCCAGGGCTTGGGCAAATGGTTCGCCGCCACCGGCTGGCGCCACCTGATCGGCGTGGCCCTGTGCATCTATGCGGCCTTCCCGCTGCTCTACGTGCTCTCGGCCTCGCTGAACCCCAACGGAACCCTGCTTTCCTCCAACGGATTCTTCAGCACCATCGGCTTCAACAGCTATGTGGAGCTGTTCCAGAACCAGCAGCGTCCCTTCGGTGCCTGGTTCATCAACACCTTGGTGATCGGCCTGACCACGGCGGCCGCCTCGGTGTTCCTCGGCGCACTGGCTGCCTACAGCTTCTCGCGGATGCGCTTCACCGGCCGCCGCGTGGGCCTGGTCAGCTTGCTGATTGTGCAGATCTTCCCGCAGCTGCTGGCCGTGGTGGCAATCTTCATCCTGCTTACCTCGCTGGGCGATGTTTTCCCGGTATTGGGCATCGACAACCAGATCGCATTGATCATGGTGTACCTGGGCGGCGCACTGGGCGTGAACACCTACCTGATGTACGGCTTCTTCAACACCGTTCCGGTGGAAATCGATGAAGCGGCGAAGATCGACGGTGCTGGCCACGCCCGCATCTTCTTCACCATGATCCTGCGCCTGGTGGCACCGATCCTGGCCGTGGTTGGCCTGCTGTCCTTCATCTCCAGCACCTCGGACTTCGTGATCGCCTCGGTCATCCTGGTCTCCCCGGAGAACCAGACGCTGGCCGTGGGCCTGTACTCCTACGTCTCGGAGGAGTTCACCTCCAACTGGTCGGTCTTCGCTGCCGGTGCGGTGCTGGCAGCGATCCCGGTGATGGCGTTGTTCCTGTTCTTGCAGAAGTACATCGTCGGCGGCCTGACCGCCGGCGCAGGCAAGTAGCCGGCAGCACCTCGGGGCTTCGGGCAGATGGGGCAACGTCACTGGCGTTGCCCCATTTCCATGCGTCGGCCCACGGGCCGGAGCACGTAGAGTAAAAGGCATGAAGCCCTACTTGCCGCGCGCCGCCCGCAACTACCTGGAGCAACTTCGCCGTGCCTTGGATTTCTTGTCTTTGCAAGAGCGCAACGAGGTCATTGAAACCACCAAGCAGGAGATTCTCCGCCTGCCTGGCGGCGGACGCCGCAAGCGCGATTTGATCCGCTTGCTCGGCGAGCCCGCCGCTCGTGCGCTCAAATTCGAACGCCATGAGCCAGAAGCCCTGGAAGTGGGCAGCGGCAAGTACTTTTTGACGCGTATTCTGGCGTGGCCAATTTTCGCTCTCGCATTGCTGACCCTGATGGTGGTGCTTTTCGCCCCGCCGCAAGCCGCCTTGGCCAATGAGCAGGGCCTGGGCTTTGCTGCTGGGGGAGTTGGCGGCCTGCTGGGGCAACTCGAATTGCTGATCGGATCCCAGCTGATTTGGCTGGCGTTCATTCCGGTCATCTTCAGCCTGGTTCCCTTGTGGCTGCCGAATATTGCCGACACCATCATCCAAATCCTCGGTGCGGTGACCATGACCGCCATCTGCGCGGCCGGTGGCGGACAGCTCTCGCTCTTCTTCATCCCGGTAACCGTGCTGCTCTGGGCGCAGGTTTTCACCCCGCTGCTGATGATGCGTGGTTCCATGGCAAGCCCCGGACCAGGCTGGCTGGTGTGCGCAGCGGTGCTGCTGATCATGGTCGTCGGGTATGCCAGCTACCAAGGCCTGGCCGGATTCAGCGCTGCGCCATGGCTGATCGTGGCTCCGGCCGCGTTGCTGGCCGTGCTGGCGATGCTATTGCCCTTCCGCTGGAAGCTGGCTCATATTGCACTGGTAGCAGTCGGCCTGCTGGTGATGGCCGCTGGATTCGTCGCTGCGCTGCCGGGAACCTATGGCGCGGTCCTGGCGTGGCCATGGCTGGCTGGCGGGATGGGCTTCGCCGTAGGGCACCTGGCGCTAGCTGCCGGCATGTGGCATGAGCGAGCCAGGAAATTGCTGGCCCTGTTTTAGGAGTTTCAATGCTTGTGGGCGATTAATGGGAATTTACATAGAAAATGCGTATATCCTCGTGACATGGCCGAGAATAAGGAAAATTCCTCTCCTGAACCTTCAAAACGTGGTCGCGGGCGCCCGCGCAAGGACTCTGAGTTCCAGTCCCTGAGCAAGGAGCAGCTTGCCCAGAAGGCATTGGAAATCGCCGGTGCCGAAGGATATGACGCGCTGACCATGCACCGTCTTGCGGCCGAATTCAACGTCACCCCGCGTGCGCTGTACAACTACGTGGCTGATCGCCAAGAGGTCATCAACCTGGCGGTAGGGCGCTTCATTTCGATCAATCCGCTGATCGAGTTCGACAGCAACGACTGGAAGCTCGGGGTGACCGAAGCCTACAACGCGACGCGCCGGGCCTACCGCGCCTACCCTCGGGCCTCGCAATTGACACTTGACGAAAAGCTCAAGGTGGAGCCCGGCCCGTTCCGCAATGAATTGATGGAACGGATCCTCGCTTTCTTCGTGGATATCGGGCTGACGCTCAAGCAGGCGGTGGCCATGGTCCGCGCCCTGGAACGAGATGTCCTGGGTTTCGTGATGCATGTGGATTACTACTACGACCGCCGTTCAAAGGACAGCCCGAACTACGTGAGCTCACTGGTGCCGGTCCAATTGCTTGACGCCTACCCTGAAGTTCCCACGCCGCTGGCACGCAAAGCGCTTGAGCTGCCGCCGCAGGACAGCGATGACCTTTTCGAGGAAGTCATTGAGTTGCGGTTGCTGGCTATTGCGCAAATGCTTGAGCTCAATCGGGCCGCCGGGGACCGCGGGCAGTGAAATAAGCACTTCGACAGGGAATATTAGCTAGCTGGCCAACGCTGTAAGTTGCAGGACCGCAGGATTGTGCGGCCTGGAATTCGTTTGAAAGTTGGCCCATGTCCCAGAGCAAGCCGCATCCGGCACCAGTTGCTGAAGAACTCTCGGCCGGAGCCCGGTGGCGATTGCTGGGCGTGCTGCTGGCCGCGATGTTCATGTCGCTGGTTTCGGTCAGCATCGTCAACGTGGTCCTCCCGGCCATCGGTTCCACCCTGCAGGCGACCGAAGCCGACCTGCAGTGGGTATTGGCAGGATACGCGCTGACCTTCGGCGTGGTGCTGGTCGCTGCCGGACGCGCCGGCGACCTGCTGGGCCGTGGCGTGATGTTCGTGGCAGGTGTCGCGATCTTCACAGCCGCCAGCGTCCTAGCCGGACTGGCCGCTGATCCACTGGTATTGAACATTGCCCGATTCATCATGGGCATTGGCTCCGGCCTGCTCAACCCCCAGGTGATGGGCATGATCCAGCAGCACTTCCGGGGCGCGGCCCGCGGCCGGGCCTATGGCCTGCTGGGCACCGCCGTCGGCTTCTCGGTAGCCATTGGGCCAGTGCTGGGCGGATTGCTGATCAACTGGTTTGGCGAGGACGCCGGCTGGCGCGCCACCTTCCTGATCAATGTCCCGGTCGGCGTGCTGGCCATTGTCCTGGCGTTGCTGTGGCTGCCCAAGCCGCTGTTCAATAAGCCAGCGGGCAAGGTGGATCTGGACCCCGTTGGCGGATTGCTGCTGGCGGTTGGGATTTTCGCCCTGCTCCTGCCTTTCGTCCAGGGCCGCGAAACCCCATGGCTCTGGTCGCTTTTGGCCTTGGCGGTCCTGGTCATGGTGCTCTGGGTCTGGTGGGAGAAGAAGTACAAGAAGCTCGGGCGAGAACCAATGGTTGAGCTGGCCCTGTTCAAGATCCGCAGCTTCACCAATGGCACGCTCATCGCCGGCCTGTACTTCATGGGGGTTTCCAGTGTCTGGGTGCTGGTGGCCATTTACGTCCAGCAATCCCAGGGGTTCAGCGCCCTGCAGGCCGGGCTGATCTGCCTTCCAGCGGCCCTGCTCTCCGCATTCAGCTCTGACATCGCCGGACGCTATGTCATGACCGTGGGGCGGAAAATGGTCATTGGCGGCATTCTCAGCGCCCTGTTCGGCCTGCTGGCCACCATTGCCGTTGTGCTCCTGGAGGATCGCGGCCTGCTGAGCATCTGGTGGATGCTGCTTTCGCTAGCCTTCATCGGCGTAGCCCAGGGCTTCATCATTTCGCCTAACCAGGCACTGACCCTCATGGAAGTTCCCGTGGCCAACTCCGGCAGCGCCGGCGGCTTGATGCAGACTTCCCAGCGCGTGGGCACCGCGGTGGGCATTGCGGTGATTACCGCTGTCTTCTACGGCATGAACCACGTAGCCGGGTACTCGATGGCCATGGCGCTCTCATTCGTTGCCATTTCGCTATTGGTCCTGGCCACCTTGTTGGTCGGTGTCCTTGATCTGCGCCATGGCCATGCTGCCCACAGCAGGCCAGCTGCCGAAGAAGTCGTTCCCGTGAGCACCGGTGTGCAGCGTACGGTGACCGGAGCGATCGAGGTTGCCGGGCCGAAGGAACCAACCCAGCCAGTAGACTCCCAGCCGTAATTCGGTGCTGGCCAGCGAATAGCCGAAGGCCTAGGCTGGGTGCTATGAAGCGATTCTTCCTGCGCACCGCGGCACTGTCTTTGGCCTTCGGCGTGGCCGCCTGCGCGGCCACTGGAAGCGATCCTGGCGCAAGCCAGCCAACTGGAAGCGAGACCAGCGTGATACTCCAGGATCCGGTCGGCTTGTGGGGCAGCAAGGAGAAAGGCCAGCCGTGGCTGGAGCTAGCCGAGGACGGCAAGGTCTCCGGCAGCGATGGCTGCAACCGCCTCACCGGCACCTGGAGCGCATCCGAAGATCTGGAATTCGCCGCGCTCGCTTCGACCAAGATGTTCTGCGAAGGCGTGGATGACTGGCTTTCGCGTGCTGCCACCGCCACGCTTCAGGACGGCAATAAGATGCTCGTTCTTGACGCAGACGGAAAAGAGCTAGGAACCCTTGCCTATGGCGGCAAGGTTTCCTAGCTCTTTGCGGCTTCCGAGGAAGCTATGCGCTGACGCGGTAACCGGAGATCATCGGGCACTCGAAAGGATCCCGGGCCGATAGCCCGACCTTGTTCAGGTAGGTGATCACCTGTGCGTAGGATTCGCGGACACTGGCCACCGTGTAGGGCACCTGGTGCTCGTCGCAGTACTGGCGCACGATGCGCGAGACGCCGGCCAGGTTGGCGCGCGGCATGGATGGGAACAGGTGGTGCTCCACCTGGTAGTTCAATCCGCCGTAGACGTGGGAGAGCACGCGGTTTCCCCAGCTGGACTTGGCCATGACATTGCGTCCGGTCAGTACCTGGCGGGAGAAGAAGTCGATGCGGGCGTCCTGGGGGACCATCGGCATGCCCTTGTGGTTCGGGGCGAAGGAGGCACCCATGTAGACGCCGAAGACTGCCAGCTGCACGCCGAGGAAGGCGAAAGCCATGCCCACTGGCAGGAAGTAGAACACGATCGCCAGGTAGATGGCGATGCGCAGTGCAATGCCGGTCATCTCACGCTTGCGGTTCTTGACCCGGCCGGCCTTGAACAGGTACTTGATCGAATGCATATGCAGATTCAAGCCCTCGAGGGTGAGCAACGGGAAGAACAGGTAGCCCTGGCGGTTGGTGATCCACTTGAGCAGCCCGCGCTGGCGCTTGGCGTCCTCGGTCTGGAAGGAGATGGTGTCCCACTCGATGTCCGGATCCTTGCCCACGGTATTGGGGGTTGCGTGGTGCTTGTTGTGCTTGTTCATCCACCACTGGTAGCTGATGCCCACGACGATATTGGCCAGGAACTGGCCCAGCTTGTCATTGCGCTTGTGCGAAGCCAGGATCTGGCGGTGTGCCGCCTCGTGCGCCAAGAACGCGAATTGGGTCAGCAACAGGCCCAAGGCTCCGGCCATCAGCAACTGGAACCAGCTGTCGCCAAGGAGGATGAAACCGGTAACGGTGCCGGCTAGCAGCACCGTCAGCACGATGCCCAAGCCGAGATAGTGCCCGCGGCGGCGGCCGACCAGTCCTGCTTCGGTGACCAGCTTCTTGACGTGGAAGAAGCTCTTGGGATCGCCCGGCTTGACCGTAGGCCCTTGGGGATGGAGTGTTGCAGTGCTGCTCAAGAAAATATCCTTGGGTACTAGGCGTCGACCTCGCAGTCGAAAGAACTGAAAAACTCGGCTCCCATAGTCCCAATCCTACGTTGGATAGCTGTGAACTTACTAGTGCAATAAGTACCCAAGTGAGGCCCTAGAAATGGGCAGTTAGTTGGCCCTGTGCAACTTCCCATCGAGCGTCCAGGCGCACATTCTCCAGCAACCGCCGATCATGGGTGACCAGGAGCAGGGCACCGGTGTACGCTTCCAGGGCTTCTTCGAGCTGTTCGATGGCCGGCACGTCCAGGTGGTTGGTCGGCTCATCGAGCACCAGCAGGTTCACCCCGCGGGCCTGGAGCAGCGCCATGGATGCGCGGGTCCGCTCGCCGGGGGAGAGCGAATCCACCAGGGCGGAGGACTGATCGGCCTTCAGGCCGAACTTGGCAAGCAGGGTGCGGACCTCGGCGGCGGAGTACTCGGGCACTTCCTGTTCGAAGGCTTCGCCCAATGGGAGATCGCCGGGAAGCTGGGTGCGCGCCTGATCGATTTCGCCGACATTCACCGAGCTGCCCAGTGAAGCCGAGCCGCCGTGCGGGGCCAGCTTGCCCAGCAGCAGGTTCAGCAAGGTCGACTTGCCTGCTCCGTTCGGGCCGGTGATGCCAATCCGGTCCCCGGCGTTGACCTGCACCGAAACCGGTCCGAAAGCGTAGTCCCCGTGGGATACCGAGGCCTCGTTGAGCGTGCACATCACCGAGGACCCGCGCGGAGCCGCGGCGATGGAGAACTGCAGGACCCATTCCTTGCGTGGTTCTGCCACCTCGTCGAGCCGGGCGATGCGCGATTCCATCTGGCGCACCTTGGCGGCCTGCTTTTCCGAGGACTCGGAGTTGGCCCGGCGGCGGATCTTGTCATTGTCCGGCGCCTTGCGCATGGCGTTGCGCACGCCTTGCGAGGACCATTCGCGCTGGGTGCGGGCGCGGGAGACCAGATCGGCTTTCTGGTTCTCGAACTGCTCGTAGGCCTCACGGGCATGGGTGCGGTTGATGGCCCGTTCGTCAAGGTACGAGTCGTAGCCGCCTTCATAGGTGGCTACCTGGTTCTGGGCCAGGTCCAATTCGATGATGCCGGTGGTGCAGCGGGAGAGGAACTCGCGGTCATGCGATACCAGGATCACCGGCGCGCGCAGGGAATTGATGAAATGCTCCAAATGCTCCAGGCCCTCGAGATCGAGATCATTGGTCGGTTCATCGAGCAGCACCGCATCGAAGCGGGAGAGCAGCAGGGCTGCCAGAGCCACGCGGGCTACCTGGCCGCCGGACAGGGCAGTCATCTCGGTTTCCACCGGGAGGGTGAAGCCGAGCTTGGCCAGCACCTCGGGGATGCGGTCTTCCAGATCCATGGCGCCACAGGCCATCCAGTGGTCGAATGCAGCGGTGTAGGCGTCATCCGCACCGGGCTTGCCGCTGCCAAGTTCTTCGGCGGTGGATTCCATGGCGGTGGTGGCGGCGGCGCAACCGGTGCGGCGGGCCAAATACGCGGTGATGGTTTCACCTGGAATGCGGTCGTGTTCCTGGGGCATCCAGCCGATGAACGCAGAATCCGGGGCGGTGCTCACCGTTCCGGCCTGCGGGGCCGCGGCCCCGGCAAGCAGCGAGAGCAATGTGGACTTGCCAGCGCCGTTGGCACCCACTACGCCGTAGACATCACCGGGTGCGGCGGTGAAGTTCAGATTCGAGAAGAGGGTTCGGTGGGCGTGGCCGCCAGTCAGGTCCTTGGCCACGAGCGTTGCAGTCATGGCTCCAATTCTAGTTCCAGTCGGACGCGGAATATTTCCGGTGTGCCCTAGGCAATACCGGGCGAGAGCATTAGTCTATTAGCATGCATGCAGATAATAAGATTTATGCTCCGGATCCTTCCTCGGATTACGTGGAGCTGGCCGCGGAAGTCTTCGGCTTGCTGTCCGATGCCACCCGGATCCGGATTGTGCTGCATCTGCGCCGTGCCGGTGAGCTCTCGGTCAACGCGCTCGCAGAGCTGGTCGAGAAGAGTCCCTCGGGGGTATCCCAGCACCTGGCCCGTTTGCGCATGGCGCGCATGGTGACCACGCGCCAGGACGGAACCAAGGTCCTGTACAGCCTCACCGATGAGCACCCGGCGCGCCTGGTCAGCGAAGCGATCAAGCAGGCGGAGCATTCGGTATCCAACGGACAGCTGCCGCTGCACCACGAAGCCCCGCAAGGCTAGCGGCAAAAGATACGGGAGTCGGCAAAGATGCTCGCAGTACTCAGGGACCAGGCGTACGCCAAGCTCTTCAGCGCCCAGATGATTGCGCTGCTGGGTACCGGCCTGCTTACCGTTGCCCTGGGCCTGCTGGCTTTCGATATTGCCGGCAGCAACGCGGGATTAGTGCTTGGGCTGGCCTTGACTGTGAAGATGGTCGCCTATGTGGCCGTTGCGCCTTTGGCCAATGCCCTGGTTTCCCATATTCCGCGCAAACCCGTGCTCATCGGGTCCAACATCATTCGTGGACTAGTGGCGCTCTGCCTCCCATTCGCCAGCGAAGCGTGGCAGATCTATGTGCTGATTTTCGTACTGCAATCAGCATCGGCGACCTTCACCCCCGCGTTCCAGGCGGTCATTCCCTCGATCCTGCCCGAAGAGCGGGATTACACAAAGGCCCTGTCCTTGTCGCGGCTGGCCTATGACATGGAGTCGTTGGCCAGTCCGATGCTGGCGGCCGCGCTGCTGACTGTCACCAGCTACCACAATCTCTTTGCCGGGACCGTGGTCGGGTTCGCCGCGTCTGTTCTGCTCGTTGCCGCGACGCGCTTCCCGGTGATCCCTCCGCCGGAACAGTCGAAGTTCTTCCACCGCCTCACCGGGGGAACGCGGGCTTTCTGGGCGGCACGGGAATTGCGCAGCCTGATGGCGCTGAATCTGGTGGTCGCCGCGATCTCTGCCATGGTCATCGTCAACACAGTGGTGCTGGTGAAGGGGGATATGGGCCGCTCGCAGGTGGATGTGGCGCTGCTGCTCGGAGCCTACGGTGCAGGTTCGATGGCGGTAGCACTGGGCATGCCGGGGTTGCTGGAGCGATTCGAAGACCGCAGTGTGATGCTCTCGGGCGCCGTGATGATGCCGCTCTTGCTGCTCATCGGTACCGCTGTGATCGGCTGGGGAGAGGATGCTGGCCAATGGGCCGGGCTCCTTGGCCTATGGCTGGCGCTGGGTGCCGCGACGGCAACCATCCTCACGCCCTCGGCCAGGTTGCTGCGCCGCAACAGCACCGAGCAGACCCGCCCTAGTGTTTTTGCCGCGCAATTTTCCTTGTCCCATGCCTGCTTCTTGTTGACCTACCCGGTGGCTGGCGCCCTTGGTGCTTCGATCGGCTTGTGGGGTGTGGCCCTGGTCCTGGTTGGCATCGGAGGGTTCGGTACGGTGCTGGCGTTTGCCTCGTGGCGCCCGGAAACGGCGTCGGTGAACCGGGCGTGAGATGACCGGGGCCGGCATGGATCAAACCATCAGGACCGAAGCTGTCCTGCACGCCAGCCCAGCTTCCGGGCAAGCTCCAGCCAAGGGGCCGGCAAGCTCATCGGGAGCCAGGAGCTGGGATGTATGCGGGATTCCGCCGCGCAGGCCATTGCCGGTGCGGGGCGGGATGGCTTCGGTCACGAGCCACTGGATCAGGGCAGCGAGCTGCTGAGCATGGAAATGATGGCCTGCATGCGCCGCTGAGCGGTGCCATCGGCTGATCCGGTGCCCTGGAAGCGAAGGTCCGAGCTGTGGTCCTGGGATTTCACTGCGTGGCGCGCAGCATTTCCAGGACCTGGTCCTGGCCCACCTGCCCGAAGTCCTCATAGAAGGCTCCGACGGCGGTGAAGTTATCCGGGGTGAGCAGTTGGCAGATGCCATTGACCTGGGGTGCCAATCCGGCAGCTGTTTCAGGCGAAGCCACCGGAACTGCCAGCCGGATGGAGGCGGGAGCCAACCCCTGGACTAGGTCCAGCGCGGCCTTCATCGTGGCGCCCGTGGCCATTCCGTCATCGCAGAGCAGCAGGTCGCGCCCGGCCAGCTCGGGGCAGTAGGCCTTGAAAGTGTCGGCCAGGGCCAGCAGGTCGGCACCGGTGCCGCGTTCCAGGGATTCGAGTTCGTCCTTGCCGAAATACTGCAGCGCCCGGCGGTAGATCGCCTCGTTGATGTGGCGGGCGCTGTCGGGCCCGTACTGGGCAATGGCGCCGAACGCCAGTTCAGGATTGCTGGGCACCCCGAGCTTGCGCACCGCCACCGCGCCCAGGGTGGCCCCGAGGGTCTTGGCCACTTCATGGGCGATGGGCACTCCGCCGCGCAGCAAACCCAGCACCGTATACTCGCCGGCGGGCAGCAAGGTGGACAGCTTCATGCCCAGCGCGGCGCCGGCATGGCTGCGGTCTTCGAAAACTGTGCTTCTACCTGTGGCCATAATCCAAGTCTTGCCCAATGGTGCCCGATTGCAAGGGGAAGCGGGAAATATCCAGCATTCCGAGTTCTACGCGGTGATCAAATCCCGCCGCCGGAAGCCGGCGGCGCCCAGGGCAATGAGGGCCACGGCAAGCAGGCTCAGGCCGCCCACCGCGGTCCAATCAATTTCAGCGGCCGGATACTGGCCGATATGCAAGAATACCGAGGAGTCCAGAACCGGCTGGTCCAACTGCAGCATTTCGCCGAAGAACCCGAGCACCGAGCAGTAGGCGAACACCGCCCAAGCCAGGGATGCGAGCCTCGGCAGGAACCCGTAGAGCGCGGTGGCCAGTCCCGCCAGCACCCAAACGGACGGAGTTTGCACCAAGTGGCCGAGGGTCGCCTGGGCCAGCAGGGTCCAGTCGCCGGTGGACAGCCCGGCCCCGATGCCGTTGCCGACCCCGCCGAGCAGCATCAGCCACAGCGAGCCCAGGACCGTGACCAGCACCCAGGAAGCGAGCCATCCGGCGCGCGAGACGGACGCGGCCAGGATCGGCTCGGCGCGCACCGCCTGCTCCTCGCCACGCAGGGAAAGGACCGAAAGGATCGCGAACACCGAGACCAGGATCGCCAGGTACAGGCTCATGAAGCCCAGATAGCCTTCGACCATGCCTTGGGCGCCGCCGAAGACCGCCAGCAGCTCTTCGGGCATGCCCGCGGCATTTTCGGCCATCGGCTGCACGAAGGCGCCAAAGACGATGCCCGAGAGCAGCAGCGCGAAGGACCACCAGGCCAGCGCCGAGCGCTGCAGCCTGAAGGCCAGTGCCAGCGGGCTGCCCAGCCAGCCCGGGGCTCGTTCGCCGCCGGTCCGGTCCGGCAGGATCCCGGCGGCCAGATCGCGCCGGGACTGCAGCGCGAACCCGGCCAGCGAAAGCAGCACGGCGGCGGCCAGCGAAAGCAGCAGCGGCCACCACCGGTCCAGCACCAGCGGTGCGGTGTGCTGGGACCAGCCAAAGGGCGAAAGCCAGGACAGCCAGGAAAGTTTCCCGCCTTGCGCAGCGGACATGTCGCCCAGGCCGCGGGCCATGAAACTGGCAGCGAGCACAGCCCCGGCCAGCCCGGAAGCCGCCCGGGAATAAGCCGAGAGCTGCACGGCCAGCGCTGCCACGGCGCAGAAGACTAGGCCCGCGGCGGCGACGCCGCAGGAGAACAGGAAGGCGGAAGGTGCCGGTGCCTGGGCCGGGGAGGCCATGAATACCAGGGTCATGAGCACGGCCAGCGCCAGGTTCATCAAGGTCGCCAGCGCCAGGGCGGCGGCCAGCTGCGCGTGCCGGCCCACGGCATTGGCGCGGATCAGCTCGGCGCGCCCGCTCTGCTCTTCGGCGCGCGTGTGCCGGGAGATGGTGGTGATGCCCATCAGCCCTGCGCCGATCATGAGGAACACCCCGTACATCCCCACCAGGAACCGGCCCAGGGTGATCGCCTCGAAGCCGTAGCCCGGCCCGCCGATCAGCGCCATCACCGGATTTGCGGCGAAGACGGCGAAGGTGGCCAGCGACTGCTCGTCGAGCACCAGTCCCAGCGCATTGGCGAAATAGTCCAGCATCAGCGACAGGCCCAGAATCCATGCCGGGAAGCGGATGCGGTCCCGGCGCAGCATGAAGCGCAGCAGTTGGCCGGTTCCGGCCAGCGAACCGCTGCGGGTATTGGCCGTGGTTTGCCGATGTGCCGGGCTCATGATGCGCTCCGGTGCATTTCATCGCCGTAGTGGCGCAGCAGCAATTGCTCCAGGGTTGGCGGGGTAGCGGTCAGAGATTGCACGCCGTGGGCGGCCAACTCGCGCATCACCGCATCGAGCTGCGGGGCATCGACGCTGAAGCGCAGCTGCCCGCCTTCCTCGCGCAGGTCGTGGATTCCCTCCAGGCTGGACAGCGAAGCGGGCGGCAAGCTGGTCTGCACGCTGATGGCGGTGCGCTTCAGGTGGCGCAGCTGTCCCAGCGTGCCGGATTCGACGATCTTCCCCTTGCGGATGATCGAGATGCGGTCCGCCAGCACCTCGACCTGGGCCAGGATATGGCTGGAGAGCAGCACCGTGCGCCCGGCATCCTTGGCCTCGCCAATGAGCTGCTGGAATACCGCTTCCATCAGCGGGTCAAGCCCGGCGGTGGGCTCATCGAGCAGCAGCAGCTCGGCATTCGAGGCCAGCGCAGAGATCAGTGCGACCTTTTGCCGGTTGCCCTTGGAATAGGTGCGGCCCTTCTTGAGCGGGTCCAGGTCGAAACGCTCGATCAGCTCGTTGCGGCGTTTCTTGTCGGCCCCGCCGCGCAGCCGCGCGAACAGGTCGATGGCTTCGCCTCCGGTCAGGTTGGGCCACAGTTCCACATCGCCGGGCACATACGCGATGCGCCGGTGCAGGGGCACCGCGTCCTTCCACGGGTCTCCGCCCAGCAGGCGCACGGTGCCCGCATCGTGGCGCAGGATGCCCAGCAGGATGCGGATGGTGGTGGACTTGCCGGCCCCGTTGGGACCGAGGAAGCCGTGGACTTCGCCCGGGGCGACGTCCAGATCCAGGCCATCCAGTGCCCTTGCCGAGCCGAAGTTCTTGGACAGCCCGGCAATGCTGATCGCCGGGGCTGAACCGGTGGGACGAGGAGTAGTTTGCATGCTCAGCCTTCCTTCTTCTCGGGGACGGATTCGATGAATCCGTGCTGGTAGAGCTCGAAGAGGTAGGGCGTGAGCCGTGCCATCGAGCCGGCCAGGTCCGCGGTGCCCAAGGCATGGCGGATGCGCGGTTCAAGCAGCATCGGGGCCAGGGCCAGCATGGCGATGGCGGTGGACTGGGCGCGGCGGTCCTCGGCCTGGCGCAACGTGTAGCCGGCGAAGCCCTCCTCGATGACCTGCTCGATGGATTCCACGTAGTGGTCGAAGAAGCGCTGGCCCTGCTCGGAGGGGTCCAGCAGCGACTTGAGCAGGTAGTCGGCATAGATCCGCATCGGCCCCTCGCCGAGCATTTCGGCAACTACCAGCGGATTGCTGGTGGCGTTCGCCCGCTTCGTTTCGGTCAGCGTGGTGAACACATGCTCATCGCAGGCCGCGCGCAATTCGTGCTTCGAGCCGAAATGGTGGATCACCAGGCCTGCGGAAACCCCGGCACTTGCCGCGATGGCCCGCACGGTGCTCTTGGCGAAGCCGTGGGCGGCGAACTGTGCGATGGCCGCTTCGCGGATGCGCTGCGCAGTTAGCGGAGCGGTATGCGGGGCACGCTTGGTTGAACTCATGTTCAATATTGAACGCTTGTTCAGCCGGAGGGTCAAGAGGTGCAGGAAATTCCCGGAAAACGCCCGACGGAGTGCTTGGGGGATCTTGGCCTGGAGTTATTTTTTTGGGCAGCCACGGAGCATGAATCCTTGGGTCCGGGTGGAATCGGGGACTCCGGGTGCGCCTAGAGACCCAGGAGGAATCGGGTGCGCTGGTATTTCTCGGCCAGCCGCTGCCGGGTAGCCTGATCCAGTTGGCTTGTTCGCTCGGGATCGGTGTTATCGGCCAGGTCCGCCTGCTTGACCAGCAGGGCCACAGCATTGCTGCGCACCCCGGCGCAATATTCTTCCAAGCTCTGCCCAGGCCGCTTGCTCAGCAGCTCGACCGCTACGATGACCGCTTCGGAAAGGCCAGCGGCGCGCAGGTCCGCCGCGGAGACATCGCAGTCCTCGATCACATCATGCAACCAGGCTGCCGCGATGGCCTCTGGCGAACCGCCGAGGTCGCAGGCGTGGCCGGCTACTCGTGCCGGATGCCCGATATACGCGGCGCCGAGCTTGTCGACCTGTCCTTCGTGGGCCGCGGCCGCGATGTCCTTGGCCGCACCGATCATCGATTTGTGCTCGCGCATATTCCGCCTAACTCGGTAGTTCTTGTTGAGTCCCACCCTACGCGTGGCGGCCGACAACTTGGCAGCGTGTTCGGTCGAGTACTGAACTTCTTCAATTTCGGGCAGGAGGAGAAGGTGCTGGTAGCCTATCCCGGTGTCTGAAATTACTAGTCGAGTCCGCGTTCACCGACTTGACGCCGCAAAAGGTGCGCTCATTGCCTTGGTTGTGCTCGGCCATCTGCTGGAGGCGACTGCTGGCTGGGACGCACGATCCACCAGATTGCCGCTGACAGGAATCTACATGTTCCATATGCCAGCATTTGTGTTCCTCGCCGGTGTCACTGCCAAGGCCACGCAGTTGCCTCGGCGTATCGGCACCTACATGGTCTTGCTGGCCTTATTCCAGACCCTGTATTTCTTCGCTGTGCAAGTCCTCGCGTTGGAACGCACGTTTTCGCCGATTGTGCCCTTCTGGATCTTGTGGTTCCTGCTGGCCATGTGCTGGTGGCAGATGCTGGTCCCGATCATCGCCAGGTTCCCCAGGTCATCGATCATGCTGGCGATTCTCGTGTCCATCGCATCGGGAACTATCGAGTCCATCGGCTACGACTTCACCCTGTCGCGTGCACTTGTGTTCCTGCCCTTTTATGTTGTTGGCGCATCATACGGCCAAGTGATTCTCAGCGCGGCCGCCCGAATGCCTGTGGCCTGGAAAATTATGGGTGCCTGCATGGCAATTGGAGCCTGGATGCTCCTGTACTTCCAAGAAGTCCGTCCAAGGTGGTTCTATGGCAGCTTCTCCTATGAACGCCTGGATGTCCCCGATGCGCAGGGAGTTCTCATCCGGATCGGCTTATTGTGCATCGCTTCAGCCACGGTAGTGATTTTCCTGTCGCTGATGCCGAACAAGGACGGGCTGCTGGCCATGCTCGGCCGACGGAGCTTGGCCATTTACGTAATGCACGGTTTCCTGGTACTCGCGGCAACCCCGTACCTGCCGGCAGTCCTTGAAGGGGCAGGCAGCGCCGCGGCCTTCTCCGCATGTCTGGTTTTGACCGCGCTGACGGTGGCCATATTCGCAATACCCGGGTTCGACAAGTCTATTCGGGGATTTACCCAGCTGGTTGTTGGCCTGCTGCTCTTCCCTTTCGAGCGGGCCAAAGAGCGGCCCTCGGCCCGTCGGGACTAGCATCATCTGCGGCGATCAACCCGCTGGGGAACTGCTGATTGCCTTTGCACATTGCCCTTGCAGCACGGCAGCTGGGCAAAAATCCTACCTGATATCAAGGGAAGAGAGCACCTCATCGCAGGGTGCATCAGGGGTGAAAGCCATCCCGACCAGAGTATCCAAAAGCAGAATCCCGGGGCATCGGCGAAAAATCGCTGATGTCCCGGGATTCTTTCCTCGCACCTCAGGGAAGCTGCCAAGCTCTGGGTCTAGAAGAGCTTGCCTGGCTTAGAGCTGATTGCCCAGCTTGAAGCCCTTGGAAGCCTGGCCGTGGTAGGAACCGTCCTCGTCGCCATCACGGGTGAAGGAGAAGCCGTCCGCGCCGATGGTGACTGCCATTTCGGAGTCGTCGGTGCGCTCGATGATTTCCTGCACGTTGCCATCCAGGTCCAGGACCTTGGAAGCTTCGGTGTACCACGATGGGACAACCGGGTTGCCCCACCAGTCGCGGCGCTGGTTGTCGTGCACGTTCCAGGTGATGGTCGGGTTGTCCGGATCGCCGGTGTAGTAATCCTGGGTGTAGATCTCGATGCGGTGGTCATCTGGATCCAGGATGTACAGGTAGAACGCGTTGGAGACGCCGTGGCGGCCCGGGCCGCGCTCGATGCGGTCCGAGATGCGCAGTGCGCCCATCTTGTCGCAGATCTGGATGATGTTGTGCTTCTCGTGGGTGGAGAAGGCCACGTGGTGCAGGCGCGGGCCGTTGCCACCGGTCAGTGCGGTGTCGTGCACGGTGCCCTTGCGGTGCATCCAGGCTGCGTAGGTGGTGCCTTCGTCGTCCTGGATGTCCTCGGTGACGCGGAAGCCCAGGTCCTCGAGGTAGGCGCGGCCGCGTGGCACGTCCGGGGTGACCTGGTTGAAGTGGTCCAGGCGGACCAGTTCGCCAGCCGAGTACAGGTCATAGCGCATGTGCAGGCGCTCGACGTGGGTGGTCTCGAAGAAGAACTCGTACGGGAAGCCCAATGGATCCTCGACGCGAAGTGCATCGCCGATGCCCTTGACGAAGCCTTCCTTGCGGCGCTCGGTGCGGCAGCCCAGTTCCTTGTAGTAGGCCTCGGCCTTGTCGACCTCTTCGGTGCTGCGGACACGGAAGGCCATGGCCTTCAGCGCGGCCACCGGGCCCTTGGTCAGCACCAGGTTGTGGTGGATGAATTCCTCGAAGGAACGCAGGTAGATCTGGTTCTCGTCTTCATAGGAAACGTGCAGGCCCAGTACGTCTACGTAGAACTTGCGCGAGCGCTCGAGGTCGGTGACGACCAGTTCAGCGTAGGCGCAGCGCAGGATATCCGGTGCTGGAACCGATGGGGTTGGGATCGGGTTTGCGATCTCTTTGCTCATGATTTGCTCCTTTGCAAGCAAGAAAAACTAGTGGCGGGAAGCGCGTGCTTCCTAGACGCCGAACTTAGGGGAGTGCGCTTCGTTCAGGGTGATCTGGATGGACTGCTGGGTGGTGTAGAAGTCCACCGAGCGGTACCCGCCTTCGCGGCCCAGGCCCGAAGCCTTCACGCCGCCGAATGGGGTGCGCAGGTCGCGGACGTTGTTCGAGTTCAGCCACACCATGCCCGAATCGATCTGGTGCGCGAAGTTGTGCGCGCGCTTCAGGTTGGAAGTCCACACGTAGGCTGCCAGGCCGTACTTGGTGTTGTTGGCCAGTTCCAGTGCTTGCTCGTCGGTGTCGAACGGGGTGATGGCAACAACCGGGCCGAAGATCTCGTCCTGGAAGATCTGCGCATCCGGAGCCACATCGGCGAAGACGGTCGGAGCAACGTAGTTGCCCTCTTCGAAGCCCTCTGCGCGGCCACCGCCGGCCAGCAAGCGGCCTTCGGTCTTGCCGATCTCGATGTAGCTCATGACCTTCTCGAAGTGGTTAGGGTGCACCAGCGCGCCGACTTCGGTCTTCGGGTCGCTTGGCAGGCCAACGCGGATGTTCTTGGCGCGTTCTGCGAACTTGGCTACGAAATCATCGTAGATATCGCGCTGGACCAGCACGCGGGAGCCGGCGGTGCAACGCTCGCCGTTCAGCGAGAACACGCCGAAGACGGTGGCGTCCAGGGCTGCTTCCAGGTCAGCGTCGGCGAAGACCACTGCAGGGGACTTGCCGCCGAGCTCCAGGGACAGGCCCTTGAAGAATGGCGCGGCCGCGGTGGAGATGGTGGCGCCGGTCGAGGAGTCGCCGGTGAAGGACACCAGCGGCACATCCGGGTGCTTGACCAGGTAGTCGCCGGCGACACCGCCGGAACCGAAGATCAGGTTGAAGACGCCCTCTGGCAGGCCGGCTTCGCGGAAGATTTCTGGCCACAGGCCAGCGGAGAGCGGGGTGTAGCTGGCAGGCTTGAGAACCACCGAGTTGCCGGTAGCCAGGGCCGGGGCCAGCTTCCAGGATTCCTGCATGAACGGAACGTTCCACGGGGTGATCAGCGCCGCGACGCCAATCGGCTTGCGGTTCACGTAGTTCATCTGGCGTCCTGGGACGCGGAAGGAGTTGTCCACCTGCGCGACGATCAGGTCGGCGAAGAAGCGGAAGTTCTCCGCGGCGCGGCGGGCCTGGCCCTTGGCCTGGGTGATCGGCAGGCCGGAGTCGTAGGACTCGAGCAGCGAGAGCTCTTCGTCGCGGGACTCGACGATGTCAGCGATCTTGTGCAGCACGCGGGAACGCTCGCGTGGCAGCATCTTGGACCATGGGCCTTCCTTGAAGGCCTTGTCGGCGGCGGCAACGGCCAGGTCCACGTCCTCGGGCTGCGCCGAAGCCACGGTGGCGTAGTTGGTGTTGCTTACCGGTTCCTGCACGTCGAAGGTGGCTCCGCCGATGGAGTCAACGAATTCGCCGTTGATGTAGTGCTGAAGGTGGGTCGGAAGGTTTTCCGGTACGAAGTGCTTGCTCATGGCAGTTCCTTTCGTGCTGTTCCGGTGTTTTCACCGGCTGGGTTTTGGCAAATCTATGAAAGTTCTTGGTGCTGCTGGCTAGATGGCGCTAGGCGCCATGCCGGCCGCTTTCAAATAGGCGTTGAGCGTATTCGAGCGGTGGTCCCGGCAGGCCGCTTCGATCTGCGCCGGGGTGGCATGGTTGCCGATCAGATCCAGCAGCGCCTCATGCTCCTCCACCGAGGCGCGAGCCCGGTTGGGAATGTGGGTGAAGCTGCTGGCTCGCATCGCTGCCAGCCGGCGCCATCCGCGCTGGACCAGGTCCAGGATGTGCGGATTGGGGCACTGGCCGTAGAGCAGCTGGTGGAATTCGGTATTCATCCGGGTGAAGGCCACCGGATCGAAATCCGCCAGGCATTGGCGCATCTTCTCGTTCAGCGCCCTTGCCTTGGCAAGCCAGGCGGCGTCCATGGCATCGGCGGCCAGCGCGGTAGCTGCCGGCTCGATGATCATCAGGGTCTGCATGGTGTGCAGGTACAGGGTGGAATCCACGTGGGCCACCGTCGCCCCGACGTTGCGGGTGAAATGGACCAGGCCCTCGGCTTCCAGCCGGCGGATCGCCTCGCGCACCGGAACCACGGAGCAGCCCAGCTCATCGGCGATGGTGCCCAGCACCAGCCGATAACCGGGGGAGTACGCCCCGTTGACGATGCGCTCGGAAACCAGCTGGTAGGCGGCTTCGGACTTGGAGGCGGTCATTACAGCGACCATGAGTCCAGATCCGGGCTGCCTGCGTCCTTCCAGGCGTTGTACTTGCTCTTCCACGCATCGTTCATCGGGAACAGTCCCTCGATGCCGTGGCCGCGCTGGACCATGGCGAAGATGAATTCGTCATTTGATTCGGTCACCGCAGCTTCAGCGGCAACCTCGGCAACCATGGCTGGCGGGATGACCACGATGCCATCGGAGTCGGCCACGATCACATCGCCTGGCTGGACCGAAACGCCGCCGCAGGCCACAGTGATGTCCTTGTCCCAGGCCACGTGCTTTCGGCCGAGAACCGCTGGGTGGGCGCCGTTGTAGAAGACCGGGATTTCCAGGTTGGACACGGCGTCCAGGTCCCGTACGCCGCCATCGGAGATGATGCCGGCGGCGCCGAGCTGCTGGGAGCGCAGGGCCAGGATGTCGCCCAGGGTGGCCGAGCCGGTCTCGCCGCGGGCTTCCATGACCAGGATTTCGCCGTCCTTGAGCGAGTCGATGGACTGCTTCTGCATGTTGTAGCCGGCGCCGTGGGCCTTGAACAGGTCCTCGCGGTTGGGGATGTAGCGCAGGGTGCGGGCGGTGCCGATCACGCGCTGCATGCCCTTGGTGGCACCGGGGACCTCGATGTTCACGTTGTTCAGTCCGCGCTTGCGCAAGGTGGCGGACAAGGTGGCGGTAGCAACCGAAGCCAGCTGCTCGCGGACCTTGTCGGTCAGTACGTCCTTGCCGGTGATGATAGGGGCCATGCCGGCGGTTTCGCGATCGCCGTAGGCATCTTCCTTGTCCTTGTCGGTGACCTTTGGCTGGTTGCCGAAAGCGGCGAAGGCTGCGGTGCCCTCGGTGGCGGTGGTCTTCAGCTTGCCGGTAGTGGCGCCGGAGACCAGGTCGGTGACCTCGACCTCGACAACGTCGCCGGGGAAGAAGACGGTGGAGCCGGCCGGGGTGCCGGTGAGGATCATATCCCCTGGCTGCAGGGTCATCTGCTGGGACAGGTCAGCGATGATGGTTGCGAAGGAGAAGAGCAGCTCGGAGGTGTCGGCGTCCTGGGCGAGCTTGCCGTTGACCCAGGTCTGCACGCGCAGCTTGGCAGGATCCAGGGTGGAAGCATCCAATGCGTTGGGGCCCACCGGGGTGTAGCCGTCGCCGGACTTGGAGCGGATGTTCGAGCCCTTGTCCGCGTACTTCATGTCGTGCACGCCAAGGTCGTTCGATGCGGTGACCTGCCCGACATAGCCCCAGGCTTCTTCTGCCGAGACGCGGCGAGCGGTCTTGCCGATGATCAGTGCGATCTCGCCCTCGAAGGCGAGCAGTTCGGTGCCGGCAGGGCGTTCCACCGTGGAACCGCTGGCGGCCAGCGAGCTGGTGGCCTTCATGAAGTAGCTGGGGAACTTCGGGGTGCGTCCGCGCTGCGCCGCACGCGAGGAGTAGCTAAGGTGTACGGCCAGGATCTTGCCTGCCTGCGCGAAGGTCTCTTCGGTTACTGGGACAATATTGCTCACCGTTGATCGGCCTGCTTTCGTCATGCATCATCTCGTACATCAAATCGTATACGATCAGTGTGCTCCGAATCTCAAACGGTGTCAAGTGGGCCTTGGAAATCTCCGGAAATGATTGCAGCGCAGGCCTGGAAATCCGCAGGATCACGGGAAATTCCTCGAGATCTGAAGTTTTTCAAAACAGGCAATTGCGGGGTGCCGGATCGGATGTATGGCAGCACACAATGCCGGCCGGAAACCCGACGGCCACTTGGTCCGGGAGTGGATCTGATGTTCCGCCAGGGAACATGGAAGGCGTTAAAACGGCGTTGGCCGAAGAAAAATCTCTGGCCAACGACTCGGCAAGATTTTGGACGGATTTATGTTGCGTATGGCAGTAATAACTATTTTCAGAGCTTGGCCCGTAGGTCGGATTTTGTCGTAGGAGAGGAAAGCTTGCCAGGATCACGCGCCTGACGAATTGAGTCCGGGTCGAAGGGGCGCAGGCGCTGGTGATTCCGGTTGCGGCATTGATTCCTGGATTCAGTCCAGCTCTCACCGTGGTTTATTCCAGCAGGAGTGAAGTCGTGAATTCACAGAGCCGATTGGGGATATTGGTGATCTGCCGGCGTGAATTCGCTTTAATGATTAAAGGGGTATCCATTTAGTGGCCGATGCCAGGAGCGCTATCAGAAGCTAAGTAACTCCCGCGCTGCGTGAACAACCGGGAGCATGGACTTCACCGTTGAAGGGTGTTCGTCTCGAGTCACCCTGCCCCTGCTTAGCCAGGATGCCGGCCGTTGCCGGGACGGGATGACCCGGCTGATCTAGAGGACATCATGAAGTTTGCAATAGCCAATTGCCAGGAGCGTCTCACCAGCCTGCGCGAAGCGCCCTGCATAGCTAGTGGTCGACGGGGTCGGATTCTTGTGGCGCGTCGAAAGCCAAATTCATATCACCGGGTGTGGCGACTCCGAGGCCCGCTTGGTCGCCAAAGTTGCCGGAGATCCTGGCGGGTGCTTCATCTCCTCGACGGAGCATGAGCAGGTGCTCCCGGAGCACATCCTTCCCAGTGGGGATCCGAATCCGGGAGCTGTGCTGTGTGGGCTGGATTCGGACGGGCAGCCATTGGAAAGGGCTGAGGCCAACCGCCCAGGACTGCTGGAACAGCACCTGGGAGTGGTCCACTATCTGGTCCGAATATCCATTGCCGGCTGGCCATATCAGTCTTCCAATCCGAGCGTGGCAGGCTCAGCAGGGGCGGGGCCCCGAGTGGGAACCTGCTAGCCCTATATTCCCATATTTGAAAAATGTGGGAATATAGGTGTGAATCATTCCCACCATGGAAAGGGGTGGCTCCTTGGATCAACCACGTGTCCCGCGCGGCATCCGCGCCGGTGGCCAGTTCTGGCAACACCAACGCCCCGAATCGGAAATCAGATTACCGGCGGCCGGCTGGCCATCCATTGCCTACGAGGATAAGCAGTGGGAAACCATCCATGACCCGTCCCAGTCGCGGCGCCAGCGCTTGCGTGCCCGCGGGCCGTACCAGGCTGCCGTCGTTCCCAGCATCGCCGATTCCCACCCCATGGTTTCCGGCCAGACCGCAGCGCTGGTCGAGGAAGCGACCATCGAAACGGTCCGGTTTGACCGGGACTTGGGTGACGACGCCGCACCATTCGCGGCTCTGCTGCTGCGCAGCGAATCAGCGGCCAGCTCCCAGATCGAGAACCTGACCGTGGGGGCGAAACGCATCGCCCTGGCGCAGCTGGGCGAACGTTCCAGTAGCAATGCGGCCTTGGTAGCCTCAAACATCTCCGCGATGGTGGCGGCAGTGGAGTTGGCTGACTGTTTAGAGGAAACCAACATCTTGGCCATGCACAAGGCGCTGCTTGATGCCTCGCAGCCCCAGATGGCTGGCCGATACCGCACCGAGGCGGTGTGGATTGGCGGCAACTCGCCCCATGCGGCAATGTTCGTGCCGCCAAGCCATGAGCGCATACCTGAAGCCATGGGCGACCTGATCCGATTCATGCAGCGCGATGACATTCCGGCGTTGACTCAAGCGGCGATCGCCCACGCGCAATTCGAGACCATCCACCCATTCCCGGATGGCAATGGCCGCACCGGGCGCGCCCTGGTGGGTTCCATGCTCAGGAACAAGGGGGTTACGGAGAAGGTTACGATCCCGGTCTCCTCCGGTTTGCTGACTGACACCAAGGCGTATTTCGATGCGCTGGGCGCGTTCCGCGAGGGGGATATCGAGCCGATCGTGCAGATGTTTGCCGAGTCCACGTTCCGCGCCACAGCTAATGGTCGGCAGCTGGCCCAAGACATCGGCAATATCCGCCAAGAGATCTACACCAGCTTCGGCCGCACCCCGGGGGAAGGGCTGAAGCGGGCCACGGAACTGATCGTGCGCGAGCCGGCCATCACCGCCCGGATGCTCAGCGAAACAGCTGGCCAATCCTCCAGTGCTGCGTATCGCAACATCGAACACCTGGAACAGGTGGGTGCGCTGAAGCCGGTAGGCCATGTCAACGGCCACAGGGTGTGGATCGCCCCCAGGGTCATCGAGGCATTAGACAACTTCGCTGCCAGGGCTGGCCGCCGCAGCCGGGGCTAAGGAAACAAGGATTTTCACGGTCTGTTTTGCGTGCGTTCGAGGTGTTGTGGAGATGCGGCCACCTTCACACGAAACCAAGCTCATGGACGCGCCGCTCGCATGGATATCCATCAGGTCGCGCGAGCACTCAATGACGCCCTGAGCCCCACGTTGGTTGCAGCCCTGGCCGGGATTAGAGACCGAAAGCAGCCGTCGCGCTGGTCAAACCCAACCGGGCCGGTTCCTGGCCCAGCCAGCCGGCAACGCCTCCAGCTGGCACATTCGCAATGGACTCGCGTCAAACCCCAAGAAGGAGGCCATGTCGCCCGATAGTTCTTTCATCGGAGGCAATTCAATACCGGGCGAAGACACCCCGATCTCCGCAATTCGCGAAGACCGGGGTGCGGAGCTGGCCGCTGCCATCGATGCGTTCTCGGAAGGTTCCGGCAGTTGGTAGAAAGAACGGTCTGCCCGGCAACCGGGCTCATGCTCGTCGCGGCTACGTGGCAGACCGCCTTCCGGATCCAAGGCAGTCACCACCCTCCGATCTCCGCTCCGTTGCGTGAAGCGGGCGGGGAGCGCCGCAGTCAGAACCGCTTCGACATCAATGACTGCCCATCTTCATGGAATCCCCGGGCTAGCTAATTTGCGTACTAGACGCGAATGGCATCCACAATCTTCACGCGCGCTGCCACGAGCGCCGGAAGCACGCCGGTGAGCGCGCCCACGGCGACGGAGACTCCCATGCCAAGCAGGGCGGCATCGAGCGGGAAGCCCGGCATCTGGTCCAGCTCGGTAGCCAGCACCATGCTCAGCAGGTTTTCGTTGGATACCAAGGCCACCGAGATCAGCACGCCCAGGCCACCGGCCACTGCGGTAGCCACAACGCTCTCCATCATCACCGAGAAGAACACCCGGCCGGTGGTTGCGCCGAAGCTGCGGCGGATACCCACTTCGCGGATGCGCTGCTTCATCGTCACCATGGCAACGTTCAGCAGGCTCAGGGAACCAAGCAGCAAGATGATGACGGCAATGCCGGCAACCACCATCGCCAGCTGCTTCAGGCTTTCATCGGCACCCCACATCAGATAATCCTGGCGGTGCGATTCAACCGTGAATCCCGGAAGCTCCGCCTGCAGCTGCTGGCCAAAGCGCATGGCCAACTCCTCGGACCCCTCGATGGGCACCCACATCTTGTAGGAAACTTCATCCAGCGGGGTTTGGCCCGAGAACCAGTGCTCATAGGTGGCCGGCAGCATCCACAGCTGGCCGGACATGCCGAAGGACCGGGCGGTGGAGGTGCCGATGACCGTGACGGACACGGCGTTGCCGTTGCTCATCAAGTCGACGGTTAATGGCAGCCGCTGGCCTTCCAGCCCCAATTCCTTGATGACGTTCTGGTCAACCACCACTGCCGGTGAAAGATTTTGCGCGTCTTCGGTTTCCAGCCAACGCCCTTCGGCCATGACAAGCCGGTGCATGGGCGCGTAGTCCGGTTCGACCACCAGGACCTCCGCATCAAGAGCCATGCCCTGGGATGCGACCTGCTGGCCGTAGTTGCGGCCGATCATGGTGGTGTAGTCGATCTTGAAGCGCTCACTGGTCTTATCGAAGGCCTTGGCGACTGGACCGCCGCCTTGCGGACCGCCATCCGAGCGGGGGTCGTAGGCATAGGTGGTGATCATCGCCGGGCGGCCCTCGCTTTCAAGGCTTTCGGTCATCATCTGTCGGGCCATGCCAGCACCGGCCAGTGCGGTGGTCAGCGATGCCACGGCGATGGTGACGCCAACCAGGGAGAGCAGGACACGCAATTTGTGGATGCGAAGTTCCTGCCATGCCTCAAGCAATGCGGCCGCAAAGCCGGTGCCTAAGCGTGCAAGGGTATTCATGAGAACACGACCTCACTGAGCGGATGCAGCCGCCCGCCGTCCAGTCGGAACTGTTCACGGGCCAGGGCCGCCACGTTGCTATCGTGCGTGATGGTGATCAGCGCTGCGCCTGAATCGACCGTGGCAGCATCCAGCAGGCCCATGACCGCGCGCCCGGTGCTGACATCCAATGCACCCGTGGGCTCATCGGCGAGAACCACGCGCGGACGCCGTACCAGCGCGCGGGCAATGGCCACACGCTGCTGCTCGCCGCCCGAGAGGGTCTGGGGCATGGAGTCCAAGCGGTTGCCCAGCCCGACGCGATCCAGCGCCTCGGTTGCCAGCTTGCGCCGGTTCCAGAAATCCCGGCCGCTGGCATACATCAGCGGAGCCATGACATTTTCAAGGGCAGTGCGTCCTGGCAAGAGGTTGAACTGCTGGAAAACGAATCCGAGGTCACGGCCGCGAGCATGAGCTGCCTGCTTGGCGCTCAGCCGGGTCGCGTCCTTGCCGCGCCACAGCAGGCTGCCGCTGGTGGGCCGATCAAGCAGGCCGAGGATATTCAGCAGGGTGGACTTGCCGGTACCCGAACGGCCGACGATGGCAATGTGATCGCCTTCGGACACGGTGAGATCAATCCCGTTGAGGATATGCAGCTCGCTGTCATCGGGCAGCAGGACGCTGCGCGTGACATTCTCGAGCTTCAGCAATGGCTCACCACTCATCTGGGTAGGACTCCATATCCATCATGTCTTCAGGTGCCGGGGTGGACCCTGGGACAAAGCGGAGAATCTCAGTCTCGTCCTTCAGCCCTGAAATCACTTCGATGACCTTGCCATCGGTCACGCCAAGCTCTACTTCGGTGCGGATTTCCTTGCCATTTTCATCCAGCTTCCACACCGCGCCCTGGCCAACCAAGCCGCGAACAGCCGATACCGGTACGGTCAATACGTCCTCGGCGGTGCCTGCATCAATTTCCATGTTCATGCTCAGGCCGTCGAAAACCACGATGTCTGCCGGCACAGCACAAGAAATCTTGCTGCTCGAAGAGCTCTCAGCTGATTCCCCGGACGCCATTGGATCCATCTGCGATTCCATGTCCTGGTCTGCGGAGTCGGCGCTGGATTTCTTCGAAGCGCTGTCACCGACAGACAGGTCCTTGCAGGTGAATGGCTCCGGTCCGCCATCAATGGTGATCGTTGCTTCGAGGCTTTCATCCAGCAAGCGGTAGCGGTCCAGCGGATCGATCGAACCGACTGCCAAGAAGTCCTGGGGCTGGATCGCTCCGAGTCCCGTGCCCTTGGTGACGTCATCGCCAACCTCGATCTGGAAAGCGCCAACCTTGCCCGTGGCCGGTGCGTAGACGTCGTGGTACTTCACTACTGGCGCAGCTTCCTGCGGTTGCTGCTCGTCCTCGGAAGCTTCACTATCCGAGCCGTTCGCCTCAACGCTCTCTGGCTGGGATTCTGCGCGGACCTGGAAGATGCGATCACCGAGGGTGACGTTGTCGCCGGGCTTGACGAAAGCCCAGTTGACAACACCGTCCACTGGCGCGTTCAGCTCCTTCGATTCGGTGAGCTTAATGGTTCCAGGGATGGACAGCTTGTTCTCGACCGTTGCTTTCTCGGCAAAGATGGTCTCGGCTGGGATCTCTCCGGTCGGGAACAGGTCATCGTCGGCGGCGGTAGTGCCGCCGGCAAACGCGAGTTTCACGAGGCTGACGGCGATCAAGGCGCCGATAACTAGCCATGCAGCGGGAAGGAAAATGCGACGGAACGCGCGTCGTTGGCTCATAGGGTTGCTCTTTTCACCCTTCAATGATTACCAAAGTGTTCAGCTACTACCAAGCTCATTCGGAGAAAACGCTCAACCTTTATCAGATTGAGATTTATTTTTACTCTGCAGGTCAGAGCGGGTACTCAAATAACTAGTTGAAGGTCGTAGTGATCCTTCCCGGTGTGCAGGGGGCGCGATGCCCCGCTTCCAGAACCCGGCAGCACGGAACCAACCGGCAGGCATCAAGGGCCCGGAGCGTATCGCCATGCCTCCTGGTATCGGCGCGGAGCAGGGAAGGAGCGCAACCGGGTGCTTCTGCCACTTTGCAGTTGGCGCAAGCCCTTGCGCATATCGCAAGCGGGTCGGGGGCGCTGGTTGCGGTTCCGAGGCCTCGCTCTTCCGGTTGATCCGCGTTTGCCAGGATCGAGAATACCGCTGGTGACAAGCGCGTTTAATCCATCGAGGAAGAAATGCATCAATCGCTTCATTTTCAGTCAAATTTAATTCCCTCCATTTGCTGGCAATAAGCTGAAAGCCGGCGTAGGATGTCGACATATCGTTGTCTTGAATTGGGGGATTTAAAGACGAATTGAAACACTCGCATTCATTTCGCATCTTTAGATGCATTGGGGAATTTATCCTGAGCAGTTGAGCCACATGGGGTGGCTACATCATGGGCCAGGCTTTCATTATCTGAGGTCAGAGCCTTACTATCGCTCGCTCTTTTTCGGGTGGATCGTACTTGCACGCCGCGCGATCCACCCTGGACATTCTTGTATGGGGGAGAAATGTCTAGGCATCAAAGGCGTGGCACTTTTGTGCCAAATTCGCGCCGTAAAACAACTTTAAAAAGATCATTAAAGCCATTCTTGGCGATAATTTCGTCAATTTCCTTGTGTTTTGTCATGACCATTCCGGGAATGGCAGTGGCTGCCGAAACTTCTGTTGGGGAAGAAGTGCAGGCCACGGAGACAGCAACCGTACCGGAGGATTCCGCATCCGCCTTGGAGACGGAGTCCGCAGAGGAATCAGCAGTCCAAACCAAGGAAGCTGCCCAGGCAACGGCACCCGAAGAACAGCCAGCCGCTGAAGCAGAAGATAGTTCCAAGGCAACGACGCCTGAGGAAGAACCGGCAACTGCACCTGAACCTGAGAAGGCGGAACAGCAGGAAGCCGTGGAAACCACGCAGACGGCACCCGAAGCGCAACCCGTGGAATCCACTGCGCCCAAGACAGAGAAGAAGCCAGTGGACAAGGCTTCACCGAAACTTGCGCAACCAAAGGCCGATGTATCGGACCCTGCAGATCCAACCGAGTCCTCGGCCGCGGCCAGCGAGCCGATCACGGCCGCAGCCCTTGAGCCAGGTGCTCCGCGGATTTGCGAATACAACGCGAATGACGGCGCCATCAACACCTTCATGCAGAAATCCGATGAGATGCCCGCCTACGCCAACGGCAATGTCCACGACGGGCTCTATGAGGGCGGTGTGGTCCACCAACGCTTGGAAATGACATTGCCCGCAGGCGAAAACGAGCTGGTCATCAAGTACCAGGTCAAGCAGGCCGGCAAATGGGCCTATGATTATTTGCTCAACCAGACAGTGGACGGTGCCACGATTACCGGCTGGACTATCGATGAAGGCTCCGGGGACGACCGCGTCGACACCGTCTTCATCACGTTGATGGTCGACGGAGAAGAAGGCGACGAGTCAAGTGTCACCCTCTACTTCGACGCGCACATCGCTTCCGAGCTGGACCACGGACCGGGAACCGGTGCTTCGTCCATCAGCGGCTCGCCGTATCACGTCGTGATCTCATCGCTGAACTGCAAGTCCGTTGGCCAACGCGATAACCAGATCCAGGCCGGGGCGGTCCAAGCAGGTTTCGTGACCGTCATCAAGGACGCGGTTCCTGCCGATGGCACTGATTTCGGGTTCACCCTCGCCGAGGACCGCTTCGGTGACTCGACGGCATTCAACCTCGATGACAGCGCCGATTCCGATACCGGTGCGAGCCTGCCCGATCGCGTTACCTACACCGTGGCGCCATCTACGGTAACCATTACTGAAGCAGACCTGCCAGCTGGCTGGAATCTTTCCTCGATCGCCTGCACCGGCGCCGCCGCCATCCGCAGCGGTTCGGCCATCACCTTCGAGCTGGGCGACAATGATGAAGTCACCTGTACCTTCACCAACACGAAGACCACCTACGACGAGCTCACCGTCCAGAAAGATGTCCAGGCATCCTATGACCGTGACTACGACTGGGATCTGGTCAAGTCCTTGGCAGAAGGCCAGGAAGCCACAGTGAAGGCAACTGCCACCGGAGTGGAAGTCGACTACAACGTGGTAGCCACCGCCAGCGGGGCACAGGACAGCAACTTCGAGTTGTCCGGCACCATTACCGTGGCCAACCCGAACGATACGGCAATGGCCGGGGTCACCCTGGTCGACCAGTTGGATGGCGCCAATTGCGTCATCTCCGCTGGCGGCACGCCGATCGCCAATCCGGTAACCATCCAGCCAGGCGAGAATTCCTTCACCTACGAATGCGACCTGCCCGAGGGAACCAGCGCCACCAGCGCCGGTACCAACACGGTCAGCGCAACCTGGGATCCGGATGCCTACTATGGCACGGATGGCCAAGCCAGCGGGTCGGCCGACTACGACTTCGCGTCCGTTTCGCCAACGGTTACCGACGATGAAGTCACCGTCACCGATAGCGAAATCGACCTTTCGGGCATCGCAGGCGGTAACACCGTTACAGCCGGGGAAAGCCCGAAGACCTTCGCGTACACCATCGAGTGGGACGGCGTGCTCGGAGAATGCACCGACTACGAGAACATTGCCAGCCTCGCCGAAGACGACGGGGAAACGCTGACCGATAATGCCACCGTGGAAATCTGCATCGGCCAGGACCTGAGCATCGAGAAACTGGTCGTTTCCAGCTTCAACCGCAGCTACGACTGGAGCATCGTCAAGGACGCCGTGGGCGAGCAGCCATTCACCGCGAATCCCGAAACCGGAGAATTCACCGCACAATACTCGGTCACCGTCACTCCCGAAAGCTATTCGGACAGCGACTGGGCCATGAGCGGTACCATCACCGTTTCCAACCCCAATGACTGGCAAGCCGTTGACGTGACGGTCAGCGACCAAGTCGATGTGGGCGGGGACGCGACCTGCCAGGTGGTCGGCATTGCCGGCGAACCGGACACGATGGACGCCGATCCGGGAGCACCGGGCTTCCAGGCAACACTGGACGCCTCCCAAACGCTGACCTTCAACTACAGCTGCACATTCGGATCGCAGCCGAACTACGAAGGCAGTAATACCGCTGAAGCCACCTGGTCAGCCAGCGACGCCTCCACCGCATCGGCCAGCGCCACCGAGGTGGTTCCGGTCAATGCGGGCGACTGGACTCAGACACCGCTCAATGACACGGTGACCGTGACAGATCCGCTGCATGAATTCGATCCGGACTGGACCATCAGCTATTCCGATGGACCGCAGACCAGGACCTATTCGTACACCTGGACCGTGGACGAGGCCGGCAAGTGCCAGAGCTTCATGAACACCGCCACGATCACCGGAAGCAACCAGCTGGTCAAGAGCGATGACGCCCAGATCGAAGCATGCCGCCAGGCAGGGTTGACCGTAACCAAGGACGTGACGGCCTCATATGACCGCACCTACTTGTGGAGCATCGACAAGCAGCTGACCGAGGGCCAGTCGCCAGATGTCGTGGTCGAGGAAGACGGAACCGCCACCGTGGACTACACGGTGCTGGTGAAGAACACCGGCTACGAGGATTCCGGGCAGCAGCTTTCCGGATCCATCACGGTGAGCAATCCCAACGAATTCGAAGACCTCGAAGTGACGATCAGCGACGAGAATACCCTCTCGGCCGCCTGCACCATCGTGGCCGAGGACACGAATCCGGGAATGGCGGGCATGCAGCAGGTGGTGCCGCGCAGCGACTCGATCACCGCGGACTACAACTGCGATGCATCGGCCGTAGCGGAAGCCGACTACACCGGCCACACCAACACCGCGGTGATCACCTGGGGCCAGGGAATGCAGGCCGAAAGCCAGCCGGTGCCCATCGAGTTCACCCTGGATGAGAGCACCGATGAATCCGTTGACGTCTGGGATGACCAGGCAGATCCAGCCGGTGACCCGGAACTGCTGGGCACCGTGAACTACGCCGAAGCGCCGCAGAGCTTCACCTACGAGATCACCTATGAAGTGCCACGCGATGAATGCCTGGTCTTCACGAATACCTCGTGGGTCGATCTCGCCGGCGAGGATCTAGAAGATTCCCAGGACGTGAGCATCTGCGACCAGAAGAACCTGGTAATCACCAAGGAGGTGGACGCCAGCTACGAACGCGACTACGACTGGTCATTGGACAAGCAAGTGGACCAGAGCGAATTCACGGTAGCCGGCAACGGAACGGCCACCGCGCACTACACGGTAGTGGCCACCGCCGGTGCCGCACAGGACAGCGCGAAGACCGTATCCGGAACCATCACCATCAGCAACCCGAACACGCAAGTCGGGGACCTGACGGCCACGGTGGCCGATCTGCTCTCCATCCCGTCGGCCAGCTGCACCATCGATGGCACCGACGCGGATGAAAGCGCTGACGGTTTCCAGATCGTGCTGGGAGACGGTGAAAGCATCACCCTTGGCTACAACTGCCAGGTACCCGCGGACACCGACATCACCGCCCAGTACACGAATACCGCAACCGTGACCTGGGGCCAGGAGCGCCAGGCTGAAACGGAAGTCGGCTTCGGGTTCGAGCAGGCACTGCTGACCGACGGCGAAGTCACCATCACCGATGACAAGACCGTTGAAGGACAGGTAACGGTCCTTGGCACCGCCAAGGCCCAGGAATCGCCGAAGACCTTCGAGTACGACGTGGAACTGGATGGCGTGGCAGGAACCTGCACCGACTACACCAATACCGCAGTGCTCGATGAGGCCACCGGCGAGGGCGAAGAGAACACGGCCACGGCCAGCGCCACGGTGTGCGCCGGAGCCGATCTGGATATCGCCAAGAACGTCGTGACCTCCTTCGACCGCTCCTACCTGTGGAGCATGGACAAGGAACTGCTCTCCGGGCAACCGCTGGCAGCCAACCCCAATACCGGTGAAGCCACCGCGAACTACCGGATCACCGTGACCCCCGAAGGCCACGAGGATGGCAATTGGGCGATGAGCGGAGAAATCACGCTCGCCAACCCGAACGACTGGCAAGACGCGCCGATCACGGTGCAGGACTTCGCCGATGTCGGCGGGGACGTGAGCTGCACGATCACCGGGGTGCAGGGCGAAGCGGTGGCGGACATGTCCGCCGAGCAAGCCGGCTTCCAAACGGTGATCCCCGCAGGGGCCGAATGGGTGATGACCTACTCGTGCACCTTCGAATCCCAGCCGGAGTACAACGGCAGCAACACCGCCACCGTGGATTGGGATGCCCAGGCGCTGAGCACGGTCAACGGCCAGGACTCGGATACCGTGGAAATCTCGGAAGCCGACTGGACCCAGACGCCGTTGAACGACACGGTGACCATCACGGACAGCGCCCATGAGTTCGATCCGGCGTGGACAGTGGATGTGGCCGATGGGCCGCAAAGCCGGGACTACTCGGTGACGTGGACCGTGGACCAGGCAGGCACCTGCCAGGTATTCGAGAACGTCGCCACGCTCACCGGCGATGACGGATTCACCGCGACGGACAATGCGCTCGCCGAAGCCTGCCGCGAGGCGGCCTTGGAGATCAGCAAGACCGTCGAGGCCGAGTACGACCGCACCTACCAGTGGCAGATCGAGAAGTCGCTGGCCGAAGGCCAGGACCAGCAGATCACTACCAACGGCGCGGCCAGCGAACCGGTGGACTACGTGATCAAGGTGGAGAACACCGGGTACGAGGATTCGGGATGGGTGCTGGAAGGCCAGATCACCATCACCAACCCGAACCAGTACACGGGCATTGACGCCACGATCCAGGACGTTGTCGATCTGGAATCGATCACCTGCACCACCTCGGAATCGCTGGTGAGCATCCCGGCCAACGGGATGATCACCGTCGGCTACAGCTGCGATGTATCCGCGGGAGTCGATGCCGGTTCCTACAGCGGCGGCACCAACACCGCCACGGTCAGCTGGGGCGACGACCGGGCATCGAGCACGCAGGTGCCAATCGAGTTCGCCATTGACTCCCAAATCGATCGGGAGGTCGAGATCTGGGACGACCAGTCGAATCCACAAGAGCCGGTGCTGATGCGCACCGTGGACATTGATGATTCGCCGGTGCTCATCGAGTACCAGCTGGAACATGATGCTCCCGCCGGGCAATGCATGAGCTACACGAACACCGCATGGGTTGATATCCAGGCAGGGGAGGATCCGAGGGATGAGGCGACCGTGCAGCTATGCGGCTTGCTCGATCTGATGATTGCCAAGGATGCCGAGGCCAGCTTCGATCGGACCTACCTTTGGGATCTTGAGAAGAAGGTAGACCGCACCGAGGTCACTGTCGCCGAGGACGGCACCGCCGACTTCTCCTACACCGTTTCGGCCATTCCGGACGGTTCGGAGGATTCAGGCCATGAAGTGAACGGCATGATCATCCTGGTGAATCCGAACCACTTCGAATCGGCCTCGACGGTAGCCACCATCACCGACGAGATCAGCATCGAAGGGGTCACCTGCACCATCGACGCCGAGGACGCCGATCCGCAAACCGAGGGCCTTCAAGTCGCGGTCCCGGTGGGCAGCGACGGAGCCGGAGCCACGGTGCAACTGCCTTACAGCTGCTCGGGTACCCCCGCCCAGCTGCACGGCAGCAATACCGCCACCGCAACGTGGGGCGAGGATTCGATGGCCACGTCAACCGCACCGGTCGACTACCTGCTGGATGCTGAAACCAATAAGCAGGTCACGGTCATCGATGACAAGACCAACCCCGAGACGCCGGTAGTGCTGGGCGAAGCGATCTGGAATGCCGAAGGCACCCCGATCGACTTCGACTACACCCTGCGCCACCAGGCCCAAGCCGGCACCTGCACCGAGTTCACCAACACCGCGGTGATCGATCAAACCGGGGCCGAGGACTCAACCACCGTGTCCATCTGCGGACAGAAGGCCCTGGGCCTGCAGAAGACCGCACAGGGACTGGTGGATCTGGATTACGAATGGGAGGTAGAGAAGCAGATAGACCAGAGCCAGCTCACGCAGAACGAGGATGGCACCGTCACCGCCCGCTATTGGGTGGAAGCCCGCAACACCGCAGTGGCTGAGCAGAATCTGCGGCTGGATGGAACGGTGCAGGTGCAGAATCCGAATGACTTCGGTTCCATCACCGCCACCTTGGAAGACCGGATCGATACCGCCGGCACCAGCTGCCGGATCGACCTGGAAGACGCCGATGAGGCGGCCGCTGGATTGCAGGTCGTGCTCGATGCCGGGGAGAACTTGGGGGCCCGGTATGAATGCGACCTCGCCAGCTGGCTTACCACCGACGCCTTTGAAGGAGCAGTCAATACCGTGATTGCCACCTTCGATGATCGCGAAGTGCGCGCTGAAGCACCGGTTGATTTCCAGATCGATGCAGTCACCGACGAATCGGTGATAGTCACCGACGACATGATGGATCCCGAAACCGAGCCGAAAGTGCTCGGAGAAGTCCACGTCCCGCAAGCGCCAATGCAGTTCGAATACGAACAAGTATTGGAACCCGAAGCGGGAACCTGCACGGTATACACCAATACCGCGGCAGTGCATGAGAGTACCGATGGCAACGGCAAGGACGAATCCTCGGTGGACCTGCAACTGTGCATCGAGCAGGACCTGATGATCGCCAAGAGCGCCGAAGCCCAGTACGTCCGGGACTACAACTGGTCAGCCCGCAAGGATGCGAAGCAAACGCAATTCGAGGTTGACGCTGATGGGCAAGCCACGGCCGAGTACACGGTCGAGGCAATGCTGGAGGGATATGAGGACCAGGAATTCACCGTAACCGGTGAGATCATCCTGGGCAATCCGAACGACTTCAAGGACACGCAAGTGCTCCTGGAAGACACGATATCCATCGAAGGGGCCACCTGCTCCATCGAAGGATTGGCGGATGGGAAGCTGGCGATCCCCGCCGGGGAAACCAGCACTGTGAAGTACAGCTGCACCTTCGAAACACCTGTTGCCGAGGCCGACTACACCGGCCACGAGAACACGGTGACCGCCAGCTGGACCGGTGAGGATGGGGAAACTCATACGGCCAGTGCCAAGGCGCCGCTGGAATTCGAGGCCGCATCGGCCAGGGATGAAATGGTGACGGTCTTCGATGACTACACCAATCCTGGCCAACCGCGGGAACTGGGCAAGGTCAAGGCCCAGGAGCAGAGCAAGAAGTTCACGTACGAACTGGTTCTGGACGGCGTAGCCGGCAAGTGCCAGACGATGACGAATACCGCCTCGATTCCGGAGAAGTCCGGCGAGGATGGGAACAATTCGGATTCGGCGGACGTGGAAGTTTGCGCCGAGGCTCCGCAGGCAGCGCCACCGGCTCCACCAGCACCACCGGTGCCGGCAGCGCCACCAGCCCAGCCAGCACCACTAGCGGCAACCGGCCTTGACCAAGGCTCGTTGTGGCTGGCAGGGGCTGCCGGAATGGTGATTATCGCCGGAGCATTGATCCTGCTTCGGTACCGTCGCCGGAACCCATAGTCCGCGCGCCAGCTGGATGCCGGTCCTGCCCTTCGGGGCAGGGCCGGCATTCGGCGTGCGGGGCAGAACCCCTGCTGCTTCGCGGGCAATGCGGCAGAAGCAGAACAGACCCGGACCTCTTATTCGCATAAGTGGTCCGGGTCTGTTGCAGCACTCAAGCCCTGTGGCTAGATCTTGGCTGCGCTTTGGGCCGCAGCGGCACGCTCATCAGCTTCCCGCACGGCCTGCTCTACGCGGTCAACGTCGCGTACAGCGCCCTTGTCCGCGGACAACGCCATGGCGGCGTAGGCACGCAGCGCAGGGGAGACTACGCGCTCGCGGCTCTTCGGACGGTAGCCGGTGGTGGCGATCAAGCGCTCGCGGCGTTCGGCCAAAACCTCGTCCGAGACGTTCAGGGTCAGCTCGCGGGTCGGGATATCGATGGAGATGGTATCGCCATCTTCCACCAGGGCGATCATGCCGCCCGAAGCAGCCTCCGGGGAGACATGCCCGATGGACAGGCCCGAGGTGCCGCCGGAGAAGCGGCCATCGGTGATCAGTGCGCAGGACTTGCCCAAGCCGCGGCCCTTGAGGAACGAAGTAGGGTAGAGCATTTCCTGCATGCCAGGACCGCCCTTGGGCCCTTCGTAGCGAATCACCACTACGTCGCCTTCCTTCACCTGCTTGTTCAGGATCTTTTCCACGGCCTCGTCCTGGGATTCGCAGACCACCGCTGGACCGGAGAAGGTCCAGATCGATGGGTCAACGCCCGCGGTCTTGACTACTGCGCCGTCAACGGCAATGTTGCCGCGCAGCACGGCCAGGCCGCCGTCCTTGGAGTAGGCATGCTCTACAGAGTGGATGCAGCCTTCTGCATCATCGGTGTCCAGGGCCGCCCACTTCTCGGACTGCGAGAATGCGGTGGAGGAGCGCACGCCACCCGGGGCTGCGTGCCACAGGTCGAAGGATTCCTGCTTGGCCTTGCCGCTGCGGATATCCCAGTCATCGAGCCATTCGCCCAAGGTGGCCGAGTGAACGGTGTGGACGGTTTCATCCAGCAGGCCGCCACGGCGCAATTCGCCGAGGATGGCCGGGATGCCACCGGCGCGGTGGACGTCTTCCATGTAGTAGGTGGTGCCGTTGCCGGCAGCGTTGGGTGCAACCTTGGCCAGGCATGGCACGCGACGGGATACTTCATCAATCTCATCCAGGCCGAAGTCCACGCCGGCCTCGCGGGCTGCGGCCAGCAGGTGCAAGATGGTGTTGGTGGAACCGCCCATGGCGATATCCAGTGCCATGGCGTTGCCGAAGGCCTTCTTGGTGGCGACGCTGCGTGGCAGGACCGTCTCATCGTCTTCGCCGTAGTAGCGGTTGGCGATATCGACTACCAGCTTGCCTGCGTTCTCATACAGGTCCTTGCGGGCCGTGTGGGTGGCCAAGGTGGAGCCGTTGCCTGGCAGCGACAAGCCCATTGCCTCGGTCAGGCAGTTCATCGAGTTGGCGGTGAACATGCCCGAGCAGGAACCGCAGGTAGGGCAAGCCGACTCTTCGATGCGCAGCAGGTCTGCATCGGATACGTTCTCGTTCACTGCTTCGGAGATGGCGTCAACCAGGTCCAAGGTGCGCACGGTGCCATCAACCAGGGTGGCGCGGCCTGATTCCATCGGACCACCGGAAACGAAGACGGTAGGGATGTTCAGGCGCAGGGCGGCCATGAGCATGCCTGGGGTGATCTTGTCGCAGTTGGAGATGCAGATCAGCGCGTCGGCACAGTGGGCGTTGACCATGTACTCCACGGAGTCCGCAATCAGGTCGCGGGAAGGCAGGGAGTAGAGCATGCCGCCGTGGCCCATGGCGATGCCGTCATCCACCGCGATGGTGTTGAATTCGCGGGGGATGCCGCCGGCGGCGGTGATGGCATCAGAAACGATGCGGCCCACTGGCTGCAGGTGGGTGTGTCCTGGGACGAACTCGGTGAAGCTGTTGGAGACAGCGATAATCGGCTTGCGCCCGAGGTCAGCGCCGTTCACGCCGGCTGCGCGGAACAGTGCGCGAGCGCCGGCCATATTGCGGCCATGGGTGACAGTGTGTGAACGAAGTGTGGTCATACATAAAATCTCACCATATATTTGCCGTCAAACCCAGACGGTGACGATACTAGTAGTACTACTACCATGCAATGAGGTCAGCCAAGTGAATCCAAGTCAAAGACGCCGGGAAGAGCTCGCGGCATTCCTCAAGGACCGCAGGGCCCGGGCCGACAGGTCTTCGCACGGACTGCCGGAGATCGGGCGCAGCCGGGTGCGCGGCCTGCGCCGCGAGGAGGTGGCCACCTTGGCCGGTGTCTCTGTTACCTGGTACACCTGGCTTGAGCAGGCTCGCGATATCAATCCTTCACGCCAGGTATTGCAGTCCTTGGCGAGGCTGTTCCGGCTAACCCCGGTGGAATCCTCCTACCTGTTTTCGCTGGCAGGGCACGGCGAGCTTGAACCCATTGGCACCGGCGGCATGACTCCAGCCCTGCAGCGTTTGCTCGATGCTTTGCAGTTCCCTGCCTTCCTGCTCTCCGCTGACTGGACCATCCTGGGGTGGAACCAGGCCTACGAGGAGCTGTATCCGCGGGTCGGTTCATTGGACAGGGAAGATCGGAACCTGTTGTGGCTGGTTTTCACCGACGCGCAATTACGTGAGATGCTCCCGGATTGGGAAGTGCAAAGCCGTGGTTTCGTGGGGAGCTTCCGTGCAGAAACCCGTGGATGGCTCAGCCCATCGGGGGAGAGTGGCATCGTTGCCCGGGTCTCGGCGGCATCCCCGGAATTCGCTGCTATCTGGAATGAACGGGACGTTGCAGGTTTCCGTACTGGCGAACGGGTGTTCCGGCACCCCGCCAAAGGCCTGACCCGCTACGAGCAGCACAACCTGACCCCTACCGAAGCCTCGGATTTGACCTTGTTGATGTACACGCCGCTTTAACCGTGGACATCGGTGCTGATCCAGCCTGATCCTGTGAATTAAAAACTAAACTGCCCCACGGGAAACCCGGAGGGCAGGATAAGGTTTTTGCAAAACGGCTAGGACTGAAGGAACTCCAGAGCTTTTTCCTTGAACTCGTGGCTTGTTACCGCGTTGGCGTGATTGCGTCCTGCCAGCCACAGCACTTCATTTCGTGTTCCTGCGTCCTTCAGGAGGCGACGCAAATGCGGCATGGTAGTCGCGAGATCATCCTGGTCTCCGGCGACCAGCATGGTGGGAACCGATGGCACCTTGGCTGCCGGGTCGTATGGCTCGGATTTGATTGCTTCAATCAGCTCAAAGAGCGCCGATAGATCATTGGACGGTTCAGCCTCGGCTATCCGCATGATGGCGGCGGTGTAGTCGTCATGGATCTTTTCGCCCGTCTCGACGTAGGTGCGGGCCTGGTCCAATTCAAAGGCGGCCAGCGGATCGCCGGCTCCTGGACCCCCGATGACCAAATGATTCACTAAATCCGGATTGAAAGAGGCGAATTCCCAGGCCAGCCGGGAACCCAAAGAGTAGCCGATGACATCTACGGGTCCATCGTCCAGATCCATCACGATGGCAGCCAGGGCCTGGCGAATCTGGCTTGGCGCCCAGCTGCCGTCGTTGCGGCGAGGATCTTCTCCGTGGCCCGGCAAATCAACCAGAAGGACATCGCGTCCTGCATCAGTGAAATATTTCAGCCAACGCGAGCGGTCCCAATTCAGTTCGCCGGATGAGGCGAAGCCGTGGATGAAGAGCACGGATGGGCTCTTCACCTCAGCGTTTGCACGAACCACTCGAAGATTCAGATCCAATGTCATGCCATTGATCATAGGCCATTCGCCCTCGAAATGTGATCTGGGCTAGCGCGTCAAGAGTGTTAATGTCAGAATGACTCTAACGAATTCGAATGTGCTGAAAACGAGGCAACTAAGAAATGTCATCCGTACCAGGTTGGGCGAACGTCGACGAACGCCGCAACCTCCCGCCCGCTCTTGCAGTTTCCACTGTGATCCTGGGAATCCGTGAAGGCAAAGATGGCGGACCGGACAAACTCTGCTTGCCAGTGGTACGCCGCATTCGCCAACCCCACACTGGAATGTGGGCGCTGCCAGGCGGACCAGTTGATCCGCGGGAATCCCTCGGCCAAGCGGCCGGGCGCAACCTCGCTGAAACCACAGGCCTACGCCCCACCTACCTGGAACAGCTCTACACCTTCGGAGATATCGACCGCTCGCCAACCCACCGCCTAGTCACCATCGCCTACTTTGCGCTGCTGAACGCTGACAAGGTCGGTGCCACCGTCCAAGACGACAACGTGGCCTGGTTCGACATCGATGATCCGCAGATTGCCCAGATGGCTTTCGACCACCGAAAGATCTTGGACTACGCCATGTGGAGGCTGCGCAACAAGACCGAATACGGGCAGATAGCGCATCGATTGCTAGGAGAACGCTTCACCCTGGCGGCCCTGCGCGGAGTCTATGAAGCCATCCTCGGACGCCGCCTGGATCCTGCGAACTTCCGCCGAACGCTCAAGAACACTGCCTCCATCGAGGAGACCGACGAATATCTGGCCGGCGGACAGCACCGGCCGCCACGGCTATACCGCTACGTGGGCCACGGACCAGACCCGTTGGAAGTCGACCCGCTGCACGACTAGCAATCACCATCCACACTTTTTCACCGTCATCCTGTAAGAAACGGACGAACCCATGAGCACCCAAATCACTGACAACGCCAATGCCTCGGTAGCCCAGAACATCGCTCGGCTCAATCTGCTGGCTCCGGAATCCACCTGCTCCACCGATCTGGCCTCCAACCCGTGGGACACCCCTGCGGGCTACGGGCCAGGTGCCTCCCAAGAGGATTCGATTCCAGCTGGTTACCCGGTGCAGGGTTCCATCCCAGAGGAATACCTGGAGGCTAGCGACGCCGAGCTTGATACTCGCATCATGGCTGCCAAAGAAACCCTGGGGGACAGGGCAGTGATCCTCGGGCACTTCTACCAGCGCGATGAAGTGGTGAAATATGCGGATTTCGTGGGTGACTCCTTCCAACTGGCCAACGCCGCATTGACCCGCGACAAGGCGGAAGCCATCGTGTTCTGCGGTGTGCACTTCATGGCCGAAACGGCAGACATTCTCAGCCGCGAGGACCAATCGGTGATCCTTCCGAATCTTGCAGCAGGTTGCTCCATGGCGGACATGGCAGACGGTCCGAGCGTGCAAAAGTGCTGGGAAGAGCTCACCGCCCTATATGCGGATGAAGCAGATGACGGGCGGATGCCGGTCATCCCCGTGACCTACATGAACTGCTCTGCAGAGCTCAAGGCCTTTGTCGGTCGCAACGGCGGACTGGTCTGCACCTCCTCCAACGCTTCAACTGTTCTGGAGTGGGCTTTCGAGCGAGGACGCCGCGTCCTGTTTTTCCCGGACCAGCACCTTGGACGCAACACCGCTAAGGCAATGGGCATTGCCCTGGATCAGATGCCGATGTGGACTCCGCGCAAGGAATTAGGCGGCAACGAAGCCGACACGCTGCTCGATGCCAAGGTCATTTTGTGGCACGGCTTCTGCTCCGTGCACAAGCGCTTCAACCCCGCGCAGATCGCCAAGGCGCGTGAGGACTTCCCTGGCGTGCGCGTGATTGTGCATCCGGAATGTCCCATGGAAGTTGTGGACGCGGCAGATGAAGCCGGCTCTACCGACTACATCCAAAAGGCTATTGCCGCTGCTACCGAGCCAACTGCTTTTGCCATCGGCACAGAAATCAATATGGTCAACCGCTTGGCTGCCCAGTACCCGCAGCACAACATCTTCTGCCTTGATCCAGTGATCTGCCCATGCTCCACCATGTACCGAATCCACCCGGGCTACCTTGCCTGGGTGCTCGAAGAGTTGGTTGCCGGACGAGTGGTCAACCAGATTTCTGTGCCGAAGGAACAACAAGGGGATGCAAAGATCGCCCTGGAGCGCATGCTAGCTGCCAAGCCATGAGCCAGGTCCAACAAGAACCGAAGAAGCTGGTGATCGTCGGCTCCGGTGTGGCCGGACTGTGCGCAGCTTTGCACGCCGTAGAGCTGGGCATCCAGCCGGTATTGCTGACCAAAGGGAAACTGGGGGACTCGAACTCCGAGCTCGCGCAGGGCGGGCTATCAGCTGTTACCGGAGCATCCATGGCCCAAGGCGACTCTGTTTCCAAACACGTTGCCGATACGCTCAAAGCTGGCGCGGGCCACTGCGGCGTGGAACCGGTGGAACACCTGTGTTCCTCAGGCGAAGAGCTAGTGCAGGCTTTGGAATCCTATGCAGTGGATTTTGACCGCGATGCAGACGGCTCCTACCAGCTTGGCCTTGAAGCCGCGCACAGCGCACACCGTATTCTGCATATCAATGGGGATGCCACCGGCGCTTCATTGGTGCAAACCTTGGTTCGTGCCGTGCGACAACTGGAAACTGCAAACAAGCTCAGCATCTTCGAGGATGCAGTTGCCACCGAGCTCCAGCTGCATGATGGAAAACTCTCAGGGGTGCACTACCTGCGCAATGAGGCAGAACAACTGATCCTGGCAGAAGCGATCCTGCTGGCTACCGGTGGACTGGGCCAGTTGTACGCAGCGACCACCAATCCCCAAGGAGCAACCGCCGACGGCCTGGGACTGGCCGCCCGGGCAGGTGCTGTCATCGCGGATGCCGAATTCATCCAGTTCCATCCAACGCTGGTTGACCCCGCCCGATATCCAGAAGCCGGGATGGTTTCCGAAGCCGTACGTGGTGAAGGTGCCATTTTGGTCAATGACGCCGGGCAGCGCTTCATGCTTGGAATTCACCCGGATGCTGAGCTGGCACCCCGTGATGTCGTGGCCCGAGGCATCCATGAACAGATCCAAGCCGGGCACCAGGTCTACCTTGATGCGCGGGCCGTGGAAGAAACGCGTGGCACAGGATTCCTCGCAGGCCGTTTCCCATCCATCACCGCCCGGCTCGCGAATTGCACCGCGGGCGGCTCCGGCCTGGACATGGCTCATGACCTGATTCCGGTGGTAGCGGCCCAGCACTACTTCATGGGCGGGATCCACACCGACATCTCAGGACGAACCTCTGTCCCAGGCCTCTACGCGGCCGGCGAATGCGCCAACACGACAGTTCATGGTGCCAACCGCTTGGCCAGCAACTCCTTGCTGGAAGCAATGATTTTTGCCCGAGAAGCCATCCTGGCCTTGATCAGCGACCCACCAGATGCTCGCTGCAATATCGATGCGCTGGCTATCCAGCACATCTCCGAGCCTGCCCCGGAAGCACCCCTGGATCTTGAACAGCTGCAAACGGCAGCCAGCAGCAAACTTGGTGTCTATCGCACCGGCGAGGAGCTCGAAGAAATGGCCCAGATGCTAGCGACGAGCGCGCCTGTAGCTGCCACTGCGCGAGAGCAATCGGAACTGCGCAATCTGTGGATCACTGCCAGGATCATCGCTGCAGGTTCCATGGCACGCACAAAAAGCCTGGGTGCACACCATCGCTTGGATTCAACCGAATTCACCAGCAGCCAGTCAGATGAGGGTGTGCGCTATGGCTGGACCCTGCACCCAAGCGAGCTGGACAACGAGAACCTTTTGAGCAAGGAAATGAACGCGTGAACACTTTGATCCATCCGGTACCAAGCGCTGCCATGGACCGCATCATCGAGCTGGCGCTCGCCGAGGACAATCCTCGCGGCGATATCACCGCACTTACTATCGTTCCCGAAGGTGCGTCAGCTACCGCCGTGGTGCAGGCCCGCCAGCCAGGCGTACTCTCCGGAGGGGCAGTATTCACCCGGACTATGCAGCTAGTCGATGCGCAGTTGGAGGTAGAGCAGCTGATTGCCGACGGAAAAACGTTTGCCGCCGGTGATAGCTTGCTCAAGGTCACGGGGCCAGCGGCGAGCTTGCTGACCGCTGAACGCGTGGGGCTCAATCTCTTGCAGCGCATGAGTGCCATCGCTACGGCGACCGCTGAGCTCGTCGGCCTGGTTGCGCATACCAAAGCCCGCATTGTTGATACACGGAAAACAACGCCAGGACTTCGCGTCCTTGAACGCTATGCAGTCCGTTGCGGTGGAGGAGTCAACCACCGTGACAACCTATCGGATGCTTTCATGGCCAAGGACAACCACCTGGCTTTGCTGGATGACGGGGAGCAGCTTACCGCGGCCCTGAAATCCGTACGCGCGCGGCTGGGACACACCACGTCGATGGAAGTTGAAGTAGATTCCATTGCGCAGATTCCACCAGTGCTCGCCGCCGGAGTGGACATCATCATGCTGGATAACTTTGATCCCGCTGACATTCCCGCAGCCATTGAACTGATCAACGGGCAAGCAGTAGTAGAAGCCAGCGGAAACATCAACGCATCAACAGTCGTGGCTGTCGCTGAAGCCGGTGTTGATGTCATTTCCTCGGGTGCCATTACGCACTCGGTGAAAGCAATTGACCTTGGACTGGATATGGTTATTGCATGATCTACATGGATGCCGCATCCACCGCGCCACCTCGCCAAGACGTTCTCGACATGCTCAATCCGTTGCTGACCAAGGATTTCGGTAATCCGGCATCTTTGCACGAAGCCGGGCAGCAAGCCAAGCGGGCTAACGACTGGGCAAGAACGCAGCTGGCTAGCCAGTTGGGCGTGGCAGCAGAGGAAGTCTATTTCACTTCCGGTGGCACCGAGGGAGCCAACACTGCCGTGATCGGGGCGGCCTTGGCCAACCCCCGTGGACGTGTGGTGGTCTCAAGCTCCATTGAGCATCCAGCGGTGCTGCAAGCCTGCAAATACCTTGTTGAATTTCACGGATTCGAACACCGCGTTATCCCGGTGTCGGCCACGGGGCTAGTCGATCTGGATGCAGCCCGTCAGCTGATCGATGCAGCTGTTGCCGTGGTTTCGGTGATGGCGGTGAACAATGAAGTCGGCACCATTCAACCGGTAGTGCAGGTTGCCCAACTGGCCCGCAGCGCTGGGGCGATCATGCATACGGACGCCGTGCAGGCCGCCGGCTGGATCGATCTCAAGCCGTTGTGCGCCGCGGTGGACGCATTGAGCATTTCCGGGCACAAGATCGGTAGCCTCAAGGGCAGCGGAGCGTTGTACCTATCCGCCGGGCATCGCTTCGTGCCGCTACTGCACGGTGGCGGGCAGCAGGGCGGAATGCGTTCGGGAACGGAGAACCCGGCGGCGGCCGTCGGCGTGGCCGTGGCGTTGCAGGCAGCGACTGCACAGCGCGAAGCGGGATTGGGTGCAAGCTTTGGCCCGTACCTGATTGAACGGATTCTCAAGGAACTCAATGCCAAGCATCCGGGCAGCGTCCAGCTGACAGGGGATCCGGAACATCGCGTTGGCGGCATAGTCTCTTTCGTCTTCCCGAAGACCGCCGGCGAAACTGTGCTGATTGAGTTGGCCCGCAGGGGAGTCCTATGCTCTTCGGGTTCTGCTTGCGCAGCAGGCTCGACCGATCCGTCCGCGGTACTCACCGCGATGGGTTATGAAGAAGAACTGGCCCATACTGCTGTCCGCCTGTCGTTCACGCGAACGGCGAAAGAAAATGAGATCAGCCAGGTGGCCTCGGCTGTAGTTTCCTGCGTCTCCGGGCTCTTGAGGTAGCCAATTCGATAACCTTGGCGTGCTCGATTAATTTTGCGAGCCTGAGGCAAATATGCCGAGAGTTCTCCGCACACTTGGCAGCGCCCTTGAACGTCGGGAACGGAATATTCCCCAAAAGCTGCGATGGCGAGTTCCAACTAATGGGGAAATATTCGAGTTCGCCTGATTAGCAGTCGTCTGTCTCCGGCTGATCGCCAGTGGTATCTGCGGGTAGAGCCCGGTGGCGTTCGGCTCGCTTCAATCCTGCAATTCGACCGCTCGCGGCACCGGCCAGTGAAGAACCGAGATTCTTCGCTTTGGATACGCCAGCTGATGCCCCGGACAGGCTGCCTTTCACCAAGTTGCTATCGCGCACGGAACCCGCCACTTTTTGTGCCTTGTCGAGGGCAGATGCACCTGCTGAGGACAGTGTCGTAGACAAACCGTGTTCAGGCTCAGCCGCGTCCAAATCATGCAGCGCAGCCATGTACTCCGCCGCGTCAACCAGCGGTGGCGGAAGTTCGCGTAGATGCTGCTTGAGCCTATTGGACTGCACCTTGAGCGTGACGAAAGTCAGCCCTCCGGAGACCACCCCGCCAACGACGGGAACAATCTTGCTGACACTCTTGGCGAAGCTCTGCTTGGTGACATTGACGCCTATCAACTTCAGCGTTTGTTTCATCGGACCGTACCATGCTGTTTTGGTAAGAGCCTGTTTCGCGAGATTCTTCTGGATAGCCGGTCCGGCTACCTGGGAAGCGAACCGGCCGACCGTGGTAGAAGCACCGCTGACTCCCATCATCACGCCGAGGAAACCAGCGAGTTTGCCCAGGGTCTCATCGTCGATGTGTTCCACGTCGTCCAGGAAGGATTGCCAGCCGTAGGTGTAGGCGATCTTCTGCATGACCCTGAATGCATGGATGTAGAACTGGGTGATGTCCGCTGGGATCGTACCGAACATGAAGAACCCGCCAGGCAATCCACTGGCAAATGACAAGGCAGTGGACTTGCGGGTTTCGAAATCAATGGAATTGGAAGCAATATCGTCAAGGATCGCTGGCCCGATGCCGGCTGCGGATGGGTTGGTCGAGACTGCTTGTTCGATCTGCTCGCGGCTCAAGCCCCTTTTGTGTAGCTCTGCAGTGAGAAAGTGCTCGCGATCGATTTTCACACCCCTGAGCCGGATAACTTTCTTGAGGAAAACGGTAGCGAATTGCTCGGCATCCACATTTTGATCCTTGAGCATGCTAGCAAGGGTCTCGTCTGCTTCTGGACCAGACTGCGTAGCATTTGGATCCGCAGTGCCTAGTTCGGCCTCCTGCTGGCTGGCAAGATCAGGCTTCTCATTCGTGTTCTTATGCAATTTATTTCCCCCAAATGTATGTGCTGGAAACCAGCGGCGCGAAGTGTAGGCGAGTCGCTCACAGCTTATCCAATACGCGCCAGAAATCGGGATCCGAGAGGAACCATGAAGCGGCGAGACCACCTGCGAATTGCCGATCAGCGAACTTGCAGTTGTTTGCCACCGCAGATGGCGGCCAGCACTGAAGGGCGATTTTGCTGCACCACAGTCCAAGAAAGCGGCAAAAGAGAGATAGACGATTCATTCGAAAATGAATCGTCTATCTCTCAATCTGCGGATGCGTTGGTGTAGTGCAACGAGCTAGCGCAAATACGAGCCGGAGACCCAACCGTTCTTTCCCGCGTACTTCACCGGGTACCAGCCGGACTTCTTCGAGCCGCGGATAGTCACCGTCTTTCCTTTGGGAATAGTGAGGATGACACGCTTGCCCGTTCCCGCACCACTGCGCATGTTCAGGTTCGCGATGGTCTTCTTTGAGGAGGGCTTTGAGGTCTTGGGCTTAGTGGTCTTCGGCGCAGTCCCGGAGGAGGAGAAGCTGCTCAGGTAGGTGCCTGAGACCCAGCCATTCTTTCCTGCATACTTCACCGGGTACCAGCCGGACTTCTTGGCGCCGCGAATGGCGACCTTCTTGCCATTCGGAATAGTCAGCACGACGCGGTGGCTGGTGCCTACCCCGGCACGCATGTTCAAGTTCGCGGTGGTCTTCGCAGACTTGGCGTTGCTGGTGCTCTTCTGAGGTGCGCTCTTCTTTGCATCCTTCTTCGGTGCAGCCGGCATCGAGATGTTCTTCAAGTACTTGCCTGAAACCCAACCGGTTTTCGAGCTGTAGCGAACCTGGTACCAGCCGGACTTCTTGGATCCTGTCAGCTGAACGCTCTTGCCATTCGGGATGGTCAGCAACACGCGATTGCCGGTGCCTGCCCCGGTGCGCATATTCAGATTCGCAGTGGTCCGGGCAGTGCCCTTGGACTGCTTAGGAGTGCTCTTGGCCTTCTTGCCCGAGACCCCGTAGTAGGCTTCGAGGCTCTTGGCGCCGGAATTCTTGACGCTCTTGGCCAACGAGGTACCCAGGTAGCGGAAGTGCCATGGCTCGTAGGAATAGCCAGTGACGGATTCCTGGCCCTTCTGGTAGCGCATGATGAAGCCGTACTTGTGCGCGTTCTTGCCGACCCACTTGCCCACAGGAGTGTTGGCGAAGCAGGCCTGCAATCCGCAAGCGCCGTTGGCGTTTCCAACGTCAATGGCCAAGCCAGTCTGGTGCTCGCTGGTGCCAGGTACCGCGGAGATGCGCGAAGCGTAGCTCTTGCCATAGATGCGGGTGTAGTAGTTGAACAGCTCAGCCTGGCGGTTGTACGAACGGTAACCGCTAACAGCGCGGATCTTGACACCGTCCTTCGCTGCTGCCTTGGCCATCTTGCTGTAGGCCTTGGCCGCCGAGGACTTCAGCCGGACGTTGGTGCCCTTGACCGCTACCGTCTTCGGCGCGTACTTTACGGGGCTCAGCGGGTACTTCTTGTTGACGAAGACGTCGTTCTTGCCCGGATTGCGCTGGATTTTCCTAGCGGCAATCTGCAGTCCGCTATCGACTGCGAGTGCCTGTGCCTGGACCGTTGCAGTCGCTGGAACAGGAGCTGTGGCTAGAGCCGGGGTTGCCGGAAGCACGGTTGCAAACAGTGCGGCCGACAGGATGGCAGCCATTGAAGTCTTGAACGCCCGAGGCAGTTTCATGGAACTCTCCGATAGAGGTGACAAGCGATGCGACCATCATTCCATCATCTATCCATGACTCGTTCAAGACGTTACTGCAAACGTTAGAGAAGGAATGGGCTAATTGGGCCCATTTTTTGAAGCAGCTAGTGGGGCAGATCCTCGCTTGGCAGCAGGCGCCTGCAAGCAGCGGCAACTGGCGGCCCGGAAATGAAGAAACGCCCTCCCGCCTGAGGAAGCGAGAAGTTTCCCGGAGCAATGGCCACGGAATATTGGCAACTGGGTATTCCGGTTGGACAGGTCGTGCCAGAAGGAACGCGGCCTTGGGAAGTGCTGGCCGAACCATGCTTGCAAGAAAACGCAATCGCCTGTTCAGCAGCAAGGGAAATGCCCTGCGCAGGGAGTCCAGTTGGTGGAAGAACGCGAGGGTTCAATTTTTCTAGCTCGGCGAGATTTGGTAGGTTTGCGTGCATGCGTATCCGTCCAGAAGTCTTCGATGACCGAGCTGCGGTGTATGCAATAACGCATGCTGCGTTCTCCGGCATCGATCCGATGGTTGAGCCTGAGGAAGTCGGACTGCTGCAGCGTCTATTCGATTGCGACCAGTACGATAACCGCTTCTCAATCGTTGCCCTGGACGACGCAACGGTCATAGGGCACGTCATCGCTACATGGGGCGAAGTCAACGGGGAACCCCTGCTGGGACTTGGCCCGCTAGCTGTTGCTCCGGAATACCAGCACCGAGGTGTCGGGTCGATCCTGATGCAAGAAATTCACGACAAGGCCGAGCAAGAAAGCATCAGCGGTATTGTCCTGCTGGGCGCCCCTGGCTATTACCGCCGCTTCGGCTACGAAACTGCGCAAGCTCGCGGTATCCGGCCTACGCGCACTTCGTGGGGCGAGCACTTCATGGTGCGCGTGTTCGACGATAGCTGCCTGCCGCGCGGCACCTACCGTTATGCCAAGCCGTTTGGTGTTTAAGCACTAATTTTCGCTGGGAATTTTCCCATATCTATTGTCACTAGTGGTCTTCGGGCGTAGACCTGTCTTATGGAACCACATGAAGAGCTTCGCGAACTGTCTTTCTCCGTTTCGGGAATCATTTCCAAATCGATCAGGCAGGTATATGAAGCTGTGGCTGATCCAGAACAGCTTTCGCATTACTTCACCACCGGGGGAGCTGAAGGGCACCTGGAAAATGGTGCAACCGTGACCTGGGACTTCCATGATTTCCCCGGCCCTTTCCCTGTCAAGATCTTGGAAGTAGAAGAGCCAAAGCGCATTGTCTTCCAATGGGGCGGTCAGCAATCCACCGCTGCAGACGGCATGAATACCGTGACATTCGAATTTGCTTCCTTGGAAGACAGCACCCGAACCAAGGTGACCATCAGCGAGGCTAGCTGGGTGGGGACCTCCGAAGGGGCCAAGGCCGCCTTTGGGAATTGCGAGGGCTGGACCGGAATGCTGGCCGCAATGAAGGCTTGGCTGGAATACGGGATCAATCTTCGCGAGGGGTTCTACAAATAACCTGGATCGGCAGCTAGCGGCGGCGCTGGTAGTAGACGTGCGTGGCGAGAGTCGTTTCGCGACGTGAAACGCGGTCCATATGCGTTTCTATATCTTCAATGGTGATGGGCTCACCCTGTCCAAGGCGGATGGGCGCGATATGCAGCCTTAGTTCGTCAATGAGGCCTGATCGCAAGAACTGCACAATCGTGTTTGCCCCGCCAGCGATGGCCACTGGATGCTCTCCCGCCGCTTCCTGGGCCTCGGCGAGGGCTTCCTCGATCCCATCGGGGATGAATTGGAAGCTGGTCCCGCCTTCCAGGCAGAGCATCGGCTTTGGGTGATGGCTGAGCACGAAGACCGGGGCATGGTACGGAGGGTTTTCTCCCCACCACCCGATCCAGTCGGCGTCTTCCTCTCCGGCCGGAGGGCCGAACATCTTGCTGCCCATGATGAAAGCCGATGCCTGGGTAATCGCGGAAATTTCCGCCTGGTTCTCTTCGAGGCGCTCAAGCTGCCAGCGGTGCAGGGCTTCGGCTCCCTCGCCCAGTGGATTCTGCATGCTCTGATTGGGTCCAGCGCAGAATCCGTCCAGGGAGACGGTGACATCGCAAACTACCGAGCCCATGGCAAATGCCTCGATTCAAACTACATACCGGTGGGAGAGTGGCTACTCCTACAATGAACCTGCCCGGAGGCAGAATCAAGCCCATTCCCGGGAAAATGCAGCGGGATGCCTAGTTCTCCGCATCTTTTGGCACGCCGGCAATATTCCACAGCGAAGAGTGGTATTTCCTGATCAATGCGGCTTCCAGGAGCAAGGCCGCCTTGCGATGTATGCAGGTCACCCACCGTCCTTCAAGGTTCAAGCGGTCAATGGCCAGGCGTGCCACTTGCTGGATCGACCGGGATTCACCGCGTTCCGCTTCAACTGCCAGGTCCCGTAGCCACTGCGGATCTGCTAGTCCTTCGTCAAAAGCGTACTTGCCCATGCCGGAGGTTGCGCCCTTGCCGCTGGAATAGATCTTCAGTCTTCCGCGAAGGCCCTTGCCGCTGCGTTCGCCAGCCTGGCCCACGTAGATTGGCTCATTCTCCCCGGCACCAGCACGCCGGAACATGTAGACGCCCGGAGCCACTGGCGCCGATTCGGCCGTGGCTTCAAAGGATTCCCACGGTGACCAATCCAGGGAATCGATGACCTGGTCATCTATGGGCGTGAGGGCAATTTCCAGTCCCGGCGCGCCGGCGAACTGAATCTGGGTCTGCAATGAGGCAGAGACATGCCAATTGCCACCTGGCTGAGGCGGCTTCTGGATGGCGCCCTTGGGACGATGCTGGCGCAGGTAGCTGCGCAACTCCTTGGTTTCTACCCCAAGGGTGCTGGCAGCTTCTTCCAAGCTGAATAGCTTTTCGTCCTTCAAAAGTGTTCTGCCTTCTGTGCGCCGTGATTGAACAGTTGATGCTGACTCAATTTAATCCCATGGAATGCCCGAGAGCCCGGAAGGAGCTGCCCTAGGGCATGTCCTTCCAGGCTGGGCGCAAACGCTACTGCACCGCTTCACGCAGTTTGGTGCTCAAGCGTTCCAATTCATGGAATTCTTCTTCGGTCAGTGCGGTGCCCAGCAAATTGTGCAGATGCTTGACGTGCTCCCTGCCGATTTCCTGCTGGAGCTTGCGGCCTGCCTCGGTCAGCGAGAGCTGCATGGCACGGTGGTCATCCGGGTCGGCTTCACGAACTACCAGTCCCTGGTCTTCCAAGCGGGTGACCATGCGGCTGAGGCTGGGCTGCGAAATCAGCAATTGCTTGTTCAGGTCTACCATCCGGCTCTTGCCGCCGGGGCAGGTGCGCAAGTTGAACAGCACGTCGTACTCGCGCATGGACAGCTTGCCGAACTCCGGCATTGCCGTGATCTGGCGCATGACCGCCACCTGTGCCCGGAAAAGCGCTTCCCAGGCATCGGTGGTGACCTTCAATGAGGCTGCTGGATTACTGGTCCCGGTCACTTGCTACAGGCTCCTTGGTGTTTGCTTGCTCAGCTTCTAGTTTAGCGTTGCGAGCAGCAACCAATCCCGCATGGGTAGGCGCCGGGGTGAGGTCCTTCGGTGCACGGGAATCCATTTCCTTGCGCAGTTCAGGCAGCACGTACTCGCCGAACATGTCCAGCTGGTTCAGCACGGTCTTCAGCGGAAGGCCGGCATGGTCGATGAGGAACAGCTGGCGCTGGTAGCTGCCGAAGTACTCTTGGAAGGACAGCGTCTTCTCCAGCACCTGCTGCGGCGAGCCAACGGTTAGCGGTGTCTGGGAGGTGAAGTCTTCCAGCGACGGGCCATGGCCGTAGACCGGGGCGTTATCGAAGTACGGGCGGAATTCCTTGACTGCCTGCTGGGAATCCTTGGCCATGTAGAACTGGCCGCCAAGGCCAACTACTGCCTGGTCTGCGCGCCCGTGCCCATAGTGCTCGTAGCGTTCGCGGTACAGGTTGATCAGCTGCTGGTAGTGCTCCTTTGGCCAGAAGATGTTGTTGGCGAAGAAGCCGTCACCGTAGTAGGCGGCGATTTCCGCTACCTGCGGGGTGCGGATCGAACCGTGCCAGACGAACGGTGCCACGTCATCGAGCGGGCGCGGGGTCGAGGTGAAGTTCTGCAGCGGGGTGCGGAATTTGCCTTCCCAGTTCACCACGTCCTCATCCCACAGGCGGCGCAGCAGGTGGTAGTTCTCCACGGTCAGGTTGACCGAGTCCTGCATGTTCTTGCCGAACCATGGGTAGACCGGGCCGGTGTTGCCGCGGCCCAGGACCAGGTCCACGCGGCCATCTGCCAGGTGCTGGAGCATGGCGAAGTCCTCGGCGATCTTCACCGGGTCATTGGTGGTGATCAGCGTGGTCGTGGTGGAAAGGATGATGCGCTCGGTCTGGGCGGCAATGTAGGCCAACGTGGTGGTAGGGGAAGAAGAGAAGAACGGGCGGTTGTGGTGCTCGCCGATGGCGTAGACATCCATGCCGATTTCTTCGACCTTCTTGGCGATCGCTACCGATGCGTCGATGCGCTCTTTTTCGGTCGGGATGCGGCCGGTGGTTGGGTCGCGGGTGATGTCGCTGACTGAGAATACTCCGAATTGCATGTCCACTCCTGAATTGTCGAGATCCGCTGTGCGCTTACCTCTAATTTATATGCGTATGCATGTAATAACAAGTTGATGCGTCAAATATTCCCGGAGGTGGAGCGTGCTGCCTGTCACCTGCCGCCAATACTGTTCTCCACTTGGTGCGCATGCTGAAGATAGATTTGTTTCACTAGTCAATTTGTAAAGCGCGTCTGTTGGTAGGCTCATTCAGAGACTCGGGAATGGGGAACGTCATGAGTAATTTAGGTGGTTATCAAATGATAGTTACGTTCGTCAAAGGAGTTGGAGGGCCCAAGAAGGCGGGGATGATGGCAATTGGTGCGGCCACTGCTCTTTATGCTGCCGGTGTTGCGAGCGGTCCCGCGGTGAAAGATCGCATCGATATTCTGAAAGAAAAGTTCAAATCAAGATCGATGCGCAACGAAGGGCAAGTTAGAACTTTCGTGGTGCGCACTGGGGCCTGTGATGATAATGGTTTGAAGTTTGAAGTAGATGATCAGTTTTTAGTTTTGGAATGCGATGATGACTCGGTCCTGATTGAGCTGCTCGGCAGTAACAGTAACCCTCACATTGTGTCTGGATTATTCCTGGCAAATATTTCAGCTTATCCAGCAGTGGACTTAGGTTCAGAAGCGTAATTGGTTGATAAGGGGTCACCGGCGTGAATTCGAGGTTAGTGTTCCGGGCTATATTTCGTCGATAATTGTCAGTGGCTGTGCTGAAGACGATTACCTAGACCGCAACAATCCCTGCGCGATAGGCGATCAGGGCGGCATCCACGCGGTTGCGCGCACCGAGCTTGAGCAGGATTGCGGTCATATGCCCCTTGACCGTCGCCTCGGTGAGCAGCAGCCGGGCGGCGATCTCCGCATTGGTCAGGCTCGCACCCACCAGCGCCAGGACTTCGCGTTCGCGTACGGTCAAGGCCTGGACCAGGGACCGGGCGCGGGCCAGCGAGGCGGTATCGATCCCGCGCACCTTGTCGATCACCCGCCGGGCAATGCGCGGGGAGAGCGCCGCGGCGCCCTCGGCCACCGCATGGATGGCGCCGAGCAGTTCCTCGGGCCCCGAGCTCTTGAGCATGAATCCGCAGGCTCCGTTGGACATGGCCCGGTCGATGTATTCCTCCTCGCCGAAGGTGGTCAGGACCAGCACCTTGGCCTCCGGGGCCCGGCCCAGGATCGCTTCCATGGCGCCCAGTCCATCGAGCTGCGGCATGCGGATATCCATGAGGATCACCGATGGGTCCAGGCGCGCGGCCAGTTCGATGGCGCGCACCCCGTTCTCCGCTTCGCCGATAATCGAGATGCCCGGGTCGCTGGACAGGATCGCGCGCAGCCCGGCGCGGATCAGTGCATCGTCATCCACCAGCAGCACGCTGACGGGTGTATCCATGCTCATCTGCAGTTCCTTTGGCTAGGCGGCGGGGTAGAGGTGGTCGGTGGAAACCAGCACGTCATCGGTGAAGCACAGGCGGAACATCTCGCTGCCCAGATCCAGCAGGCCGGTCCGCGCCGCATAGTAGCGGCACTGCGCATCCCTAGGTGGCGCCGGCTCGTCGATCACGGGAAGCGGCTCATCCAGGCCCGGGGCGCGGACCAGCGTAGCAACCTCGCTTGAGTCCATGCCCACCAAGAGCTTCTGGTAGTCCGACGGATGCAGCGCGGTGGCCTGGTAGGTGGCATGCTGCAACAGCAGCAGGGACGCGGCAATCACCGTGACGGCGAGGACCGGCAGTAGCACCAGCATCGAGGTGCTCGTGCGCTTCACCTGCGAGCGCACCCCGGCAGGCGCCGGCTGCGGGGATGTTTGGGCAATGGAAGCGCGCAGTTCGAAACGCTCCTTGGTGCGGTGCACCTCCAGCGTCCCTCCGGCGGCTTCGAGGGTGCCGCGCAGCGACGCAATCCCGGTGGCCCCGGGCCGGCTGGGAGGCAGGGGCCCATGCAGCGGATTGGAAATCCTCAGCACCGCATGCTCCGAGTGCGTATCGAGCTCGAGGTCCACCTCGGCGTGCGGCGCGTACTTTGCCGCATTGGTTAACGCCTCCTGGGCTACCTGGTGCAGCACCGCGGCCCACCGGATGGATCCGGGGGCCTGGGGCGAGGGGCCATGCCGGGTGAAATTGATCTTCATGCCCTTGGCTCGGGCCTGCTCGACCAGCTGCTCCAGCGATGACCCTGCCGGACCCAGCGGCGCTTGTTCGCCGTCCTCGTGCAGCACCCCGATGATCTGGTGCAGATGCTCTATGGACTCATCGGCCTGCTCGCGGATCCGCGCCGCCTGCGCGTAGGCTTCCGTGCCCTTTTCCAGGGATACCTGCAGCCCGCCGGTGGACAGCGCCAGCAACGCCAGATCGTGGCCCAGCTGATCATGCATGGCTTCGGCAATCCGCGCCCGTTCGCGCAGCTCGGCTTGCACCACCAGATGCTGGCGCTCCTGGCTGCGGAACAGCACCGCATTGCGCCGCGCCCGGCCGGCCCACCAGGGCAGCAGCGCAAAAAGCACCAGGCCGGTGAGGATATTCAGCGCGAACGTCAGCAGGCTCAGGTGGGAGGACAGCGCCAGCGTCACCCCGGAGGCCAGCGTCCCTGCCCCGAGGGCCAGCAATCCGTGGGCCAGCGAGGAAACATGCCGTCCAGCCAGGTAGCTGAAGGCCGCGGCCAGGGGAGCGAGCACAACCCAGGCCCCGTTCGTGGAGATGGGGACCAGATAGGCGCAGAGGGCCAGCAACAGCAACAGGACCGGCTGCTTCCACGAGGTAGTCATGGACAACATGCTACGCAGATTCGCCGCAGCCAGACACCGACCAAGGTAGGGGTTCGGGGCCGCGAGTTTGCAGACTTCCGGCCGGTGCGCGGCGGCCTGGGCGAATCCTAGGGTGGAGAACAGAACCAAAGGAGCACACCATGATCGCACTTCAAGCACTGAGCAAGGACTTCGGCGCCACCCGCGCAGTCAATGCGCTTACCGCAACCATAGAGCCCGGGCAGGTGACCGGATTCCTCGGACCCAACGGGGCCGGCAAATCGACCACCATGCGCATGATCCTCGGACTGGACGCGCCAAGCAGCGGGCAGGCACTGGTCAATTCGGTTCCCTACGCGCAGCTGCGCTACCCGCTGCATGTTGTAGGAGCGCACATTTCCGGCACGGCGGGGCATCCGGGGCACACCCCGCGCACCTTCCTCAAGGCCCTGGCGCAAAGCAACCGGATCCCGGCATCCCGGGTAGATGAGGTGCTGGCGGAAGTCGGGCTGCAGTCCGTGGCCGCCAAGCGCATCGGCGGGTTCTCCCTGGGCATGCGCCAGCGCCTGGGCATCGCCGCGGCGTTGCTGGGCGACCCGGAAATCCTGGTCCTGGACGAGCCGATGAACGGATTGGACGCCGAGGGCATCGGCTGGATCCGGCAGCTGATGCGCACCCGGGCAGATTGCGGCGGGACCGTCTTCGTCTCCAGCCACCTGATGAGCGAGGTGCAGCAGGTGGCGGACCAGCTGATCCTGGTAGGCCGCGGGGAGCTGATCGCCCAAGCGCCCACCGGGGAGCTGATCAGGCAATTCACTCAGCAGGTCATCACGGTGCGCTCGCCGCAGCTCGCCGCGCTCGCCGGACTCCTGCGGCAACCGGGCATCGAGCTGAACGCCGCCGGGGACCGGCTGGAGGTCCTCGGCATGCCGCTGGAAAACATCGGTGCGCTGGCCTTCGCCCATGGCATCGAGCTGCATGAACTGAGCGTTGCCCACGGATCGCTGGAAAACGCCTACAACCAATTGACGCATGACACGGTGGAATACTCCGCCGAATTAGCAGGGGGAGCGGGAAGCAAATGAGCACGCTGCAGATCAATGAATCCGCATCCGGATACCTGGGCGCAGAGCTGGTGGGGGCTGCCCGCGCCGAAGCCACTAAATTCTTCGGGCTGCGTTCGCTGCTCTGGCTCTATGCCTCGGGAATCGCGCTGACCATCGCCTTCGGGTGGCTGCTTGGCGCCAGCGCGAAAGCCAGCGGGGACAATGGCTTCGACACGACGATGCCCGCCCCGCTGATGGTCTTCGCTACCCTGCAATTCGGCCAGCTGTTCTTCGCCGCCGCAGCCGCCCTGCACATCACCAACGAGTACTCCAGCGGGACCATCACCACCTCCTTGCAAGCGGTACCACGCCGCGGGCTGCTGCTGGCAGCGAAGTCGCTGCTGCTGTCCGGGCTCAGTTTTGCTGCCGGGGTGGCCATGATCTCCTTGGGCACCATCCCCGCGGCGCTCAGTGCGGGGCAGTACGGGGCCTTCGCCTTCTCCGACCTGATTTCGGCCTGCCTGGGCGCCGGAACCTACCTGGCGCTGCTGAGCCTGATGGTGCTCGGGCTCGGGCTGCTGTGCCGGAACTCGGCCGGGGCGATTGTCTCGGCGATCATGCTGGTGATCGGGCTGCCGCAGATCCTGCAGCTGATTCCCTTCCAGTGGGTGCAGACGCTGGCCCAGTACCTGCCAACCAACGCGGCGACAATCATGGCCACCGGCGCCACCGAACCCTATGGGCCGCAGGCGGCGCTGCTGGTGCTGGTTAGCTGGGCCATGGCCCTGCTCGGAGCCGGATATGTTGCGCTGAAACGGCGCGACGCCTAGACGCGGCCGGTGAAAGGTGACCTGCCAGCGCAGCCGCGCAGGCAGCGCGAAGCGGGGTATCCGGCGTTATGCCGGATACCCCGC